>DATHSN010000273.1:0-10709 GCA_035464115.1 Acidimicrobiales bacterium | reverse complement strand
CAGCGTCGGTGAGCGCCGCGGCGACGCGCGTGCGCAGCGCGAGCGGCGCGGCGAGCACCGGGATGGCCGAGAACATGGCGGCGGGCTGCACCGAGAGCCGCTGGCGCTCGTCGCAGTCGTCACAGGTGGTGACGTGGCGGTTGATGACCGGCACCGCGTCGGCCTCGAACCGGGTGACCCCGGCCGCGGCCAGGGCCCGGGCCAGCTCGGCGCACCGCGGCTCGCCGCCCCGCCACAGCACCCGGGCGCGCACGGCCGCGCCGAGGCGCTGCTTCATGCGGTGCAGCGCCTGGTTGGCGGCGTTGCGGTTGATGCCCAGCTCCTCGGCCAGCTCGGCGGGCGCGAGGCCGTGGCGCAGGTGCAGGTCGAGCACCTGGGCGTCACGCTCGCCGAGGGCGGCGGCGGCGTCCCAGAGCAGCTCGGCGATCTCACCGTCGGCCACCGCCGCGTGCGGGTCGGACCACGACGGAGCGGCATCCTCGACCCGGGTGCGCACCTCGGGCTCCCCGGTGAGCACGACCCGACCGGCACCGCGGCGGCTGTTGAGCGCCACGTTGCGCCCGATCCGCAGCAGCCAGCCCCCGAACGCGTGGGGATCCTCGAGTCGGCCGACGCCCTTCCAGGCCCGGATGAAGACGTCCTGGACCACGTCGGCGGTGACGTCGGGGTCCCAACAGATGCGGTGCACCACGTCGTGGACGCGGTCGACCCAGCGCTCGTAGAGCTCGGCGAACGCGGCGGCGTCGCCAGCCTGGATCGCGGCCACCAGCTCGGCGTCGCGCGCCGCGCCCGGTCGTGCGGGCGGAGGAGGAGGTGCGCTGGACATGACGGGTCCCCTCTCAGCGGCCGTGGGCGTACGGGCCCACCGACGACCGGCAGGGCGCCATGCTTCCACGCCGCGCGGGGTCCTGCCACCGTCTCACCGCGGTCACGGCGCACGGTGGGGGGCGAGGGACGGTGCGGGAGCGCAGGACACGGGTCCTCCTCGGTCGACGGGTCGGTGGTGCGACGCGTGCGGCGCCACACCGGTCCTGACCCCGCTCCCCCACCCGCGCTTACGGGCCCGGTTGGGTCACCCGGTCGCCGCCTTCCTACGGTGCCGCCATGGCCGAGTTCACGTTCTTCGTCGACGCCGAGCTCTACGCGCTCAACGGTGGCGAGCTGCCCGCCGAGTGGGACGACCTGGTGGCCGCCGGGGTCGAGTCGGTGCGGATCCCCACGGGCTACGGCGTCGAGCTCGACGAGCGCATCCCGGTGCACGTGGTCGGGTCACCGCGCGGCCTGCGGTTCTACGCCGGTCTGCTCGGCCGGATCGATCCGCTCCAGCGCGAGGAGCTCGACCGGGTGCTGGCCCGAGCCGAGGGGACCGGCGCCCCGGGCTGAGCGCGGTGCCGCCGCCGACCCCGAGGGGCCGACGGCCGCACCGCGGCCGGTGCCGATCAGCCCTGGCGGACGGCCTGCACGGCCAGCTCGATCTTGACCTTCTTGCCGACGAGCACCCCGCCGGTCTCGAGCGCCTGGTTCCAGGTGAGGCCGAACTCCTCGCGGTCGATCTCGATCGTCGACTCGACGGCCACCCGCTGGCCCCCCCACGGGTCGCCGGCGACGCCCTCCAGGGTGGCGGGCAGGGTGATCGGGCGCTGCACGCCCTTGATGGCGAGCTCGCCGTCGACCGCGAACTCGTTGCCGCCGACGTGGCGCACCGCGGTGGAGCGGAAGGTGAGGGTCGGGTGCTGCTCGGCCTCGAAGAAGTCGCCGCTGCGCAGGTGCTGGTCACGGCCCTCCTCGCCGGTGTTCACCGAGGCCACGTCGATGCTGACCTCGACGCTCGAGGCGAGCGGATCGTCGGCGACGGTGATGGTGCCCGCGAACGAGTCGAAGCGACCCCGGACCTTGGAGACCATGAGGTGGCGGGCGACGAACTCGACCGACGAGTGCGAGGTGTCGATGGCGAAGGTGCCCGGGGCCGGGATGGTGAGGCCCTCGAAGCTGCGGGTGGTGGTGGCGGTGGTGTCGGACATGGGGAACCCTCCATATGATTCAAACTTGAACTTATTAGGTGACAGTCTGAACCACTTCGCCGGGGTGGGTATTCCCGGAGCTGTGCGCGCGAACCGGCGAACCGACGGTGCGCCCGGCGCACCGTCGGTTCGCCGGAACGGTCGGGGGCGACCCTCAAGCGGACGCGACCGTCACGGGGATGCCGTTGAGCACCGCGTTGCCCGAGATCGGGTCGATGGCCTCGTCGTCGGCGAGCACGTTGCTGTTGACCCCGGCGTGCTCGGCGGCCACGCCGAGGCGCACGCCGGGCAGGTCGTGACCCCACCCGTGGGGCAGGCTCACCACGCCGGGACGGATGGCGTCGGTGACCTCCACCGGCGCCACCACCTCGCCCACGCGCGACGTGATCCGCGCCGACCCACCGCCGACCAGCCCCAGCCGCTCGGCGTCGTCGGGGTGGACGTGCAGCGTGCAGCGCGGCCGCCCCTTCACCAGCACGGTGACGTTGTGCATCCACGAGTTGTTCGAGCGCAGGTCGCGCCGACCGACGAGCACCAGGCGGTCGTCGGGGTCGGTCCGCCGCCGCTCGAGGTCGGCCGCCAAGCGGTCGAGGTCGGCGACCAGGATGTCGGGTGCCAGCTCGATCATCCCCGACGGGGTCCGCAGCGCGTCGGGGAGGCGGGGCTCGAGCGGCCCGAGGTCGACCCCGTGGGGGTTGGCCTCGAGCACGTCGAGGCTCAGGCCGTCGGGGCGCAGCCCGAAGTGGTCGCCGTGGGGCCCGCTGCGCAGCTGCAGGTCGACCAGCCGGGCCGGGCCCCGGCGGGGAGCGACGGCGTCGAGCAGCTCGCTCGGATCGCGCCCCGCGAGCGGAGAGGTGTCGTCGCCGGTGATCGACGCGGCCAGGGCGTGGGCGACGGCGTCGTCGACCGCCGCGACGTCGATGGCATCGGGGGCGTCGCCCGCCGCGATGCGGCCCAGGGTGACGAGGACCTCCCACTCGTCGAGCTGGTCGTCGTCGAGAGGCAGGACCGCGGGCGACCAGTTGGCCACGTTGCGCAGGGCCAGCTGGAAGAACGGGATGTCGTAGTGCGCCTTCTGCAGCGCCGAGGGCGCGGGCAGGATCACGTCGGCGTGGCGGGTGGTCTCGTTGACGTAGATGTCGACGCTGACCATGAACTCGAGCGACGCCAGCGCGGCATCGAGCCGGGCGCTGTTCGGCGTCGACAGCACCGGGTTGCCGGCGGCGGTGACGAGGGCGCGGATCTGGCCCTCGCCGGGCGTGTCGATCTCCTCGGCCAGCACGGCCACCGGCAGCTCGCCGAGCGTCTCGGGCAGGCCCCGCACCCGGCTGTGGCGGCGGTGCAGACGGATGCCGCGGCCGACGCGGGGCGCGCCCCGGGTGTTGGCGGCGCCCACCGCCGCGGTGGTGAACATGGCGCCACCCGGGCGGTCGAGGTTGCCCGACAGCGCGTTCACCACGTCGACCAGCCAGCTCGTCGTGGTGCCGAACTCGACGACGCACGTGCCGATGCGGCCGTAGACGGCGGCCGACTCGGCGGCGGCCAGCTCGTGGGTGAGCCGGCGGATCGTGGCCGCGTCGATGCCACAGGCCTCGGCCACCGCCTCGGGCGAGAACGGGGCCACCGCCGCGAGCACCTCGTCGACCCCGACGGTGGCGTCGGCGAGGTGACCCAGGTCGACGAGGTCGTCGGCGGCCAGCACGTGGACCATGGCCGCGAGCAGCAGCGCGTCGGTGCCCGGGATGATCGCCACGTGCTCGTCGGCCTGCTCGGCGGTGCGGGTGCGACGCGGGTCGATCACGACGAGGCGGCCGCCCCGGGCCTGCAGCGCCTCGAGCCGTCCGGGCCAGTCGGGCGCGGTGGCCAGGCTGCCGTTGCTGGCGTAGGGGTTGGCGCCGAGCACGATCAGGAGGTCGGTGCGGTCGACGTCGGGCACCGGCAGCGTGAGCGGGTGGCCGAACATGAGCCCGGCCGAGATCTCCTTGGGGCGCTGGTCGACGGTGCTCGCCGAGAACACGTTGGGCGAGCCGATGCCCCGGCCGAGCACCCGGCCGTAGAGCAGCGCGCCGAGGTTGTGGGCGTTGGGGTTGCCGGCGTAGTAGGCGAGCGCCTCGCGCCCGTGGCGCTCGACCACACCCCCGAGGCCCTCGGCCACCGCCCGCCAGGCCTCCGCCCAGGACACCTCGACGAACGCGCCGTCGCGCTTCACCAGCGGGCGGCGGACCCGGTCGGGATCGTCGTGCAGGGCGCCGATGGTGGTGCCCTTGGGGCACAGGTAGCCCCGACTGAACACGTCGTCGCGATCGCCGCGGACCCGCACCACCCGGTCACCCTCGAGGGTGAGCTCGAGGCCGCACACCGCCTCGCACAACGGACAGGTCCGGATCGCCGTGCGGCGCTCGGTGGCGGGCTCGGCGTCGGTGCGACGGCGTGGCTCGGTGACGGTCATCGGTTCCCCCTCGGACGCGAGCGCCCATTCTGACCGCGCCGCACCCACCGCGGGCCACTCGGCGCTCGGTACGGTCGGCTCGTGCTGCGCCGACTCGATCTCCCCCCGTCCCACCTGCCCGAGGGCGTGACCGGCACCGCGGTCGACCTCGACGACCTGGTGGCGGCCGAGGCCCGGCCCGCACCGCCCGACCGGCCCTGGGTGATGCTCAACATGATCGCCAGCGCCGACGGGGCCATCGAGGTCGACGGTGTGTCGGGGCCGCTCGGGGGACCCGCCGACCGCGCCGCGTTCTCGGCGGTGCGAGCCGTGGCCGACGTCATCGTGGCCGGATCGGCCACGGTCACCGCCGAGCGCTACCGCCCCCACCGACCCACCGAGCACCAGCGCGCCGCCCGCCTCCGCCGGGGCCAGGCGCCGGCGGCGCGGCTCGCCGTGGTGTCGAGCCGCGCCGAGATCGACCTGACCCTCCCGCTGTTCGCCGAGCCCGACCCCGACGCCCCGCCCTACCTGCTGGTGGGTGCCGCGGTCCCCGCCGCTCGTCGCGTCGAGGCCGCCGCGGTGGCCGAGCTGGTGGAGGCGGGTGACGGGCGCGTCGACCTGGGGGCGGCGCTGCGCGAGCTGGGTGCCCGGGGCGCCCGGGTGGTGCTCGTCGAGGGCGGCCCCACCCTGAACGGGGTGCTGGCGGCGGCCGACCTGATCGACGAGCTGTGCCTCACCGTGTCACCCACGTTGGTCGGTGGGGCGAGCAGCCGGGTGGTGACCGCACCGGGGCCCGGCCGGCTCGACCGCATGCGACTCGACCGGGCCGTCGCCGACGACGACGGCACCCTGCTGCTGCGCTACGTCCGCGACCGCTGAGGGGCCGGGCCGGGGCGCCGACGACGCGCGCTCAATGGCGCTTGGGCTCGGTGGCCTTGGTGAGCGCCACCGCCTCGCGCTCGAAGTCGGCCGGGTCGTCGAACCCCTTGTAGACGCTGGCGAAGCGCAGGTAGGTGACCGAGTCGAGCTCGCGGAGGTGCTCGAGCACGGCCAGGCCGATGGTGGTGGTGGACACCTCGGGCCCGTCGAGGCGCACCGCCTCCTCGACCTGGGTGGCGAGCTGATCGACCTGGTCGTCGGTGATGGGCCGGTACTTCGACGCCGCTCGCACGCCCCCCACCACCTTGGCGAGGTCGAACGGCACCCGGTCACCGGAGCGCTTCACCACCACCAACGGCACCTCTTCGAGGCGCTCGAACGTGGTGAAGCGGCGGGCGCAGGTGAGGCACTGGCGCCGCCGACGGATCGTGGCGCCGTCGTCGGACTGGCGCGAGTCGACGACCTTGTCGTCGACGCTCCCACACCCCGGACACCGCATCGCCCGAGGCTACCGCCCCGCAGCGGTGGGGCTCCGAGCGCCCCCGCTCGCCCTCGGCAGCCATCCGACCCCGAGGCCTGCCCCGCCTCACCCACCCCCGCAACCTGTCCTCGCGAGCGTCGATCGGCGACGCCTGGGAGCGCATCTTCGGGCCGCCCGCAGGACGGTGGCCCTGCGAGAGGTGCGGTCAGTCGATGACCACCACCGCGGGGATGCCGCGGTGGCCGTCGAGCACCCGGCCGACCGCCGCGGTGCCCACGGCGACGCCGAGCACGACCACGAGCGCCACCAGCACCGCCACCGCCCGCCGCAGCGCGAACCGCGCCGGGGAGGGGGCCCCGCCCCGCCCGGCGGGCCGACCGGCAGTGCGGGGGCGGTGGGCGCAGTCGGCGCGGGGGGCCCGGGGCGGGTGGACGGCGGTGGTGATGGCGACCATGGGTGCATCCTCCCCGGGGGGTGTGACACTGAGCGGCGGTGGACCCGTCGGACCGGCGACGGGTGGGCCGTGGCACGAACGGGTGTTCGGACACCACCGAACCACGAACGCCCGTTCGAGTCAAGCCCCAGATCGAACAGGTGTTTGTCAGCCGGTGGCCCCGGTGGTACCGTGACGACGTACACCTGTTCGACCCCAGGGGGCACGATGACCGACACGGCGCTCACCGCCCGCCAACGCCAGGTTCTCGAGGTGATCGACGCGCACCTCCGCGAGCACGGGTACCCGCCATCGGTCCGCGAGATCGGCCTCGCCGTCGGCCTCACGTCGCCGTCCACGGTGCACTCGCACCTGGCCACGCTGCAGCGCCTCGGCTACCTGCGGCGCGACCCGACCAAGCCCCGCGCCATCGAGGTGCGCTTCGATGCGTCGTCGGGCGCCACCGTCGAGCGGCGCCCGGTGCGCCACGTGCCGCTGGTCGGCGACGTGGCGGCCGGCACCGACGTCATCGCCACCGAGAACGTCGAAGAGATCGTCCCCGTCCCCGCCGACCTCACCGGCGACGGCGAGCTGTTCATGCTGCGGGTCCGGGGCGACTCGATGATCGAGGCCGGCATCCTCGCGGGCGACCGGGTGGGCGCCCGCGCCCAGGAGCACGCCGAGCCCGGCGAGGTCGTGGTGGCCGGCATCCCCGGCGAGGAGGCCACGGTGAAGACCTACCAGCGCCGGGGCGACACGATCGTGCTCGAACCGGCCAACGCCGCGCTCGAGCCCATGGTGTTCCCCGCCGACGAGGTCCGGGTCTACGGCCGGGTGGTCACCGTCCTGCGGCGCCTGTGACCTCCCGGGCGGCCGGGACCTACCCGGCGGCCGCCAACGTGGCGATGGCCGCCGCGTAGCGGCCCGGCTCGCGGGCCTCACCGAGGCTCGCCGACTCGAACTGGTCGACCACCACGCCGTCCTGGTCGATGACGAACGTCACCCGGTTGGCGCACCCGAGCGCCTCGTTGAACACCCCGAACGACTTGGCGACCTCGCCGTGGGGCCAGAAGTCCGACAGCACCGGGAACGGGTAGCCCTTCTCCTCGGCCCACCGGGCCTGGGCGAAGCGGCTGTCGCACGAGATGGCCAGCACCTGCACCCCGGCCTCCGCCAGCTCGGCGTGGTCGTCGCGCAGCGCGCACAGCTCGCCTTCGCACACCGATGAGAACGCGAACGGGAAGAACACCACCGCCACCGCGCGCTCGTGGCGGAAGCCCGACAGCGCGACCACCTCGCCCCGGTGGTCCTTGAGCTCGAAGTCGGGGGCGTCCTGGCCGATCTCGATCACCATGGGGGGACTCCTCGGGGGGTGAGGTGGCGAGCCCGGGGCAGTCTACGGGCTGGCCCCCGCCGCCGAGCGGCCCGGCACCGGGCGGGGCTGTGCCAACCTGCGGGCGTGGACGCACCGCTCGTGATCGGCATGGTGGGCGCCGGGCAGCTGGCCCGCATGACCCACCAGGCCGCCATCGCCCTCGACCTCGACCTGCGGCTGCTCGCCGCCCGGCCCGACGACGGCGCCGCGCAGGTCAGCCCGCGCGTCGAGATCGGCGACCCCGGCTCGGGACCCGACCTCGCCCGCTTCGCCGCGATCTGCGACGTGGTGACCTTCGACCACGAGCTGGTCGACCTCGACGCCCTGGCCCGCCTCGAGGCCGCGGGGACCACGGCCCGCCCGTCGGCCGCGGCGCTGGCGCACGCCACCGACAAGGCCCACCAGCGCCGCCGGTTGGCCGCAGCCGGCCTCCCGCTCCCCCGCCACGTCGTCGTCGCCGACACCGACGGCCTGGCCCGCGTCGGCGACGACCTCGGGTGGCCGCTGGTGATCAAGTCGGCGCGCGGCGGCTACGACGGCCGGGGCGTGTGGATGGTCGCCGGTCCCGACGCCGCCGCCGAGGTGGTCGCCCAGCTCGCGGCGGGCGGCACCGAGGCGGTGGTCGAGGAGCGCATCGACCTCCGCACCGAGCTCGCCGTGGTGGTCGTCACCCGCCCGGGCGGCGACCGGGTCGTGTACCCCGCGGTCGAGACGGTGCAGGTCGACGGCATCTGCCGCGAGGTGCTGGCCCCCGCACCGCTCGACCCCGCGGTGCTCGACGAGGCCGACGCGGTGGCCCGGGAGGTGGCCGACGTCGTCGGCGCGGTCGGCGTCCTGGCCGTCGAGCTGTTCTGGGACGGCCGGCGGGTGCTGGTGAACGAGGTCGCCACCCGACCCCACAACTCGGGGCACTGGAGCATCGAGGGCGCGGTGACGTCGCAGTTCGCCAACCACCTGCGGGCCGTCGCCGACCTCCCCCTCGGCGACCCGGCGATGGTCGCACCGGTCGCGGTGTGCGCCAACGTGCTCGGCGCCGCCGACGGCCGCGACCCGCTCGCCGGTCTGGCCGCGGCGCTGGCCGTCCGCGGCGCCTCGGTGCACCTCTACGGGAAGGACGCCCGGCCCGGGCGTAAGGTCGGCCACGTGACCGTCATCGGCGACGACCTCCCGTCCGCGCGGCGCCGGGCTGCGGCCGCGGTGGCTGCCCTCGGCGATCCGGTGCCGGGCGCACCGGCGAGCACCGACGGCGAGGGCTCGGCGCGATGAGCACCGCACCGGTCGTCGGCGTGGTGATGGGCAGCGACTCCGACTGGCCCACCATGGAGCCGGCGGCGGTCGCCCTCGCCGAGCTCGGCGTGACCCACGAGGTGCGGGTGGTCTCGGCCCACCGCACCCCCGACGACATGCTGGCCTACGGCCACGCGGCGGCCGATCGGGGCCTGCGGGTCATCATCGCCGGGGCGGGCGGCGCCGCCCACCTGCCCGGGATGCTGGCCTCGGTCACGCCCCTGCCGGTCATCGGCGTGCCGGTGCCGCTCGCCCACCTCGACGGGCTCGACTCGCTGCTGTCGATCGTGCAGATGCCGGCCGGGGTCCCGGTGGCCACCGTGGCCGTCGGCGGCGCCCGCAACGCCGGGTTGCTCGCGGTGCGGATCCTGGCCGCCTCTGATCCCGACCTGCGCGCGGCCATGGTGAGGTTCCAGGCGGCCCTGGCCGACACCGCTCGGGCCAAGGACAGCGCGCTGCAGGAGCGCCTCGGCCGCTGACCGCGCCAGGGGTCAGCACGACCACTCGGTGGCCCGGCGTCGCCCGCCCCTCACGGCCGGGCCGGAGGCACCCCGGACCTCTGCCCCCGGCCGGTCAGGCCGAGCGGGTGAGCAGGTCGTGCAGCGCGGCGTGGACCCGGTCGAGGTCGGCGCGGTGGAGCCGCTCGTCGGGGGCGTGGGCGATGGTGGCGTCGCCCGGACCGAAGTTGGCGGCGGGGATGCCGAGCTCGGCGAAGCGGGCCACGTCGGTCCAGCCGAGCTTGGCGCGGACCTCGAGGCCGTGGCGGCCGATGAGCTCGGCCACCAGCGGGTGGTCGGTGGCGGGCGCAGCGGCCGGGGCGGCATCGACGAGCTCGACGATGTCGTCGGCGCCGAGCAACGGCGCGAGCACCTCGCGGACGTGGGCCTCGGCCTCGGCGATGGTGCGGTCGGGGGCGAAGCGGTGGTTGATGGTGAGCACGGCTTCGTCGGGCACGACGTTGCCGGCCACGCCGCCCTCGACCGCCACCGCCTGGAGCCCCTCGTGGAACTCGCATCCCGAGATGACCGGGCGGCGGGGCTCGTAGAGGGCCAGGGCGGCGAGCAGGCCGCCGAGGCGGTGGATGGCGTTGACGCCCATCCACGCCCGCGCCGTGTGCGCCCGCCGACCAGCGAGGGTGACCCGCAGGCGCAGCGTGCCCTGGCACCCGGCCTCGATGGCGCCCGACGTCGGCTCGCCGAGCAGGGCGACGTCGCCGGCCAGCAGGTCGGGGCGCTGGGCGACCAGCTCGGCCAGGCCGTTGTGGACCGCGGCGACCTCTTCGCGGGCGTAGAACACCCACGTGACGTCGACCACGGGGTCCGAGACGGTGCGGGCGAGGTCGACCATGACGGCGATGCCGCCCTTCATGTCGGTGGACCCGACGCCCCACAGCACGTCGCCCTCGACGCGGGCCCGCTCGTTGCCGTTGGCCGGCACCGTGTCGGTGTGGCCGGCGACGACGAGACGGGTGGCGCGCCCGAGCGACGTGCGGGCCACCAGGTTGTCGCCGACGCGGTCGACGGTGAGCCAGGGGGCGGCCCGCAGCTCGGCCTCGAGCAGGTCGACGATCGGCCCCTCGGCGAAGCTGGGCGAGGCGATGTCGACCAGGCGGGCGGTGAGGTCGAGCAGATCGGTCACGTCGGGGGGCTCACGTGGCGACGCCGTGCTCGCGCAGCACGGCGTTGAGCGCGGCCTTGTCGTGGCGCTCGCCCTCGGTGAAGCGCTTGATGATGAGCGCGCACGGCAGCCCGAAGGTGCCGCCGGGGAACTCGCGGGGGCGGGTGGCGTTGATGACCAGGCAC
>DATHSN010000272.1:0-38263 GCA_035464115.1 Acidimicrobiales bacterium | reverse complement strand
TGCGAACTGGCGAATCGTCGGTGCGCCGGGCGCACCCTGGATTCGCCGGTTCGGGGGGGTCGGGACGCGGAGCGGCCGGCCCCGAGGGGCCGGCCGCATCGCTACCTCCGGGTGGAGGGTGGCTACATCATCCCGCCCATGCCACCCATGCCGCCCATGTCGGGCATGCCGCCGCCCGCCGGGCCCTCCTCGGGCTTGTCGGCCACGAGCGCCTCGGTGGTGAGCAGCAGGGCCGCGATCGACGCCGCGTTCTGCAGTGCCGCCCGGGTGACCTTGGCCGGGTCGATCACGCCGTCCTTGATGAGGTCGGTGAACTCACCGGTGGCGGCGTTGAAGCCGATCGAGCCGGTCTCGGCCTCGACCCGCTGCACGATGACCGCACCCTCGAGGCCGGCGTTGTCGGCGATGAGCCGGGCCGGCGCCTCGAGCGCCCGGTGGACGGCCTTGGCGCCGGTGGCCTCGTCGCCCACGAGCGACTCGAGCGCGGTGGCGACCGCGGCGCGGGCCCGCAGCAGGGCGGTGCCGCCACCGGCGACGACGCCCTCCTCGATGGCCGCACGTGTGGCCGACAGGGCGTCCTCGTTGCGGTGCTTCTTCTCCTTGAGCTCCACCTCGGTGGCCGCGCCGACCTTGACGACGGCGACGCCGCCGGCCAGCTTGGCGAGGCGCTCCTGGAGCTTCTCGCGGTCCCAGTCGGAGTCGGTGTCGTCGATCTCACGACGGATCTGGGCCACGCGGCCCTTCACGTCGTCCTCGGTGCCGGCACCCTCCACGATGGTGGTGTCGTCCTTGGTGATGACGATCTTGCGGGCCCGGCCGAGCAGGTCGAGGGTGACCCCGTCGAGCTTGAGACCGACCTCCTCGGAGATGACCTGGCCACCGGTGAGGATGGCCATGTCCTGCAGCATCGCCTTGCGACGCTCGCCGAACCCGGGGGCCTTGACGGCCACCGACGAGAACGTGCCCCGGATCTTGTTGACCACCAGGGTGGCGAGGGCCTCGCCCTCGACGTCCTCGGAGACGATGAGCAGCGGCTTGCCCGACTGCATCACCTTCTCGAGCACCGGGAGCATGTCCTGCACCGAGGAGATCTTCCCGGCGTAGTACAGGATGTAGGGATCCTCGAGGATCGCTTCCTGGCGCTCGGGGTCGGTGACGAAGTACGGCGACAGGTAGCCCTTGTCGAACTGCATGCCCTCGACGAACTCGAGGTCCATGCCGAACGTCTGGCTCTCCTCGACGGTGACCACACCGTCCTTGCCGACCTTGTCGATGGCGTCGGCGATGACCTCGCCGATGGCCGGGTCGGCCGCGGAGATGGCGGCGACCTGGGCGATCTCGGCCTTGTCGTCGATCTCGGTGGCCTGGTCCTTGATGGACTCGACGGCCGCGGCCACGCCCTTCTCGATGCCGCGCTTGAGGCCCATGGGGTTCGCCCCGGCGGCCACGTTGCGCAGGCCCTCCTTGACGAGAGCCTGGGCCAGCACGGTAGCGGTGGTGGTGCCGTCGCCCGCGATGTCGTTGGTCTTGGTGGCCACCTCCTTCACCAGCTGGGCGCCCATGTTCTCGAACGGGTCCTCGAGCTCGATCTCACGAGCGATCGAGACCCCGTCGTTGGTGATGGTGGGGGCACCGAACTTCTTGTCGAGGACCACGTTGCGGCCCTTCGGGCCCAGCGTGACCTTCACCGCATCGGCCAGCTTGTTCACGCCGGCCTCGAGGCTGCGGCGCGCCTCTTCGTCGAACTTCAGGATCTTCGCCATATCGCTCCTACTTCAGGATGGCCAGGACGTCGCGGGCGTTGAGGATCAGCAGATCGTCGCCCTTCACGGTGATCTCGGTGCCGCCGTACTTGGAGTAGACGACGGTGTCGCCGACCTTCACGTCGAGGGGGATGATCTCACCGGTGTGATCCGAACGGCGTCCGGGGCCGACGGCCAGGACCTCGCCCTGCTGGGGCTTCTCCTTGGCGGTGTCGGGGATCACCAGTCCACTGGCGGTGGTCTCCTCGGACTCGCCCGGCTTCACGACGATGCGGTCCTCGAGGGGCTGCAGGTTCATTCACGCGCCTCCGTTGGCGATGGGGTGAGCAGTCGGTGTGGATTAGCAGTCTCACCTGTCGAGTGCCAACGATAGAGCGTTGGCACTCTCGACCGCAAGGTGCCAACGCGACGTCGGACCCCGGGCCCGGGACCTCGGGGGCGGGGAGCCCGCTCAGCCGACGACGGGGAGGCCGAGGTTGGGCTCGGCGCCGGCGTCGAGGGGCGTGGGCCCCGCGGCCCGCAGGCGGTGCCAACCAGCGGCGGCGACCATGGCGGCGTTGTCGGTGCACATGGCACGGCTCGGCAGGAACGCCTGCAACCCGTCGTCGACCGCCGCCTCGAGGAGCCGCTCGCGCAGCTCGGAGTTGGCCGCCACCCCGCCGGCGAGGCACAGCGACCGGGCTCCGGTGGCCGCGGCGGCCCGACGGGCCTTGGTGACGAGCACGTCGACGACCGCCGCCTGGAACGCGGCAGCCACGTCGGCGGTGGCCACCTCGGGTTGGGAGCGCACCAGGTTCACGACGGCTGTCTTCAGGCCCGAGAAGGAGAAGTCGTAGCCGACGTCGAGCATCGGTCGGGGCAGGGTGAGCGCCGCAGGGTCGCCGGAGAGCGCGAGCCGGTCGATCTCGGGACCGCCCGGGTAGCCGAGCCCGAGGAAGCGGGCCACCTTGTCGAACGCCTCGCCCGCGGCGTCGTCGACGGTGCGACCGAGCAGGCGGTAGCGCCCCGGGGCCTCCCAGTGCACGAGCAGCGTGTGGCCGCCCGACACCATCACCACGATGGCGGGCAGCTCGAGATCGGGCTCCTCGAGCGAGACCGCCCACAGGTGGGCCTCGAGGTGGTTGACGCCGACGAAGGGCACGTCCCACACCAGCGCGAGGGCCTTGGCGGTGCTGACGCCGACGAGCAGGGCCCCGATCAGGCCAGGGCCGACCGTGGCGGCGACGGCGTCGAGGTCGGGCCCCTCGACCCCCGCCTCGATCATGGCCTCGGCGACCACCGGCAAGAGGAGCTCGAGGTGGGCCCGGCTGGCGATCTCGGGCACCACCCCGCCGTAGCGGGCGTGCAGGTCGACCTGGCTGCTCACCACCGACGACCGCACGATCGCGCCGTCGATCACCACCGCCGCCGCGGTCTCGTCGCACGACGTCTCGATGCCGAGCACCACCGAGGCGCCGACCGCGGCGGGGTGCACGGCGTCCTCGGCCGCCGACATCGGCGTCGGGCCCGCGCCGTCGCCGCGCTGGGGGGCGCTCACGAGGCGGCCTCACCCGACGCCGGGTCGAGCTCGAGTGGGCCGTCGACCGGGTGGCCGAGCTCGCGGGCGAGGCGGTCGAGGCGGTCGCCGGCCTCGTCGCCCTGCAGGTCGCGCAGCCACATGATCACGGCGTCCTCCCCGGTCTCGGCGTAGTAGCCCCGTCGGACCCCCTCGGCCACGAACCCGAAGCGCTCGTAGAGGGCGATGGCCGCCGGGTTGGCGGAGCGCACCTCGAGGGTGACCCCCGCCAGCGCGGCCTCCCGGGCGGCGAGCACCAGGTCGAGCAGCAACCGGGCGCCGATCCCGCGCCGCTGCCAGGCCGGGTCGACCGCCACGGTGGTGACGTGGGCCTCGTCGACCGCCACGATCATGCCGGCGTGACCGACCACGGTGCCGCCGACGCGGGCCACGACGTAGCGCCGACGGTCGTCGGGCTGGGCCAGCTCGCCCAGGTAGAGGCCGATGGTCCAGGGCTGGGGGTAGACCTGGGCCTCGGTGCGCAGCACGGCGCGCAGGTGCCGGCGCCGCATGGGCGCGATCCGCAGCGGGGCGACCTCGGCGGGGGCGGTCACGCCCCCTCCCGCGTCGACCAGTTGATCTCGGCATCGGGGGCGCGCAGGTAGACGGGCTCGATCTCGCGGGGCTGCACCCACTCCTCGCGCAGCGCCCGGGCGTGGGCGAGCTGCACGAGCGCGGTGGCGGTCGGGAAGGCGACCCCCCGCTCGGCGACCTCGGCGCGCGACACGTCGCCCAGCTGGTCGGCGTAGCGCAGCGCGCCGTCGCCGACCAACAGGGTCTCCTCGCCGCGCGCCACCAGCTCGGCAGCCAGGTCGTCGGGGTCGCCGACCCGCGGCTCGGTGAGGCGCTGGATGCCGCCCGGCACCTGACGGTAGAGGGCGTGGTAGATCTGGCCGCGGCGGGCGTCGACCACCGAGGCGATGAGCCGGTCGGTGTAGCGCACGGGGAACGCCACCAGGTCGAGGCTCGACACGCCGATCATCGGCACCCGCAGCGCGTGGGCGACGGCCTTGGCGGTGGCCAGGCCCACCCGCAGCCCGGTGAACAGCCCGGGGCCCACGTCGACCGCCACCACCGAGATCTCGCGCAGCTCGACGCGGGCTTGACGGCACACGAACTCGATGCCCGGAGCGAGGCTCTCGGCGTGGTGGCGGCCCCGCGACGAGTGCATCGAGGCGAGCACGCCCTCGTGCCCGCCGATGGCGCAGCCCACCTGGGCGGTGGCGGTGTCGATGCCGAGGATCAGCATCCGCCACCCCCGGGGTCGCCGCTCTCGACCCGCCACGGGGCCAGGTGCTCGACGAGCGCGGCCCGCCGCGCGTGCCAGCGATCGCCGCGGGGCACGAGCTCGAGCTCGCGGTCGTCGGGGCCGGCACCGAGGCGCAGGTGCACCTCGAGCAGGTCGGGGGGCAGGACCGGGCGGATGGCGTCGCCCCACTCGATGAGGGTGACCCCACCGTCCTCGAGCAGCTCGGGCAGGTCGACGTCGAGGACCTCGTCGAGGTGCTCGAAGCGGTAGACGTCGAGGTGGTGGACCGGCATGCGGCCCTGGTAGCGGTGGGCGAGCGTGAAGGTCGGGCTGGTGACCACGTCGGTGACGCCCAGCGCGGCGGCGAACCCTTGCACGAAGGCGGTCTTGCCCGCGCCGAGGTCGCCCGCCAGCACCACGAGGTCGCCGGGGCGCACCAGCTCGGCGAGCGCCGCGGCCAGCGAGCGCGTGCCCTCGACGTCGTGGGTGCGGGCCCGGATCACGTCGCGATGCTACCGGCGACGTCCGGTCGCCTCCCCTCCCACCGGGAGGTGCCGTGGCTCACCCCGCGGGGGGCGGGGCCAGCGAGGTGACCGCCTCGGCCACCACGGTGGCGGCGAGGGCGCGGACCGCGTCGAGCCCGGCGGGCACCACCCCGGTGGCGGCGACGACCAGGGCGTCGCCGTCGTAGCGGGTGTGGGCCGGGACGAGCGCCCGCGCCAGCCCGTCGTGACCGGCCTGGGCCACGAGGTGGCAGCCCACCTTGTCGATGGCTGCGTTGGTGGCCACCACGCCGATGGTGGTGTTCCCGAACGGTGACGGCGCCGCGCCCCCGTTCGCGTCGAGCCAGCCGGCCGCCACCAGGTCGTCGGGCTCGGCACCGGGGCCGACGGGGGCGATGTCGCCGAGGGCGTTGACGGCGACGAGGGCGGCCACCACCAGGTCGCCGTGACGGCGGACCGCACCCCCGAGCCCGCCGGGCCGGGCGTGCTCGCGGCCCCGCCACTTCCCCCAGGTCGCCCCGGTGCCCGCGCCGACCCGCCCGAGCAGCACCGGGGCGGTGCTCGCGGCCTCACTGGCGGCGTGGCCCTCGGCCGGTCCGGGACGGACGTCGGCGGCGCCGACCATCAGGTCGAAGAGCCCCAGCGCCACCACGATGGGCACCGGACCGGCAGCCGTGGGGAACCCCCGACCCTCGGCCTCGCACCACCGAACCACCCCGTCGGCGCTGGCCAGCCCGAAGGCCGACCCGCCGGTGAGCACCACGGCATCGAGGCGGGACACCAGGCGGGTGGGGTGCAACAGGTCGGTCTCCCGGGTGGCAGGGGCGCCGCCGCGCACCTCGCCGGAGGCGACGGTGCCCTCCGGGAAGAGCACCACCGTGCAGCCGGTGGCGGCCACGTCGTCGGTGTGGTGACCCACCCGGACACCGTCGACCTCGGTCAGCATCGGCTCGCCTCCTCCGACGACGGCTGGCACCAGCCGGCTCGGCCCCGGCCCACGGCCGTGTCGTCGAGCACCGTGTCGTCGAGCACCGTGTCGTCGAGCACCGTGTCGAGCAGGCGTGCCACCACGGACCAGTCATAGCGCGCCATCGCCTCGCGGAGCCCCGTCACCGAACGACGGGCCCCGTCGACGTCGGTGAGCACGGCGCGCAGGGCGTCGGTGAGCCCGCCGGGCTGGTGGACGGCCACGTCGTCGTGGAGCACGGCCGGGTGCCACCGCGGCGGGACGAGATCGGGGTAGGCCTGGCGACGGGGCAGCACCGGGACCGCGCCGGCGGCGATCGCCTCGGCGACGGCCACCCCGAACAGCTCGTGGCGCGCCGTCGACACCACGACGTCGGACGCGAGCAGCAGGTCCTCGTACCCGCCGCGGTCAGCGTGGCCGACGTGCACCACCCGGTCGCCCAGGCGGCGGATGCCGTCGCGGATCTCACGGGGGTCGGGGCGGCGGTTCTCACCGGTGACGGCGAGCCGGAACGCCACCCCCTCGGCGGCCAGACGGACGAGCGCGTCGAACAGCGCCCCGGGGTCCTTGTCGTGGTCCCACCGGTGGTTCCACAGCACCAGCGGCGGACCTCCGTCGCCGGTGCGGGGGCGCGCCTGGAGGCGGTGGGCGTCGATGCCGACCGGGACCACGGTCGACCGTCGACGCGCTGCGGGCACCAGGTGGCGGTGGGGCTGGTCGTGGGCGACGCGGCCGAGCAGACCGGGCACCGCGCCCCAGAAGGCGTCGCGGTGGAACGCCGAGTTGAACACCACCCGATCGGCCACCGCCGCGCTGGTCCAGCCGAGCAGGGCGAGGGCGTCGTCGGCGCGGTCGTGGGGCCCGGGCGGCACGACCAGCTGGGTCTCGTGGAGGTAGACGACCACCGCGGCGTCGCCGATGGCGCGGCGGGCGGCGCCGAGCAGGGCGGCGACGTCGACGAAACCGCCGCTGACCAGCACCGCGTCGGGTGGACCGTGGCGCGCCACATCGGCCACCACCGCCTCACCGAGGGTGAGCGCCGCCCCCCGCAGCCGCCAGCGCCACGGTCCGTCGGGATGCGACACCACCCGGACGCGGTGACGGGAGTGGGCGACGACGCCCTCGACCCAGGCCCGGTGCGACCCCGCGCACCACGGTTCCACGAGCACCACGTCGAGCGGCTCTGCGACCGGGCGCTCCGTGACCGGGCGCTCTGTCATCGAGCGCTCTGCCATCGAGCGCTCCGTCATCCCCCCTGCCACCGGCGCTCCACCCGGGGGCCGATGCCGCACAGCACCTCGTAGGAGATCGTGTCGAGACGGGCGGCCCACTCGTCGGCGCTGATGGTCTCGTCTCCCGACGAGCCGAGCAGCACCACCTCGTCGCCCACCTCGATGTCGGTGTCGGGCCCGCAGTCGACCATGAGCTGGTCCATGGTGACCGTGCCCGCGATCGGGAGTCGGCGGCCGCGGACCAGCACCTCGCCGCCCGTGGCGCCGAGGGCGCGGCGGACCCCGTCGGCGTAGCCGATGCCGACCGTGGCGATCACAGTGTCGTGCGCGGTCGTGTGGCGCAGCCCGTAGGAGATCCCCTCCCCCGCCGGCACCCGCTTGGTGAACGTGACCGTCGAGCACAACGACAGCGCCGGGCGCAGCGCGAGGAGGTCGGCCAGCGCCGGGGCCGGCGCCACGCCGTAGACGGCGATGCCGCAGCGCACCAGGTCGTAGCGCCCGGCCGGGTGGGCGAGCGCGACCGCCGAGTTGGCGGCGTGGCGGATGCGGGGCTGGTGGCCGTCGGCCGCGAGGCGCGCCAGCACGGCGTCGAAGCGCGCCAGCTGGGTGGCGGTGAACTCGTGCTCGGGCTCGTCGGCCACCGCGCAGTGGGTCCACACCCCGTCGAGGTCGAGCGCGGGGAGATCGGCGACGAGCGCGGCGAGCCCGGGCGCGTCGACGGGCTCGGCCCCGACGCGCCGCATGCCGGTGTCGACCTTGAGGTGGACGCCGAGCCGGGCGCCGGCGGCGCACGCGGCGGCGTTGGCCGCGGCGATGCCGGCGCGGGTGTAGACGGCGGGGGTGAGCGCGGCCGCCACCACGCGGCGCATCTCGTCGGCGGCCGGCTCGGAGAGCACGAGCACGGGCGCATCGACCCCGGCCGCCCGCAGGGCCTCGCCCTCCCCCACCTGCGCGACGGCGAGCCAGCCCGCGCCCGCGGCGACCGCGGCGCGGGCCACCGGCACCGCCCCGTGGCCGTAGGCGTCGGCCTTCACCACCGCGCAGACCTCGCTCGGTGCCACCAGCCGGGCCAACGCGGCCACGTTGGCGGCGACGGCGTCGAGATCGACGAGGGCCTGCGCCGTCACGGCGCGCTCAGCTCGACGCGAGCGCGCCGCGGAGCAGGTCGACCCGCGAGACGATGCCGGCCAGATGGCCGTCGGGGTCGACGACCGGGAGGCGGGAGATGCGGTGCTCGTGCATCAGCGTCGCCGCCTCCTCGAGCGTGGTCTCGGGCCGGCAGACGATGGGCGGCTCGTTCATCACCTCGCGCACCGAGCTGCCGAGCACCTTCTCGAGGTCGTCGTCGAAGTCGCGTCGCTTGAACGACAGGCTGGTGCCGAGGAAGACGATGACCGACGGGAAGTGCAGCTTGCTCTGGCGCACGATGAGGTCGCCGGTGGTGAGCACACCCACCACCTGACCGTCGGCGTCGAGCACCGGACCACCGTCGATGCCGCGGTCGACGAGCGTCTGCATCGCGGTGCGGATGTCGTCGTCGACGCCGAAGGCGACCACGTCGGTGGTCATCACGTCGCGGACCGGGGTGTCGGCGGGCATGTCGCTCCTTGGATGGATCGGGCTCGATCAGCGGCGGTCGAGCACCAGCGGGAGGTGGTCGACGAGGTCGCCGGCCACCAAGCCGCGCGCAGAGCCTACGGCGCCGGCCCGACCGTGGAGGTGCGCTGCGACGGCGGCCGCTCGCAAGGGGTCGAGCCCGGAGGCGAGCAGCGCGCCCCCCAGACCCGACAGCACGTCGCCCGTGCCGGCGGTGGCGAGGCGGGCGTCGCCGGTGGCGGTGACGAGCACCGCGCCGTCGGGTCCGGCCACCACGGTGGTGGGGCCCTTCAGCAGCACCACCGCCCCGGTGGCGGCGGCCAGGGCGCGGGCAGCGGCGAGCCGGTCGGGTCCGGGCGCGGCACCGGTGAGCCCGGCGTGCTCGCCGTCGTGGGGGGTGAGCACGGTGGGCGCCGTCCGCTCGGCGAGCACCGCCGCGGGGTCGTCGCCGAGCGCGGTGAGCCCGTCGCCGTCGACGAGCACCGGGACGGGGGCGGCCGCCACGAGACGACGGACCTGCGCGGCGGTGCCCGGATCGCGGCCCAGGCCGGGGCCCACGACGAGGGCCCGGAACCGGTCGAGCCCGTCGAGCACCTCGCGGGCCCAGTCGTCGGCGGGCAGGGCGACGCCCACCGCCTCGGTGGGGCGGCGGGGGTCGTCGACCACACCGGGCGACGACAACCGGACGTAGCCGGCCCCGCCGCGCTGGGCGGCCCGGGCCGCCAGGTGGGCGGCACCGGTCATGCCCGGCGAGCCCGCCACCACCCAGACCGCGCTGCGCCACTTGTGGGCGTCGACCGGACGCTCGGGGAGCCATCCGGCGACGTCGTCGTCGGTGACCAGGTGGGCGCGCGCCGACGACGTGTCGAGCCCGATGTCGGCGACCTCGACCCGGCCGGCGAGGGCGGCGCCGGGGTGCAGCACCAGCCCGGGCTTGAGGGCCGCGAAGGTGACGGTGGCGGTGGCGGCGAGCACCTGCTCGGACGCCTCGCCGGTGAGCCCGTCGACCCCCGACGGGATGTCGACGGCCAGGACCGGCACCCCGGACGGCACCCGCGGCGCCCGGTAGCCGCCCCGGAACCCGGTGCCGAGCACGGCGTCGACCACCAGGTCGCAGGGGCCGACCTCGTCGGGGCGGTCGTCGGGGCCGAGGACGGCGCAGCGCACACCCCGCCGGCGGAGCCGGTGGGCGGCGGCGCGACCGTCGTCGCCGTTGTGACCCTTCCCGACGAGGACCGTGACCCGCCGCCCGTAGGCCCCGCCGAGCAGCGCGAGCGCCGCCCGCGCGGTGGCGGCCCCGGCCCGGTCGATGAGCACCTCGACCGGTTCGGGCGCGGCCCGGTCGATGGCGCCCATCTCCTCGGGGGTCACGATGGCGAGCACCCCCCGATGTTCGCGCGCCGAGCGGTCAGCCCGGGGGGTCGGTCAGCCCGGGGGTCTCGGCCAGCCCGGGGGTCTCGGCGAGCACGGCGCGGGCGCGGTCGGCGAGCACGGCCACGATGCGCTCGTCGGCGCCGAGGTGCTGGCCGAGGCGCAGGTCGACACCGGGGTGGCGCGCCCGGGCCGCGGCCAGCGCCGCGGGCAGGTCGCGACCGGTGTGGTTGCCGGCGTGCAGGAAGTGGGGCACCAGCACGACGGTGTGGGCGCCGGCCGCGACGGCGGCGTCGACGGCGTCGGCGATCGAGGGCGCGCTCATCTCGAGGAACGCGGGACCCACCACCACGTCGGGCAGCTGCTCGGCCAGGCGGGCGCACAGCGCCCCGTGGGCCTCGGCGGTGCCGGGCGCCCGGCTGCCGTGGGCGACGACGAGCACGTGGGTGCTCACGTGGGCGGCACCCCCGGGCCGAGGGCCAGCACGGTGGCGCCGGCGACGAGATCGGTGTGCGACAGCGACACCGCGAACCGCGCCACGCCACGTGCGGCGGCCACCTCGGCGGCACCGCCGTGCAGGACGATGGCGGGCGCCCCCGACTCGGCGCGGACGACCTCGATGTCGCGCAGCGACGCCGCCCCCAGCCCGACCCCCAGCGACTTGAGCACCGCCTCCTTGGCCGCGAAGCGCGCCGCCAGCCGGGGGGTGGGATCGCGTTGGCGCTCGGCGTAGGCGCGCTCGTCGGCGGTGAAGAGCCGATCGACGATCGACGGGGTGCGCGCCAGCACGTCGCGGAACCGGTCGAGGTCGACCAGGTCGGTGCCGACGCCGACGACACCGTCGGCGATCGTGCCCATCAGGTGCCGCTCATCCGGCGCCGCTCGAGCGCCACCGGTCGGCCAGCGGCTGGATGGGCGCGGTGAGCAGGTCGACCACCGCCACGTCGGCGAGCAGGTCGTCGCGGAACGACGGCTCGGTCTCGGTGACCGCGTCGCGCAGCGCCGGGTAGCGCCCGCGGTAGCCCTGCAGCACGCTGCGGGCCACGCCCGGCGCCAGCCGGTCGACGAAGCGCACGTGCAACAAGGTGAGGCCCACGGTCTGGTTGCCCTTGAGCTCGGGGACCACGATGGTGGTGCGCCCGTCGCTGCGGCCCACGTTGACGAAGACCTGGCGCTCGAGCGCCACCTGGTGCTTGGTGCCCCGCAGCCGGGGGTCGCGCTCGGCCCGCGACGGGATGTCGCGGGCGATGCCGCCCTTGTCGACCACGGTGAGGGTGGCGCCCTCGTCGCCGTCGTGGCCGTCGACCAGCGGTCCGGCCACCGCGTAGCGGGTGTGGCCCACCACGTCGGCCACCGCGGGGTCGAGGTCGGCGAGGGTGCGCAGCACCCGGTAGCTGAGGTGGTCGCGGGCGGCGCCGGCGTCGAGGGTGGCCCGCACGAGCGGTACCTCGAGCAGCGTCTCGTCGGAGCGCGAGATGCCGACCGTGACCGTCTTGGCCTGGTGCTTGATGGCGTCGACCGGTCGGGTGAGCTCCTCGATCGTGCGGGTGAGCGCCTCGGTGAGGTCTTCGATGACCACGCCGGGCGTGCCGACCTTGCCCATCTCGACCACGTAGGCGTCGAGGGGCACCACGCCCGTGGCGTAGCGCAGCAGGGTGGCGAGGCGCACCGCGGTGCTGGCGTCGAGGGTGCCGTCGTAGTCGCCCGTGCGCAGGTCGTCGAAGAAGCGGGTGGCCAGCGGCGTGAGGGCGGGGACCAGGGCGGCCGCCACCCGAGCGGCGTCGGTGTCGACGCGCGCCGCCGACTCGATGGCGGCACGGGCCTCGCGCAGCGGGTGGGCGAGGGCGTCGATGGCCAGCGCGGCTTCGTAGCCGAACAGGTGGCCGGCCATCGCCGACAGCACGAACCCGAGCCGGGGATGGGTGTCGGGCACGCTCAACACGTCGAGGGCGGACGACCAGCGCGACCCGCCGTCGGTGGCGATGACGATGGGGGCCGCCTGGTGGGCCCGGTAGATCGCCACCTCCTTGGCCACGTCGTCGGCGGTGGACCCGCCGAGGCCGGCGGCGCAGACGAGGATCAGCGGCTCCGACGACAGGTCGATGTGCTTCTTGTCCTCGGTGACGTCGGCGGCGATCGACTTGTAGCAGAGCTCGGACAGCTTGATCCGCACCTCGCGCGCGGCGACCCGGTTGGGTCCGTTGCCGACGACCGCCCATGACCGCCGCGACGGCGCGTGGCGCCGCGCCGCGGCGCCGATGGCCGCGCGGCGGGTCACGACCTCGGCCATCGCGGTGGGCAGGTCGCGGAGCGCGGCGAGGAGCCGCTGGCGCTCGCCCCCGCCGTCGGGTGCGCCGGCCGCCTCGGCGATGGCCATCGCCAGGAGGAAGCCGGCGGCGATCTGGGCGTAGAACGCCTTGGTGGAGGCCACGCTCATCTCGACGTCGCGACCGTCGGAGGTGTAGAGCACCCCGTCGGACTTGTCGGTGAGGTCGCTCCCCCGCCGGTTGACGATGGCGATGACCCGACCGCCCCGCGCCCGCACCAGGTCGACGGTGCGGTTGGTGTCGGTGGTGGTGCCCGACTGGCTGATGGCCACCACCAGCGTGTCGGACAGGTCGTGCTCGAGGCGGAACCCCGACAGCTCGGTGGCCGGCAGCGCCTCGGCGTGCAGCCCGGTGCCCGCCGCGGCCTCGGTGAGCACCGCCGCCAGGCTCTCACCCGCCACCGCTGCGGTGCCCTGGCCGATGACGAGGACCCGCCGGATGCGGCCGGCGGCGAGGTCGGCGCGCACGTCGGCGGGGAGGGTGTCGTCGCCGAGGGCCACCCGGAGGCCGTCGCCGTCGACCACGAGCTTGCCCCGCAGCGTCGCCCGGAACGACCGGGGCGACTCGGAGATCTCCTTGAGCAGGTAGTGGGGGTGGTCGCCCCGGTCGATGTCGCGCGTGGTGATCTCGGGCCGCACCAGCTCGGCCTCGTCGACCGGGAGCTCGGTGCCGTCGTAGGCCAGCCGCCGGATGCCGGCGACCTCGCCGGCGCGGGCGGCGTCGAGCACGACGACCTGGCCTCGACTGGCCACCGGGTTGTCGGCATCGGCGGGCGTCTCGCCGTCGAGGCGCAGGTAGCGGTCGGCCTCCTCGACGACGCCGTAGGGCTCGCTCGCCACCACGAACGCGTCGTCGGCCAGGCCGACGTAGAGGGCCTGGCCGCTGCCCCGCAGGGCGAGGCACAGCTGGTCGGGGTGGTCGGCGGCGCTGGCGCCGATGGCCACCGAGCCCTCGAGCGTGGCGACGGTGTCGCGGAACGCGTCGACGAGGTCGGCCCCCGCGGCGAGCCGCCGGGCGACGAGGGTGGGGATCACCTTGGCGTCGGTGGTGATCTCGGGAGCGATGCGCAGCCCGACCTCGGACTTGAGGTCGGCGAAGTTGTCGACGTCGCCGTTGAGCGCGGCGGTGACGAGGGGCCGCGCCACGCCGTCGAGCTCGACGGAGTCGAGCGGGTGGGCGTTGGGCTCGGAGATGATGCCGACGCTGGCCCAGCGGGTGTGGCCCAGCACCATCAGCTGGGCGCCAGGCTCGACCAGCGCCCGTCGGAGCAGCTCGTCGGTGGCGATGGCGGCGCGCAGGGCCGCGGTGTTGTCACCCAGCTCGCCGATCTCGGCCGCCGCCTTGTAGACGAACGAGAGCGCCCCGGCATCGGTGCGGACCGCGCGCGACGTGAACAGGGCGTCGTCGGCCCGCTCGCCGAGCAGCGGGGCGACGTCGGGCGCGCCGAGATCGAGGCCGTGGTCGGTGACGAGCACGCCGAGCCCGGCCGAGTCGCGGCCGCGGACCTCGAGGCGGTCGAGCGCCGACAGCGCCTGCTGCACCGAGAGGTAGCCGGCGATGGCGGCGGGGCCCGGGCGCGGCCCGGCGAGCGCCGCCACCTCGCGCGCGGTGCGGAGCCGGTCGGCCCGCAACGCCCACGCGGCGTCGCGCACGCCGACGAGGGCGGCGTTGCGCACCTCGACGGTGGCGGCGTCGACCCGGCCGGGATCGTCGAGCACGGCCTCGATCGCCACCACCGCCGCGTCGACCCGCCCGATCGCCGCGTCGACGGCGGCGACCAGCTGGTGATCGCCGAGCAGGGCGAGCACCCCGGGGGCACCCCGCAGGAGCCGATCGGCCTCCTCGAGCGCGCTCGCGACCGCCGCGAGCGCATCCGGCCCGGGCTCGTCGCCGAGCAGCTCGGCCGCGGCCACGGCGGCGTCGAGCCGGGTGGTGATCTCGTCGGCGTGGGGCGCTGGCCGGGTGGCGGCCCGACGGACCACCGCGATGATCCCGCACATGGGCGACCTCCTCGGTCTGGCTCCTCGGTCTGGGTGCCCCGGGGGGCGCCGATGGGCGCGACCGCCCCGCTCGCGCCCGGTCAGTCTACGGGCGAGGCCCGGCGGCGGCGCCCGCCGCCCGCTCGACGGCGCGCACCAGCTCGGCGGTGGCCTCCTCGGCGACGGCGGCGTCGTCGGCCTCGACCATGACCCGCACCACCGGCTCGGTGCCGCTGGCGCGCACGAGGACCCGGCCCCGGTCGGCCAGCCGGTGCTCGACGGCTTCGACGTCGGCGCGCACGGCGGCGACGATGCCGGGATCGACCCGGCCCACCCGCACGTTGCGCAGCACCTGGGGCAGGCGGGTCATCGAGGCGTCGACGAGGTCGGCGAGGGGACGACCGTCGCGCCGGACCGCGTCGAGCAGCTGCACGGCGGTGAGCAGGCCGTCGCCGGTGGTGGCGAGGTCGCGGAAGATGAGGTGGCCGGACTGCTCGCCCCCCAGCGACCACCCGCCCCGGTCGAGGGCTTCGAGCACGTTGCGGTCGCCGACCTGGGTCTCGACCACACCGACCCCGCGCTCGGCGAGGGCGCGGCGCAACCCCAGGTTGGCCATCACCGTGACCACCACCGTGTCGCCGGGGAGGCTCGCACGATCGTGGCGGTCGATGGCGCACACCGCCAGGATCTGGTCGCCATCGACCAGCCGTCCGCGTCCGTCGACGGCGAGCATCCGGTCGGCGTCGCCGTCGAACGCCACGCCGGCATCGGCGCCCTGGTCGAGGACGGCGCGACGCAGCTCGTCGGTGTCGGTCGACCCCGCGCCCTCGTTGATGTTGCGGCCGTCGGGGCTGGCGTGGATCACCGTGACCTCGGCGCCGAGGGCGCGCAGCACGTCGGGCGCCACCGCGCTCGCCGCGCCGTGGGCGCAGTCGACGATCAGCCGGGTGCCGTCGAGACGCCGACCGTCGAGCGAGCGCTGCACCGCCGCCGCGTAGCGCGCCAGCGCGCCGGTGCCACGGGCGATCGTGCCCACCCGGGCTCCGGTGGGCGCGTCGGGGTCGGGACGGGCGCCGGCGCCGAGGATCGCGTCGAGCTCGGCCTCGAGCGCCGCCTCGGTGGCATCGGTGAGCTTGAGCCCACCGGGGGCGAACAGCTTCACGCCGTTGTCGGGGAACGGGTTGTGCGACGCCGAGACCACCACGCCGGGGGTGCCGTCGGCCGCGGCCACCCAGGCCACCGCCGGCGTCGGGGCGACGCCGAGGACCTCGACGTCGACCCCCTCGGCGGCGAAGCCGGCGGCGAGCGCCGCCTCGAGCAGCGGGCCCGACCGGCGGGTGTCGCGCCCGATGACGACCCGACCGATGCGGCGGGCGTCGAGCACCCGGGCCGCGGCGCGGCCGAGGGCGAGCGCGAGCTCGGGGGTCAGCTCGGAGTTGGCGACACCGCGCACGCCGTCGGTGCCGAACCGCAGGGTCATGTCTGTGCTCGGGTCATCATCTCCACGATTCCCGCCGGACGCGACGGAGCCGGCCCCACCGTGCGGGGAGGCCGGCCCACGGGTCGAGTCGCCGACTAGCGCTTGGAGTACTGGGGCGCCTTGCGGGCCTTCTTGAGGCCGTACTTCTTCGACTCCTTCTTGCGCGCGTCGCGCGTCAGGAAGCCGGCCTTCTTCAGCGCGGGGCGCAGCTCCTCGTCGAGCTCGACGAGGGCACGGGCGATGCCCATGCGCAGCGCGCCGGCCTGCCCGGTGACGCCGCCGCCGTCGATGGTGGCATCGACGTCGTAGACCTCGTGGGTGTTGGTGAGCCGGAGCGGCTCGGTGAGGATCATGCGGTGGGTCTCGGTCGGGAAGTACTCCTCGACCGGGCGACCGTTGGCGGTGATGACACCGGTGCCGGGCCGGAGCCGGACACGGGCGACGGCCTCCTTGCGGCGACCGGTGGACTGCACGAGGGGCATGGGCATGCGAACGGGTCCTCCTCGCCGATCAGGCGGAGCGGCGGGCGTGGTCGAGCACGAGCGGCTGCGGGCTCTGCGCGGCGTGCGGATGGGTGGGGCCGGCGTAGACCTTCAGCTTGCGCAGCATCTGGCGGCCGAGGCGGTTCTTCGGGAGCATGCCCTTGACGGTGCGGCGCACCGCCTCCTCGGGGCGGGTGGCGAGCTCCTGGGCGTAGGTGCGCGAGCGGATGCCGCCCGGGTAGCCGGAGTGGCGCCAGACCTGCTTGGTCTCGGCCTTGTTGCTCGTGAGCACCACCTTGGCGGCGTTCACGATGATGACGTGGTCGCCGGTGTCGACGTGGGGCGCGAAGATCGGCTTGTGCTTGCCCCGCAGGATGCGGGCGACCTCGGTGGCGACCCGGCCGAGGACGAGGTCCTCGGCATCGACCACGTACCAGGTCCGCTGGATGTCGTCGGGACGGGGGGTGAAGGTGCGCACAGGACTTCCTACGGGAGAGCGGTGGGGCGGGCGCGAGCGGCGCGCCCTGCCGGAGGGCGACGCGTCACGGTAGTGGTCGCCCGGGGCCCGCAGCAAGCCGGGCCGGCGACGCCGCCGGTGGAACCGGCGGGGTGATCCGAGTGGCAAGGTAGCGGGAACGGGCCAGCAGCCCACCACTCCCCCCGAGGCGCTCGTGGCCGACCCCACCTCCATCGCACCGGTGCTCGTCACCATCGACGACATCGAGCGCGCCGCGGCGCGGGTGGCCTCGCTCGTGCGGCCGACCCCCCTGCTCTCGTCGGCCAACCTGAGCGAGCTGCTCGGTCGGCCGGTCTGGTGCAAGTGGGAGCAGGTGCAGCGCACCGGCTCGTTCAAGATCCGCGGTGCTCTCAACCGGCTGGCCACCCTCCCCGAGGGGGTCACCACGGTGGTGGCGGCGTCGGCCGGGAACCACGCCCAGGGTGTCGCCCTCGCCGCCCGCCACCTGGGGCTGCGCGCCGAGGTGGTGGTGCCCGATCTGGCGCCGCCACCGAAGGTCGCCGCCACCCGTGGCTACGGCGCGGTGATCCACCGGGTGTCGGGCACCGTCGACGACTGCATCGCCGCCGCCCTCGAGCGGGCCGAGGCCACCGGCGCGGTCTACGTCCCCCCGTTCGACGACCCCGCCATCATCGCCGGGCAGGGCACCCTCGGCCTCGAGCTGGCCGACGAGGTGCCCCCCGACGCCGACGTGCTCGTCCCCGTGGGCGGCGGCGGCCTGCTGTCGGGTGTGGCCGTGGCGCTCGCCGCCCGCCGGCCCGACGTGCGGGTGATCGGCGTGCAGACCGCGGCCGTCCCGGGCATGGTCGCGTCGCTCGCGGCCGGCGAGCCGGTGGCCGTCCCCGCCGCGGCCACCCTGGCCGACGGCATCGCCGTCGCCCGCCCCTCCGCCCTCACCCTCGCCCACGTGCGGGCCCACGTGGCGGAGGTGCGAACCGTCAGCGAGGAGCACATCGGGCACGCCCTCGTGCTGCTCGTCGAGCGGGTGAAGGCCGTCGTGGAGCCGGCCGGCACGGTCGGGCTGGCCGCCCTGCTCGCCGACGAGCGGCCCGACCCGACCCGCCCCGCGGTGGTCGTGCTGTCGGGCGGCAACGTCGACCCGCTCCTCCTGTCGCGCCTGGTGGAGCACGGCCTCACCGCGGCCGGCCGCTTCCTGCGCGTGCGGGTGGTGCTCACCGACCGCCCGGGGGCGATCGCCGGGTTCACCGCCGCGCTGGCGGCCCACGACCTCGACGTGATCGACATCGAGCACCACCGCGCCGGGGTCGCGCTCCCCGTCGACCGGGTCGAGGTGCAGCTCACCGTCACCGCCCGCGACCCCGAGCACCGCGACACCGCCCTCGGCGCGCTGCGCGCCGCGGGGTTCGACGTCACCCTGCTGTGAGGGGCCTGCGGACCACCCTCGCCGCCACGTCGAGCGGGCACCTCGGCG
The DNA here is from genome assembly GCA_035464115.1 of Acidimicrobiales bacterium. Taxonomy (GTDB): domain Bacteria; phylum Actinomycetota; class Acidimicrobiia; order Acidimicrobiales; family SKKL01; genus DATHSN01. Next base: position 19,810 of record DATHSN010000272.1, on the reverse strand, counting down.
TGGCCGCCGGGCTCGCCGCGGTCGGGGCCTGGGGCTTCGGCGCGGTGATCAGCAAGCACATCGACCTGTCGGGTGTCGCCCTCGCCTTCCACCGCATGTGGATCAGCGCCCTGCTCTACGTGGCGATCCTGCGCAGCCGGGGCGTGCGCATGGACCTGGTGGTGCTGCGGCGGGCGGCACCGGCCGGGCTGGCGTTCGCGGCCAACATCGCCTGCTTCTTCACCGCGGTGAAGCTCACCACCATCGCCAACGCCACGATCATCGGCGCGCTCCAGCCCGTGCTCACCCTGGGGTTGGCCGGGCGCTTCGGCGAGCGCCCCGACCGGGCGGTGATCACCGGCACCGGCCTCGGGCTCGCCGGGGTGGTGCTCGTGGTGATCGGCTCGTCGGGCACGCCGCAGTGGAGCCTGCGCGGCGACCTGTTCGCCGTCGGCGCGGTGGTGGCCTTCACCGCCTACTTCGCGGTGGCCAAGCGGGCTCGCGACCACCTCGGCGCCCTCGAGCTGCAGTGGGGCGCGCAGGTGGTGGCAGCGCTGGTCCTGGCCCCCCTGGTGGCGCTGAGCGGCCAGTCGTTCGCCCTCCCCAGCGGCACCGACGCCGCGTGGCTCGCGCTGCTCATCGCCGTCCCCGGCACCGGGCACCTGCTCATGAACTGGGCCCACGCCCACGTGCCGCTCACCATCACGTCGATGTTGACCCTGGCCGTGCCGGTGGTGTCGTCGGCGGCCGCCGCCGTCTTCCTCGGCGAGGCCGTCGGGGTGCTGCAGGTGGTGGGGGCCGTGGTGGTGCTCGGCGCCCTCGGCGCGGTGGTGGCGCACGCCTCACGACCGGCGGCGCCGATCGTCACCCCACCCGACCTGCCTCATCCGTAGGCCACCGACCACAGCACCAGGCCCTGCGGCGGGGCGAGGCGCCCGGCGGCGTGGCGGTCGGGGGCCCGCAGGATCGCCATGAGGTCGCCGGCGTGGAGCCGGCCGACGCCCACGTCGACCAGCGTGCCGACCAGGCTGCGCACCATCTGGTGGCAGAACGCCGAGGCGGTGATCTCGAACCACAGCACCCCGTCACCGGCATCGGTCCAGTCGGCGGCGCGCACGCGGCGCACGAGCGACGCCTCCTCGCCGTCGGGGCGCTTGGGCCGGCGGCAGAACGAGGCGAAGTCGTGCTCGCCGATGAGCGGGTCGCACCCGAGGCGCATCCCGGCGAGGTCGAGGGGCTCCTCGACGTGCCAGCTCGTGGCGGCGCGCAGCGGGTCGGGCACCGGCCGGTTCAGCACCGTGTAGCGGTAGGTGCGGGCCCGCGCCGAGTGCCGGGCGTCGAACCCGGGGGGCGCCACCGCCACCTCGGCCACCGCGATGGTGGGTCGCAGCAACCGGTTGAGCGAGCGCTGGAGCCGCACCAGGTCGACGCCGGGACGGGTGTCGACGTGGACCACGTTGGCCCGGGCGTGCACCCCCGCATCGGTGCGCCCCGCCACGCCGAGCTCGACCGGGTGACCGAGCACCGTGCGCAGCGCCTCGGCGAGGGTGCCCCCGACGGTGGGCACCCCGGCGTTGGCCGCGAAGCCCCGGTAGGGGGCGCCGTCGTACGCGACGACGAGACGGAGCCGTTCGGTGGGCTCGGCGGGCTCGAGGCCGGGTTCGGGGTCGTCGAACAAGGTGGGCGCCTCGGCCGGTGGGGACATCGTCCCCGATCCTACGGGCGCGGCGCCGACAGACCGGCGGACGCGCACCGGCGCCCGGCCGGCTCCGAGGAGCGGCGCGGGCGCCGGGGTGAGGGAGCGGCCCGAGCCGCCCCCGGGATCAGACGAGCTCGATGCGCGCCGTGGGGGCGTTGTCGCCGGGGCGGGTGCCGAGCTTGAGGATGCGGGTGTAGCCACCGGGACGATCGGCGTAGCGCGGGCCGATCTCGTCGAACAGCTTGGCGGCCATCTCCTCGTCGCCGAGGAACGACACGACCTGGCGGCGGTTGTGGATGCCGCCCTTCTTGGCCTTGGTGATCATCTTCTCGGCGACGGGCCGCAGCGCCTTGGCCTTGGCCTCGGTGGTGACGATGCCCTCGGCGGCGATGAGCGACGCCACGAGGTTCGCCATCATGAGCCGCTGGTGGGACGAGCTGCCGCCGAAGCGGCGCGCCTTGCGGGGGGTGGCCGGCATGATCAGTCCTTGCCGCGGAGCGACAGGCCCCGCTCGTCGAGCTTGGCGGTGACCTCGTCGAGCGACTTCTGGCCGAAGTTGGTGATGGCCAGGAGATCGTCTTCGGTCTTCAGGAGCAGCTCGCCCACCGTGTTGACCTGGGCGCGCTTGAGGCAGTTGCGCGGGCGCTCGGAGAGGTCGAGGTCTTCGATGGGCAGGTCGAGGTCGGGCGAGCCGCTGGTGGCGCCCGAGACCTCGCTCAGCTCGAGGCCCTGCGGGGCCTCGCTCATCTCCTCGACCAGCTGCACGAGCGAGCGCAGCGTGGCGCCCGCCGACGCCAGGGCGTCGCGGGCGGTGATCGACCCGTCGGTCTCGATGTCGAGCACCAGGCGATCGAACTCGGTGGACTGCTCGACCCGGGTGGGCTCCACCTGGAAGGTGACGCGACGCACCGGCGAGAAGATGGAGTCGACCGGGATCACGCCGATGGTGGCGCTGGTCTTGTTGCGCTCCGCGGACACGTAGCCGCGGCCGCGCTCGACGGTGATGTCGAGCGCCAGGCGACCGGTCTCGGACACGGTGGCGATGTGCAGGTCGGGGTTGCGGACGTCGACCTCGGCGTTGGGCTCGATCATGGCCGCGGTGACCTCGGCCGGGCCCCGCACGTCGAGGCGCAAGGTGACGGGCTCGTCGCGGTGGACGATCATCACCAGGTCCTTCAGGTTCAAGATGACATCGGTGACGTCCTCGGTGACACCGGGGATGGTGTCGAACTCGTGGAGGGCGTCGTCGAAGCGGACCTGGGTGACGGCCGCGCCGGGGATCGACGACAGCAGGGTGCGGCGCAGGGAGTTGCCGATCGTGTAGCCGAAACCGGGCTCGAGCGGGCTGATCGCGAACAGGGCGCGGTCTGCGTCGCTCTCGCCGAGCGCCTCGACCGTCGGTCGCTGGATCACGAGCATCAGGTGGTACCTCTGGGGCTGGGCGGTCGGCGGAGGACTACTTGCTGTACAGCTCGACGATGAGCTGCTCACGCACCGGGACGTCGATCTGCTCGCGGATGGGCAGCTCGCGCACGGTGACCTGGAAGCCTCCGTCGCCGGCCTCGAGCCAGGCGGGAGGGGTGCGGTCGAGCACGTCGACGTTCCAGGTGACGACGACCATCTCACGGGACTTGGCCCGCAGGGTGACGACGTCGCCCTTGCGGACGCGCGCGCTCGGGATGTCGACCCGGCGGCCGTTGACGTCGACGTGGCCGTGGTTCACGAACTGGCGGGCCTGCGGGCGGGTGGCAGCCCAGCCGGCGCGGTAGACGACGTTGTCGAGGCGCAGCTCGAGGAACCGCAGCATGTTCTCGCCGGTGACGCCTTCCTTGCGGGAGGCCTCGGCGTAGAGGTTGCGGAACTGGCGCTCGGTGAGCCCGTAGGTGAAGCGGGCCTTCTGCTTCTCCTGGAGCTGGAGCAGGTATTCCGAGACGTTGCCGCGGCGACGGGTGCGGCCGTGCTCGCCCGGCGGGTAGGGGCGCTTCTCCATGGCCTTGTTCTCGCCCTGGGTGCCCCAGATGTTGGTGCCGAGCCGGCGCGAGACGCGCGCCTTGGGTCCGGTGTAGCGCGACATGTCAGACCCTCCGACGCTTCGGCGGACGGCAGCCGTTGTGCGGCACCGGCGTGACGTCCTTGATGCCGGTGACCTCGATGCCCGCGTTCTGGATGGAGCGGATGGCGGTCTCGCGGCCCGAACCCGGGCCCTTGACGACCACGTCGACCTTGCGGACGCCGTGCTCCATGGCCCGCCGGGCGCACTGCTCGGCGGCCATCTGGGCGGCGAACGGGGTGCTCTTGCGGGAGCCCTTGAACCCGACGTTGCCCGCCGACGCCCACGCCAGGGTGTTGCCGTCCTGGTCGGTGATGGCGACGATCGTGTTGTTGAACGAGCTCTTGATGTGCGCCACCCCGTAGGTGACGTTCTTGCGCTCGCGCTTGCGGGGGCGTCGGCCCCCTGGCTTCGGCTTCGCCATGTGTGCTCAGTGCTCCCGGGTGCTGCTGATCGAGGTGGTCGTGGTCACTTGCGAACCTTCTTCTTCCCGGCGACGGTCTTCTTGGGACCCTTGCGGGTGCGGGCGTTGGTGTGGGTGCGCTGGCCGCGCACCGGCAGGCCCTTGCGGTGCCGCAGGCCCTGGTAGCAGCCGATCTCCATCTTGCGCTTGATGTCCTGGGACACCTCGCGGCGCAGGTCGCCCTCGACCTTGAGGTTCGACTCGATCCAGTTGCGGATGCGGGTCACCTCTTCGTCGGTGAGGTCGCGCACCCGGGTGCTCGGGTCGATGTCGACCGCCTCGCAGATCTGTGCCGCGGTGGTCGGGCCGACGCCGAAGACGTAGGTGAGGGAGATGACGAGGCGCTTCTCGCGCGGGATGTCGACGCCGGAGATGCGTGCCATGGGTTCAGCCCTGCCTCTGCTTGTGCCGGGGATTGGTGCAGATGACCTGGACGCGGCCGTGCCGACGGATCACCTTGCAGTTGTCGCAGATCTTCTTGACGCTCGGTCGTACCTTCATCGGGGGTCCTTTGGCTCGGGCACCGGAGATGTCGGCACACCGGGGGACGGGCGGTCTGGGTGGAGCGGGTGCGGCGGGCGGCGATCGTGGCCGGCGGCCAGGCGAGTGGCGCGGCCGCGCGCGCCCGGCCCAGGGCCGAATGGACACGTTAGCGCGGGTGCGCGCCGCGGCCAACTCGACCGTGTAGCGTTCCCGCCCCGTCGGGCCCGATGACCGGTCGATGCGCTCACGGTCGGGTCAGCACCTCGACGCCGTCGTCGGTGATCGCCACCGTGTGCTCGGCGTGGGCCGCCCAGGAGCCGTCGACGGTGACCACGGTCCAGCCGTCGGCCAGCACCTCGACGTCGGGCCCGCCGGCGGTGAGCATGGGCTCGATGGCGAGCGTCTGCCCGGTGCGCAGCCGCAGGCCGGTGCCGGGCGTGCCGTGGTTGGGGACGTCGGGCGCCTCGTGCATCGACCGGCCGATGCCGTGGCCGACGTAGTCGCGGACCACCCCGTACCCGGCGGCCTCGGCCACCGCCGACACCGCGGCGCCGAGATCGCCCAGGCGGGCCCCGTCGGCGAGGGCGGCGAGCCCGGACGCCAGCGCGGCCTCGGTGGTGGCGATGAGGCGCAGCGCGGCGGGATCGGCGTCGCCCACCGGCGCGGTGAACGCGGCGTCGCCGTGCCAGCCGTCGACGATGGCACCGCAGTCGATCGAGATGATGTCGCCGTCGACCAGGACGCGGTCGCCGGGGATGCCGTGTACCACCACGTCGGCGGGTGATGCGCAGATGACCGCCGGGAACCCGTGGTAGCCGAGGAAGTTCGACGTGGCCCCGCGCCGCTCGAGCACCTCGCGGCCGACGCGATCGAGCTCGGCGGTGGTGACCCCGGGCCGGATCGCGGCGCGGATCTGCTCGTGCATCTCGGCGACCACCCGGCCCGCTCGTCGCATGGCGGCCAGCTCGTCGGTGGACCGCCGGGAGCCGCCCCGTCGGATCAGCTGCGCTCCCGCGCCGCGTCGATGGCGACGACCAAGCGGTCGAACACCTCGTCCATCGATCCGAGCCCGTCGACCACCACGAGCAGGCCCTCGGCCTCGTAGTGGTCGATGAGGGGCGAGGTCTGCTCCTCGTAGAGGGCGAGGCGCCGCTCGATGGCCTCGTCGGTGTCGTCGGCGCGCCCACGCGACCGCATGCGGTCGCGGACCTCGTCGAGGGGCACGTCGATGTTGACGACCGCATCGAGCCGGGCCGGGGCGAGCAGCGCGTCGAGCGCCTGCGCCTGCGCGACGGTGCGGGGGAAGCCGTCGAGGAGGAACCCGTGCTCGACGGCGTCGGGCTTGGCCAGGCGCTCGTCGACGATGCCGATCATGACCTCGTCGGGGACGAGGTCGCCGCGGTCCATGATCTCGCCGGCCTTGCGGCCCATCTCGGTGCCCTCGGCCACCGCGGCGCGCAGCATGTCGCCGGTGGAGATGTGCAGGGCGCCGTAGCGCTCCGCCAGGCGGACCGCCTGCGTGCCCTTGCCCGCGCCCTGGCGGCCGAGCAGCACCAGCTTCAGGGGACCGCTCACTTGAGGAACCCCTCGTAGTTGCGCATCATCAGCTGGCTGTCGATCTGCTTCATGGTCTCGAGGGCGACACCCACCGCGATGAGCACCGAGATGCCACCGAACGCGAACTGGGCCTGGTCGCCGGGGATGACCTGCGCGAGGAACAGGTTCGGCAGCAGGGCCACGGCGGCGATGAACAGCGCGCCGGGCAGGGTGATCCGCGACAGGATCCGGCCGAGGTAGCGCTCGGTCTGGGGCCCGGGGCGGATGCCGGGGATGAAGCCGCCCTGCTTGCGCAAGGTGTCGGCCTGCTTGGCCGGGTCGAACGTGATGGCGGTGTAGAAGTACGCGAACCCGACGATGAGCAGACCGAAGATCACGATGTAGAAGATGTTGTCGGGCTGGAGCAGGTTGGTGTCGATCCAGCGCTGGACCGAGGCGCCCCACCCGCTCGACGGGAGCACGTTCGACACGAGGATCGGCAGGTAGAGCACCGAGCTGGCGAAGATCACGGGGATGACACCCGACTGGTTCACCTTGAGCGGGATGTAGGTGCTCTGGCCGCCGTACATGCGCCGACCCACGACCCGCTTGGCGAACTGCACCGGGATCCGGCGCTGGCCCTGTTCGACGAAGACGATGGCGGCGAGCACGCCGATGAGCAGCACGATGACGATGGCGAGCGTGAGCGTGCCCGCCTCGGCCTGGATCTGGGCGCCCTGGGCCGGGAAGGTGCTGACCACCGAGGCGAAGATGATGAGCGACATGCCGTTGCCGATGCCGCGCTGGGTGATGGACTCGCCGAGCCACATGATGAGGGCCGTGCCCGCGGTCATGGTGAGCACGATGAGCAGCACGCGCGGCACGGTGAAGTTGGGCAGGATGTTGAGCCCGACGTCGCCGGTGACGAGCCCGCCGCCGCCGTTGGAGAAGAGGAACACCAGGCCGGTGGACTGCAGCACCGCGATGCCGATGGTGACGTAGCGCGTCCACTGGGTGATCTTGCGCTGCCCCACCGCGCCCTGGGCCTGCCACTGCTCGAGGCGGGGGATCACCACGGTGAGGATCTGCAGGATGATCGACGCGGTGATGTAGGGCATGATCCCGAGCGCGAACACCGCGAACTGGGTGAGGGCGCCACCGGAGAACAGCTGGAGGAACCCCAGCACGCCCCCCTGCTCGGCCTGGTCCTGCAGGATCGTGAGCGCGTCGAGGTCGATGCCGGGGACCGGCACGTGCGCCCCGAAGCGGTAGATCGCGATGATGCCGAGCGTGAAGAGGATCTTGTTGCGAAGGTCGGTGACCTTGAACATGTTCCTCATGGTCGAGAGCACGTGAGGCTTCCTCGTGGTCGTGTGGACGGCGCGCGGGGGACCCCGCAGGCGACGGCTACCGGTTCGTGTGAGCGTTGCCCTTGGCGGGCGGGCGTCCGTTGCCGAACGGCGGGGGCAGGATCTCCACGGTACCCCCGGCGGCGGTGATGGCGGCCTCGGCCGAGGCCGACACCGCGTGCACGCGCACGGTGACGGCGCGGGTGAGCTCGCCGCGGCCGAGGACCTTCACGAGCGACTTCTTCGACACCAGCCCCTTGGCGCGCAGCGCCTCGGGCGTGACCTCGTCGAGGCCGCTGGCCTCGAGGGTGTCGAGGTTCACCGCCTGGTACTCGACGCGGAACGGGTTGGTGAAGCCCTTGAGCTTGGGCACGCGCATGTGCAGCGGCATCTGGCCGCCCTCGAAGCCGGCGGGGATGGTGCCGCGGGCCTTCTGCCCCTTGGTGCCGCGGCCGGCGGTCTTGCCGCCCTTGCCGCCGATGCCGCGCCCGACGCGCTTCTTGCGCCGGTTGGAGCCCTCGGCGGGGCGCAGGTCGTGGATCTTCATGTCAGTCGGCCTCTTCGACGGTGACGAGGTGCGGCACCCGGGCGAGCATCCCGCGGATCTCGGGACGGTCGGGCAGGGTGTTGGTGTGGCCGATCCGGCGCAGGCCCAGGGCGCGCAGGGTGCCGCGCTGCTTGGGCTTGGCGCCGATGGCCGAGCGGATCTGGGTGACGACGAGCTGGGCCATCTCAGGCCACCTCGTCGGGGACGTGCGGGCCGCGCTGGGTCTGGCGGTACGCCTCGAGCAGGCCCTTGGGGACGAACTCCTCGGGGGCGAGGCCGCGCAGGCGGGCGACCTCGTCGGGGCGCTTGAGCGCCTGGAGCCCGGCGATGGTGGCCCGGGCCACGTTGATGTGGTTCGACGACCCGAGCGACTTGCACAGCACGTCGCGGATGCCGGCCTCCTCGAGGATGGCGCGAGCCGCGCCACCCGCGATGACCCCGGTGCCGGGCGCCGCCGGCTTGAGCATGACCCGACCGGCGCCCATCACCCCGATGACGGGGTGCACGATCGTGCTCCCCGCGAGCGGGACCGAGAAGAGGTTCTTGCGGGCCTCCTCGGTGCCCTTCTGGATGGCGAGGGGCACCTCCTTGGCCTTGCCGTAGCCGAGCCCGACCCGGCCGGCGCCGTCGCCGATCACCACGAGGGCGGTGAACGAGAAGCGGCGGCCGCCCTTGACGACCTTGGCCACGCGGTTGATGTTGATGACCCGCGACTCGCGCAGCGCGGTCTCGGGTGCGTTCCTGCTGACAGCCATCAGAACTCCAGTCCGGCGTCGCGGGCGGCGTCGGCCAGGGCGGCGACCCGGCCGTGGTAGATGAAACCGCCCCGGTCGAACACGACCCGCTCGACGCCGGCGGACGCGGCCCGCTCGGCGATGAGTCGCCCGACCGCGGCCGCGGCGGCGGCGTTGCCGGTGGCACCGCCGCGCAGGTCGGCCTCGTGGGTCGACGCGGCGGCCAGGGTGCGGCCGCTCACGTCGTCGATCACCTGGGCGGTGATGTGCTTGTTGGATCGGAACACGGCGAGGCGGGGCCGCTCCACGGTGCCACGCACCTTCTTGCGGACGCGGCGGTGACGCCGGATCCGTGCCTCTCGCTTCTGCTTCGCGCTGTCGCTCATCTGGGTTTCCTCGGCGTCACTTGGCGGTCTTGCCGGCCTTGCGCAGCACCCGCTCGCCCGCGTAGCGGACGCCCTTGCCCTTGTAGGGCTCGGGCTTGCGGACCGCTCGGATGTTGGCGGCCACCTGACCGACGGCCTGCTTGTCGATGCCGATCACGCCGATGCTCGTGGGGGTCGGCACCTCGAAGGTGACCCCCTCGGGCGCGGAGATGGTGACCGGGTGGCTGTAGCCGAGGGCCAGCTCGAGCTCGGACGGGCCCTTGGCGACGGCGCGGTAGCCCACGCCGACGATCTCGAGGTTCTTGCGGAACCCGTCGGTGACGCCGGTGACCATGTTGGCCACCAACGCCCGGGTGAGCCCGTGCAGGGCCCGGTTCTGGCGCTCGTCGTCGGGGCGCTCGACGAGCAGGTCGTCGCCCTCGCGGCGGATGGTGATGGTCTCGGGCAGCTCGTGGCTCAGGGTGCCCTTCGGCCCGGTGACGGTGAGGTCGCGGCCGGAGACGGTGACCTCGACGCCGCTGGGGACGCGGATGGGGCTCTTGCCGATGCGGGACATGGTTCCCCCTACCAGACGAAGCAGAGGATCTCGCCGCCCACGCGGCGCTTGCGCGCCTCGCGGTCGGTCATGAGCCCCTGGCTGGTCGAGACGACGGCGACGCCCAGGCCCCCGAGCACGCGGGGGACGGTGTCGGCCTTGGTGTACACGCGCAAGCCGGGCTTGGAGACCCGCGTGATGCCCGAGATGATCCGGGCGCGCTCGGGCGAGTACTTCATGGTGATGTGCAGCGTGCGGCCCGGGCGCGGCGCGTTGTCGCGCACCGTGAACGACTCGATGTAGCCCTCGCGCTGGAGCAGCTCGGCGAGGGACTCCTTGAGCTTCGAGGAGGGCATCGAGACGTCGTCGTGCATCGCCACGTTGGCGTTGCGCAACCGGGTCAGCATGTCGGCGATGGGGTCAGTCATGGTCATCGTGTCTGCCTCCTCACCAGCTGGCCTTCTTGAGACCCGGGATCTCGCCGGCGTGAGCGAGCTCGCGCAGGCAGATCCGGCACAGGTCGAACTTGCGGTACACGGCGCGGGGCCGGCCGCAGCGACGGCAGCGGGTGTAGGCGCGGACCTTGTACTTCGGGGTGCGCTGCTGCTTGTTCTTGAGCGCCTTCTTGGCCATTACTGCTGCCCCTCACGTCGGAACGGGAAGCCGAAGGCGGCGAGCAGGGCGCGGCCCTCGGCGTCGGTCTGGGCGGTGGTCACGATGGTGATGTCCATGCCGCGGGTGACGTCGACGCGGTCGTAGTCGATCTCGGGGAAGATCAGCTGCTCGGTGACGCCGAAGGTGTAGTTGCCACGCCCGTCGAACGAGTTCGGCGGCAGTCCGCGGAAGTCGCGGATGCGGGGGATGGAGATGCTGATGAGCCGGTCGAGGAACTCCCACATGCGGTCGCCCCGCAGGGTGACCTTGGCGCCGATGGCGTTGCCCTCGCGCAGCTTGAAGCCGGCGATCGACTTCTTGGCCCGGGTGATCACCGGCTTCTGCCCGGCGATGATGGTGAGGTCCTCGACGGCGCCCTCGAGCAGCTTCGCCTGGGCGACGGCGTCGCCGACGCCCATGTTGATGACGATCTTCTCGAAGCGGGGCACCTGCATGACGTTGTCGAGGCCGAGGTCGGCCTTGAGCTGGTCGCGCACGGTCTCGCGGTAGCGGACCTTGAGGCGCGGCACCGGTGCGGTGGTGGTCGTGGTGTCGGTCACGGCAGCTCGACCCCCGTGCGCTTGCAGATGCGGACCTTGGTGCCGTCGGGCTCGATGCGGTAGCCGACGCGGGTGGCCTTGCCGTCCTTGGGGCTCACCACGGCGACGCGCGAGACCGGGATCGGCATGTCCTTGTCGATGATCCCGCCCTGCATGGTGGCGCGGGTGGGCTTCTGGTGCTTCTTGGCGACGTTGACGCCGTCGACGATGACCTTGCCCTCAGCGGGCATGGCCCGGGACACGACGCCTTCCTTGCCTCGGTCCTTGCCCGAGAGCACGACGACGCGGTCGCCCTTCTTGATCTTCATGCCGCCCATGGCTCAGAGCACCTCCGGGGCGAGCGAGACGATGCGCATGAACTTCTTGTCCCGCAGCTCACGGCCGACCGGGCCGAAGATGCGGGTGCCACGCGGCTGCATGGCGTCGTTGATGAGCACCGCGGCGTTCTCGTCGAAGCGGATGTAGGACCCGTCGGGCCGCCGCTTCTCCTTCTTCACGCGGACGACGACGCACTTGACGACGTCGCCCTTCTTGACCGAGGCACCGGGGATGGCGTCCTTGACGGTGGCGACGAAGACGTCGCCGATCGAGGCGTAGCGGCGGCGCGAGCCACCGAGCACCTTGATGCAGAGGACTTCCTTGGCGCCCGAGTTGTCGGCGACCCGCAGGCGGGACTCTTGCTGGATCACTTGGCACGCTCCAGGACCTCGACCAGGCGCCAGCGCTTGGTCTTCGACAGCGGGCGGGTCTCCTGGACGCGCACCCGATCGCCGACGTTGAGGTCGTCGGTGTCGTCGTGCACGTAGAGCTTCTTCGAGCGCTGCACCGTCTTGGCGTAGCGGGGGTGGCGCACCCGGTCGGTGACGGTGACCACGGCGGTCTTCTCCATGGCGACCGACGACACGACGCCCTCGCGGATCTTGCGGGGGTTGTCGCGCGCGGTGGTGTCGGCAGCGGTGTTGTCGGCCATCAGCCGTTCTCCTTGTGCGCCAGCGCCTCGGCGGCGGCGATCTCACGGGCGCGCAGCTCGGTGCGCAGCCGGGCCACGTCCTTCTTCAGCTGGCCCAACCGGGCGTAGTTGTCGAGCTGGCCGGTGACGTGCTGGAAGCGCAGGTTGAACAGCTCCTGCTTGGTCTCCGACAGCCGGGTGGCGAGGTCCTCGTCGGACAGATCGGCGAGCGTGCTGGTCTTGGCCATCTCAGAACCCTTCCTGGCGCTCGACGAAGCGGGCCTTGATCGGCAGCTTCTGGATGGCGCGCTCCATGGCCGCCCGGGCGATGGCGGGGTCGTGGTACGACAGCTCGAACATGATGCGCCCGGGCTTGACGACGGCGACCCAGCGCTCCGGGTTGCCCTTGCCCGACCCCATGCGGGTCTCGGCCGGCTTCTCGGTGACGGGCTTGTCGGGGAACACGTTGATCCAGACCTTGCCGCCACGCTTGATGTGGCGGGTCATGGCGATACGGGCGGCCTCGATCTGGCGAGCGGTGATCCACCCGGGCTCGAGGGCCTGGATGCCGTAGTCGCCGAACGTGACCGTGGTGGCGCCCTTGGCGGTGCCGGTCATCCGGCCGCGGTGGTGCTTGCGGTGCTTGACCTTCTTGGGCATCAACATGTCAGTCACCATCCCCGGGGCGGAAGTGGGGGGTCTCGTGGGGCTCGCGGACCGAGCGCTCGATCGCTTCCTCTTCGGCGAGGAGGCGCTCGAAGTCGGGATCGGCCTCCTTCACCAACGGGGCCGTGAGCTCCTCGTCGGGCGTCGCGGTGTCGTCGACCACCGGGGTCTCCTCACCGGCCGGACGGCGGCGGGCCGCGGACGACGACACGACCTTGCGGGGACGACCGTCGGCGGACTCGCCCGTGGCGAGCGCCGCCTCCTTGGCGATCTTGTCCTCGGGGGTGGTCTTGTAGGGCAGGATGTCGCCCTTGTAGATCCAGACCTTGACGCCGATGCGGCCATAGGTGGTCTTGGCCTCACGGAAGCCGTAGTCGATGTCGGCGCGCAGCGTGTGCAGCGGGACCCGACCCTCGCGGTACCACTCGGTGCGGGCCATCTCGGAGCCGCCGAGGCGACCCGAGCACTGCACCCGGATGCCGAGGGCCCCGGCCTTCTGGGCGTTCTGCACGGCGCGCTTCATGGCCCGGCGGAACGCCACCCGACCCGCGAGCTGGTCGGCGACGCCCTGGGCGATCAGCGCCGCGTCGAGCTCGGGCTGCTTGATCTCTTGGATGTTGAGCTGGACCTTCGGGTTGCCCGAGATCTTGGTGAGCCCGGCGCGGAGGCGGTCGGCCTCGCTGCCGCGTCGCCCGATGACGATGCCGGGGCGCGCCGTGTGCACGTCGACGCGGAGGCGGTCGCGGGTGCGCTCCACCTCGACCCGGCTGATCGCGGCGTGCGGCAGCTGGGTCATGAGGTAGTCGCGGATCTCCCAGTCCTCGATGATCGCGTCGGCGTACTCCTGGCGCGTGGCGAACCAGCGGGACTTCCAGTCGGTGGTGACACCGAGGCGGAAGCCGTAGGGGTTGACCTTCTGGCCCATCGTCAGTCCTTCTTCTCGGCGTCGTCGGCGGCGGCCTCGTCGGCGGCGACCTCGGTGCTGTCGTCGGTCTCGTCGGTGGCGGCCTCGTCGGTGCCCGTCTCGTCGACGGCGACCTCGGTGGTCTCGTCGACCGCGGTGTCGTCGGTGGTGGCCTCGACCTCGGCCTCGGCGGCCAGGGTCTCGGTGGTGTCGACCGCGCCCTCGGCCTCGGCGGCCTCGGCAGCCTCCGCCTCGGCGGCGGCGTCGGCCTTGGCCTGACGGCTCTTGGCCACCCGCTGGCGACGGGCCTCGGCGGCGTCGCGGGCGGTGCGCGCCCCTCCCCCACCGGTGCGGGCGGCGCGGGCGGCGTCCTCGGCGCGGCGGATGCGCTCGAGCTGCGCGGCCGGCATGCGGCTGACGATCACCGTGATGTGGCACGTGCGCTTGCGGATGCGCGTGGCCCGACCCCGTGCCCGGGGCCGCCAGCGCTTGAGGGTGGGGCCCTCGTCGGCGTAGCAGGCCGACACGAAGAGCTCGTCGGCGGGGATCTCGTCGTTGTGCTCGGCGTTGGCGACCGCCGAGTCGAGCACCTTGCGGATCAGGGCGGCCGCGTCACGCTCGACGAAGGCCAGGATCTCGTCGGCCTCGGCGATGGTCTTGCCCCGGATGAGGTCGAGCACGACCCGCACCTTGGTGGCCGACACCCGGGCGTAGCGGTGCTGGGCGCGGGTGCCCGGGCGCTCGTTGGTCTTGGCGGCGGTCATCAGCGACGGCCCCCACGCTCTTGGCCGGCGTGGAACCGGAACGTGCGGGTGGGCGCGAACTCGCCCAGCTTGTGGCCCACCATCGACTCGGTGACGTAGACCGGCACGTGCTTGCGCCCGTCGTGGACCGCGATGGTGTGACCCACCATGTCGGGCAGGATCGTCGAGCGGCGCGACCAGGTCTTGATGACGCGCTTCTCGCCCTTGTCGTTGAGGTCGTCCACCTTCTTCAACAGGTGGTCGTCGACGAACGGGCCCTTCTTCAAACTGCGGGGCATGGTGACTACCTCCGGGCGCCGCGGGTGCGCCGCCGGCGGACGATGAGCTTCTGGGAGTCCTTGGTCTTGTCGCGGGTGCGGCCCTCGGGCTTGCCCCACGGCGACACCGGGTGACGGCCACCCGAGGTCTTGCCCTCGCCACCACCGTGGGGGTGGTCGACGGGGTTCATGGCCACACCGCGGGTCTGGGGCTTGACGCCCTTCCAGCGGTTGCGGCCGGCCTTGCCGATCTTGATCAGCTCGTGCTCGGCGTTGCCGACCTCGCCGATCGTGGCGCGGCAGTCGATGGGGACGCGGCGCATCTCGGTGCTGGGCAGCCGCAGGGTGGCGAAGTCGCCCTCCTTGGCCACGAGCTGCACCGACGAGCCGGCGCTGCGGGCGAGCCGCCCGCCCTGGCCGGCCTTGAGCTCGACGTTGTGGACGGTGGTGCCGACCGGGATGTAGCGCATCGGCAGCGCGTTGCCGGGGCGGATGTCGGAGCCCTGGCCGCTCTGGAGCATGTCGCCGACACCGACGCCGCGCGGGGCGAGGATGTAGCGCTTCTCGCCGTCGAGGTAGTGCAGCAGCGCGATGCGACAGGTGCGGTTGGGGTCGTACTCGATGGCGGCGACCTTGGCCGGCACGCCGTCCTTGGTGCGCTTGAAATCGATGATGCGGTACTGCTGCTTGTGGCCGCCGCCCTTGTGGCGGGCGGTCTTGCGGCCGTAGTTGTTGCGGCCGCCGGTGTTGTGCTTGGGCGCGAGGAGCGACTTCTCCGGCTCGGACTTGGTGATGTCGGAGAAGTCGGAGACGGTCTGGAACCGGCGCCCGGGACTGGTGGGCTTGCGCTTGCGAAGGGCCATGAGAGCTCGTTTCCTACGCTTCGAACAGGTCGATCGAGTCGCCCTCGGCGAGGGTGACGAGCGCCCGCTTCGTGTTCGGGCGGCGGCCGAAGGTGACGGCGCGGCGGTTGCGCACGCGCTTGCCCTTGCGGTTGAGCGTGTTCACGTTGGTGACCGTGACCCCGAAGATCGACTGGACGGCGTCGCGGATCTCGGGCTTGGAGGCCGACGGGTGCACCTTGAAGGTGTAGACGTTGCGCTCGAGCAGCCCGTAGGACTTCTCGCTCACGATCGGCTCGATGATGACGTCGCGGGGATCCTTCACTGCTCGCCCTCCTCGGCGGCGGTCGGCGCCGACCCGGGCACGGTGGCCCGGGTGAACACGACCCAGTCGTTGCAGAGCACGTCGTAGGCGTTGAGCTCACGAGCGAGCACCAGCTGCACCGACGGCAGGTTGCGGAAGCTGCGGGCGGCGACCGCGTCGTCGTCGGACAGCACGACGAGCGCCTTGCCCTCGACCCCGAGAGCGCCGAGGGCGGCGATGGCGGCCTTGGTGGACGGGGCGTCGAAGGCCCACTCGTCGACCACGAGGACCTTGCCCTCGGCGGCGCGGTCGGACAGCGCCGAGCGCAGGGCCAGGCGGATCATCTTCTTGGGGGTCCGCTGGGCGTAGCTGCGGGGCTTCGGGCCGAGGGCCACGCCGCCGCCGCGCCAGTGCGGCGCCCGGGTGGAGCCCTGACGGGCCCGACCGGTGCCCTTCTGCTTCCAGGGCTTGGCGCCGCCGCCGGAGACCTCGGCGCGGGTCTTGGTGCTCTGGGTGCCGGCCCGGCGGGCGGCGAGCTGGGCGGTGACCACCTGGTGCATCACCGGCACGTTGGGCTCGATGCCGAACACGTCGGCGGACAGCTCGAGGGTGCCGGCGTCGGCGCCGGCGGGGGTCTTCACGGTGACCGCAGCCATCACTTGCCACCCTTCACGGCGTCGCGGATGAGGACGAGGCCGCCCTTGGGGCCCGGGACCGAGCCCTTCACGAGCAGCAGGCCGCGCTCGGCGTCGGCCTGGACCACGGTGAGGTTGAGCGTGGTGACCTTCTCGGCGCCCATGCGACCGGCCATGCGCTTGCCCTTGAACACGCGCGACGGCGTGGCGCAGGCACCGATGGAGCCCGGGGCGCGGTGGATGCGGTGGGCACCGTGGGACGCCTTCTGGCCCGAGAAGCCGTGACGCTTCATCACGCCGGCGAAGCCCTTGCCCTTGCTCACGGCCGACACGTCGATGAGCTCGCCCTCGGCGAGGACGTCGACGGCCAGCTCCTGGCCGATCTCGTAGCCGCTCACGTCGTCGAGGCGGAGCTCGACGAGGCGGGGCCCGGGTGCGACCCCGGCCCGCTCGTAGTGACCGGCCGTGGGCTTGTTGACCTTGCGCGCCGGCTGCTCACCGAAGGTGACCTGCAGGGCGCTGTAGCCATCGGTCTCGGGTCGTTTGATCTGCACGATGCGGCACGGCGCGACCTTCACCACGGTGACGGGCACGACGCGGTTCTCGTCGTCCCACACCTGGGTCATGCCGACCTTCTCGCCGACGATTGCCTTGTTCGCCATGGGGCGTTCTCTCTCTACGTGGTATCCGACGGATGCCTCCAGGGGCAGCGCCGTCGCCGTTCACGCGAACGCTCCGCCCGGGAAGATCCCGGCGGAGCGCCGTCTGGTTGTGCCGCGGGGTCCCCGGGAGCCGGGCCGGCGCGGACGTCGGTTGCGGATGTTCCGTGCTGGCGCACCCGCCGACCGGCCGGTGCGCACGAAGAGTGGAGGATAGCGGGCCCGGACCGCCGGGTCCAAAGCGCCCCGGTGGATTTCTCGCCCGAGCGGTCGGCGACGTCGGGGCCCACACCCTCGCCCCCAGTAGCCTACGGCGTGACCACGAACGAGGCCCCCGCGGTGGCGACGGTCGTGGGCGGCGGTCCGGCGGGGTTGATGGCCGCCGAGGTGCTCGCCGCCGCCGGGATGCGGGTCACCGTGTTCGAGCACATGGCCTCGGTGGGTCGCAAGCTCCTGCTGGCCGGCCGGGGCGGGCTGAACCTCACCCACACCGAACCGCTCGACGACCTCGTGGCTCGCTACGGGTCCGGTGCCGACCCCATCGTCGCCGCGGTGCGCGCGTTCGACCCCGGCCAGCTGCGGGCCTGGTGCGCGGGGCTCGGTGAGCCCACCGTCGTGGGCTCGAGCGGGCGGGTCTTCCCCCGGTCGTTCCGCGCCACGCCGCTGCTGCGCGCCTGGCTGCGACGCCTCGACGACCTCGGTGTGACGATCGAGACCCGGGCGCGCTGGCTCGGGTGGGCGCCGGTCGACGGCCGGGGCCGCCCCGACGACCGGGGGTCGGGCCCCTCCACCGCCCCGGTCGGTGTCGACCCCCGGCGGTCGCGGTTCGGGCGCGCCGACGGCTCGGTGCACGAGGTGGTCAGCGACGTCACCGTGTTCGGGCTCGGGGGCGCCAGCTGGCCCCGCGTCGGCTCCGACGGCGGCTGGGTCGTGCCCTTCGACGGCGCCGGCGTGCGGGTGGTGCCCCTCCGACCCGCGAACTGCGGGGTGCTCGTCGGCTGGACCGACGGGTTCGTCGACCGCTTCGCCGGCGCGGCGGTGAAGGCCGTGGCGATCGAGGTCGACGGGGTGCGGGCCCGGGGCGACGTCGTGGTCACCGACGACGGGCTCGAGGGCGGACCGGTGTACGCCCGGTCGGCGACGATCCGCGACACCATCGCCAGCCAGGGCCGCTGCGAGGTGCGGGTCGACCTGCGGCCCGACCTCGACGTCGACCGGCTGGTCGACCGGCTGGCCCGCCGCCGGCCCAAGGACTCGGTCAGCACCTCGCTGCGACGCACCCTCGGGCTGTCGCCGGTGGCCATCGGCCTCGTGCGCGAGGCCACCGCCAACCGGGTGCCCACCGACGTGGTCGAGCTGGCGGCGCTGCTGAAGGCGGTCCCCCTGGTGGTCGAGCGCACCGCGGGGATCGAGCGGGCCATCTCGAGCGCCGGCGGCATCGCCCTCGACCAGATCGACGCATCGTTCATGGTGCGCTCCCTCCCCGGCACCTTCGTCGCCGGCGAGATGCTCGACTGGGAGGCTCCCACCGGCGGCTACCTGCTCCAGGCCACGTTCGCCACCGCGATCGCCGCCGCCGAGGGCGCGATCCGCTGGGTCGAGGACGGGCGTGGTGGCGACCACCCCGGTGGCCACCCGGCGTGCGAGGGTGGCGCACCATGACCGACGACCCTGACCTCGAGGAGATCGACGCCGGCGACACCATCTGGCGCTTCGACCGCGCGTTCCTCACCTCGCGCTGGACGTGCATCTGGGGTCGGGGCTGCCACGGCATCGAGGCCGAGCGCGCCGCCGACCGCCAGCTGGGCTGCTGCTCGCTCGGCGCCGAGCTCGACGGGGTCGACGAGGCCCGCGAGCTGTCGGCCCTCGCCGCGCTCGTCCCCGCCGAGCTGTTCGAGCACCACGCCACGGCCGAGGCGGGCGGCATCTTCCGCGACGAGACGCGGACCGCCACCCGGGTGGTCGACGGGGCGTGCGTCTTCCTGAACCGGCCCGGGTTCGCGGGCGGGGCGGGCTGCGCGCTGCACCTCGCCGCGCTCGACGCCGGCGAGTCGCCGATCGAGTGGAAGCCCTCGGTGTGCTGGCAGCTGCCGCTCAAGGTCGACTGGGAGATGCGCGACGACCACGTCGAGGTGGCCACCGTGCGGGGCTGGGCGCGGCGCGACTGGGGTGCCCACGGCGAGACCATGGCCTGGTGCTGCACGGAGGGCACTGACGCCTACGTCGGCGACCGTCCGGTGGTCGATGCGCTCGGCGACGAGCTGACCGCCATCGTCGGTGAGCCGGTGATGGTCGAGCTGCGCCGCCGCTGGCGCTGAGCCGGCGCGACAGCGCCCGGGGCCATCGGCCCCGGGCGCTGTCGTCACGGCGGATCGAGCGGGCGGCTAGGCCTGCTGGATCTTGATCTCGATGTCGACACCCGCCGGCAGATCGAGCCGCTGCAGGGAGTCGACCGTCTTGGGGGACGGAGCGATGATGTCGAGCAGACGCTTGTGGATGCGCATCTCGAAGTGCTCGCGGGAGTCCTTGTCCTTGAAGGGGCCGCGGATCACCGTGTAGCGGTGCTTCTCGGTGGGCAGCGGGATCGGACCGCGGATCTCGGCCTGGGTGCGCAGCACCGTCTCGACGATCTTCTTCGTCGACTGGTCGATGATCTCGTGATCGTAGGCCTTGAGCCGGATCCGGATCTTCTGGTCGTTCGCCATCGTCGCTCAGTTCTCTACTTGATGATCTTGGTGACGCGGCCGGCGCCGACGGTACGACCACCCTCACGAATCGCGAAACGCAGACCCTCGTCCATCGCGATCGGATGGATCAGCTCCACCGACATCACCGTGTTGTCACCCGGCATGCAC
>DATHSN010000271.1:0-4731 GCA_035464115.1 Acidimicrobiales bacterium | reverse complement strand
GTGCTGCTCAAGATCTCCGCCGAGCACACCTCTGCGGTGGTGGCCCGCGAGATCGCCAACGCGGCCGCGGCCGCCTTCGCCGATCAGGTGCCGGTGCTGGAGCAGGTGGCGGGCACCGCCGAATCGCCGGTCGAGGCGACGGTCGTGCGACCGGCGGGCCTGGGGGCGCGCACCCAGCCGGGCGCCCGGCTCAACATCGCCCTGGGGCTCGTCCTCGGCGCGATCAGCGGCTTCGGCGCGGTGGTCCTCCGCGACCGGCTGGACCACACCGTCCGGGCCGAGGAGCTCGAGGACCTCCTGGGCCTGCCGTTGCTCGGCCGGATCTCCGGTGGCGACGGCGTCGAGCGCGACCAGGTCATCTGCCTGGCGCAACCGAGCTCCCGCCCGGCCGAGGAGTTCCGGTCGGTGCGCACCAACCTGCGGTTCGCCGACGCCGACGAGCTCCCCCGCTCGATCGTCGTCACCTCTGCGCTGGACGGCGAGGGCACGGCGGGCGTGCTCGGCAACCTCGCCGTCGTGCTGGCGCAGGCCGGCGACCCCGTGGTGGTCGTCTGCGCCGATCTCCGCCACCCGCGCCTCGACGAGCTCGTGCGCGTCCACCGTCGTCCCGGACTGACGAGCGTGCTGTCCGGACACGCCACGCTCGACGAGGCGCTGCAGCGGTGGGGTGACCCCGCGCTCCCGCTCTGGGCGCTCGCGCCCGGTCCCCTTCCCGGGAACCCCAGCGAGGTGCTCGGCTCGAAGGAGCTGGAGCTGCTCATCCGGCGCCTCGAGGACCGGGCGACCTTCGTGCTGATCGAGACGCCACCGGCCCTGCCCTTCACCGACGCCGCGGTCGTCAGCGCGATCGCCAGTGGCGTGGTGCTCGTGGCGCGCAGCGGCCGGACTCCGCACGACGACGTGAGCAGCGCGGTGCGGGCGCTGCGCGCCGTGGGTGCCCGCCTCTACGGCGCGGTGGTCACCACGCCACCGAGGCGGCTCATCGACCTCGGTGACACGACGTCCGCGACGACGCCCCGCCGCGAGGAGCCGTGACCCGATGCCCGGCCAACCGCTGGTCACGGTCCTGACCCCGACGTTCGACCGCGCCGACCTCCTCGGGGACACCTACCAGAGCCTCCTCGACCAGAGCGTCTCGGACGTCGAGTGGCTGGTGGTCGACGACGGCTCGACGGACGACACCGCGAGCCGGGTCGAGCGCTGGGCGCGGGACGCGCCGTTCGACGTGCGGTACCTGCACCAGGCCAACGCCGGCAAGCACGTGGCGCTCAACCGGGGCGTCGCCGCGGCGCGGGGCCGCTACGTGGCCGTCCTCGACTCCGACGACCGCTACCTGCCGGGGGCCCTCGAGACCCTGCTCCACCACTTCGAGTCGCTGCCCGACGAGGTCGCGGCGACCTTCGCCAACGTCGAGGCCCGCGCCACGACCGAGACCGGGCAGCTCATCGGCGACCCCCTCCCGGCTCCGATCGTCGACTCGGACAACTTCAGCGGGCACGAGGCGGTCCGCCTGGTGGACACGATCGGCATGTACCGCAGGAGCGTGCTGCGCGACCACCCCTTCCCCGAGGATCTGGGCCGCTTCGTCCCCGAGGCGTTGGTGTGGAACCGCATCGCCCGGCGGCACCGCACCCGCTTCGTGTCCGACGTCGTGGCGGTCAAGCGCTCACAGCCCGACGGGCTGTCGGCTCGGCCGACCGCCACCCGGATCGGCGAGGCCCTCGCCTACCGCACGTTCTACCGGGAGCTCGTGTCCCTGCCCCTGCCGATGGCGGCCACCTCGCGGTTGCGCGGCTACGCGGGCTACATCCGCTGCTCCCTCCACCTGGGCCAGGGCGTGCTCGCCCAGGCCCGCGACGCGCCCTCGCGCTGGTGGTGGCTCCTCGCGCTCCCCCTCGGCCTGGTCGCCTGGGCCCGGGACCGATGGCGTCGCCGCAGGGAGGAGCCGCGGTGAGCATCGTGCGCCGGGGCCGCTGGCCTCCGCTCGGTGGTGGCGGTGCGCCCGCCGGGATCCCCGGGCCCGCGGACGAGGAGCGCCGACGGGGCTGGGTCCCCCTCGCCGTCGGCAGCCAGGTGGCGGCGCTCGTGCTCGGTGGGGTCACCAACCTGTTCTACGCCCGGATCCTCGAGCCCGAGGAGCTCGGCCAGCTGGCGCTCGTGCTCACCCTCGCCGGTCTGGCCATGGTGCTGACCGAGCTCGGGCTGCACAACTGGCTCACCCGAGCGGTCGCGGCCGAGGAGGTCGGGGTGGGCGCGGCCGCGGCGCTGACCGTGAAGCTGGCACCGGCGCTCGCCGCGCTGGTGGCCGGCGCGGGCGCCGGGGTGTTGACGGTGGTCCCGGCGTGGCGGGACGCGCTCGGCATCACCGCCGGCCAGGCGCTGCTCGTGCCCGAGCTGGCGGTGGCGCTGGCGCTCTACCAGGCATCGCTCACGCTCACCCAGGGGACGGGTGCCTTCCGGCTCCGGGCGGGGGTCCTGTTCACCAACGCGCTCCTCACCGTGGCCTTCACCGCCGTCGCGCTCCTCACCTGGGGATCGGTGGTCGCGGCGGTCCACGCCACCGCCGCCGCCTACGTCGTGGCGGCGGTCTGGTTCATCGCGCGGGCGATGGGCGGAGAGCCGGTGGCCTCGGTCGATCCCGGCCTCACCCGGCAGGCGGTGCACGAGGCCCGACCGATCTGGTTCAACACGCTGCTCAGCTACGCCACCGCCACCGGCGACACGCTGATCGCCCGCTCGGTCCTGTCGTTGGGTGACGTCGGCTACTACCTGGTGATCAAGAAGGTCGCCATCGCCGGCCTCGCCCCCCTCACCGCGCTCCTCCCGATGCTGTACGCCCGCATGTCCGCGGCGCACGACGACACCGACCGGGTCCGACGCTGGTGGGGCTACCAGCGGTGGCTGGCCGTGGCCTTCGCCGCGGGGATGGTCGTGGCCGGACCGTGGATCGTGCCGGTCATGGGAGCGCTCTACGGCGAGCGCTTCGCCGACCGCCACGTCGCCCTCCTCGTCCTCGCCGGGGCCCTGTGGCTGCAGGCGACCCACGACCTGCTCGGCTACCTCCTGGCCGCCACCAAGGCCTTCACCGCGCCGCTGGTGGCCAACTCGGTCGTCGCCGGCACCTCGATCACCCTGGCCGTGGTGCTCGGCGACCTCACGCTGAGCCAGTTCGGCATGGTGCTGGCGGCGGCGCACGCCCTCGGGGCCGTCGTCATGACCGCCACGGCGCGACGTCGGCGGCTCGACGTCCCGCGGGCGGGCCTGGCCGGGTCCGTCGTGTTCGCCGCCGCCGGTCTCGGGCTCTCGTGGACGCTGGTGAGCTGGCCGCTCGCGGTCGCCCTCCCGGTGGCCGCCGGCGCGCTGCTGGCCGTCGCCGCTGCCACGCTCCTCGACACCGGGGCGCGCGAGCGGATGCTGCGGTTGCTGCCGTGGACATCGGGAGGGACCCCGTGATGCGGGTGCTGCTGGTGTGCGACTGGTTCCTCAAGTACACCGCCGGCCTGGCACGCGGTCTGGTCGACGCCGACGCGGTGGTCGCGCTGCTCTGCCGGGACCACGCCCGCGAGTTCGACGACCGCGTCGCCGAGCGCCAGGCGCTGCTCGACGACCTGGCCGAGCGCGGGGTGGAGCTCATCGTCCTACCCGGGCGGGTCTCCTCGTCCGCCGGCCTGGTCGCGCTCCCTCGTCTCCGCCGCCAGATCGCCCAGTGGGCGCCGGACGTCGCCCACGCCCAGAGCAACTACGAGCCGCGGCTGCTCGCCCTCAGCCGGCCGTACCCGTCGGTGCTGACCGTCCACGACCCGGTCCCCCACCCCGGGCAGCCCGAGCTGGGCGTCGTGCAGCGCCGCATCGAGACCGCGTGGCGACGGCGCGCCGATCGGATCGTGGTGCACGGCGACGCCTTGCGGGACGCGCTGGAACCGTCCCAGCGGGCGCGGGCCGTCGTCATCCCCCACGGGGTCAGGACGGCGACCCGACCGCTCGCCGTCCCGAACGCGCCGGTCGTGGTGCTGCTGGGCCGGCTCGAGCCCTACAAGGGCGTGGACGTCCTCGTCCGGGCCATGCCGATCGTGTGGCGGCACCGCCCCGATGTCCGGCTGGTGGTGGCGGGAGTGGGCCCGGCCTGCGCCGACGTGCCCGACGATCCACGGATCGACCGCCGGTTCGGGTACGTGCCCGAAGCCGCCCTGGGGGAGCTCCTGGCGGAGGCCTCGCTCGTGGTGCTGCCCTACACCGAGGCCAGCCAGACCGGGGTGGGCTCGACCGCGGTCGCGGCCGGCGTGCCCGTCGTCGTGACCGACGTGGGCGCGCTGGCCGACCTCACGGTCGATCCGAGCTTCGTGGTGCCCGCCGGCGACGCCGAGGCCCTGGCCGCAGCGATCCTCCAGCACATCGACGACGGCGTCGACGTGCGCCAGCAGGTCGTGGACCTGGCGCGGCGCACCCTGTCGTGGGAGGTCGTGGCCCGACGGCACCTCGCGCTCTACGACACGGTGTGCCGCCGAGAGCCGGTGCGTCGGGGCGCTCCGCGCTGGAGCACGTAGGCGCCGAGGGCGGGTGGCGGTGAGACGGGGTTGCCGTCGAGATCGGTGGCGTAGCCGACGATGATGCCGGCGTCGACGGCGGGGCTGGTGGCCTGGAGCCGGTAGTCGCCCGCACCCGGGTTGCGGAAGCGGGGGTCGGCGATGCGCTCGCCAGCAGAGAGGGTGAATCCGGGATTGGCCGTGTAGA
>DATHSN010000270.1:0-4904 GCA_035464115.1 Acidimicrobiales bacterium | reverse complement strand
GACCACTTCTGCCGGAAGAACGCCCGTCCGGGTCTGCTCGGGGCCCTGAGACCGCTCAGCCCAGTCGGGGAGGGCCCCGGAGATGCGCCTCCGGCCTGTCGAGCCGTCGCCGCTCAGCCGAGCGCGGCGAGCGCGGCGCGGATGCGCTTCTCGCTCACCGGGCCGTTGGTGCCCAGGTCCTGGGCGAAGGTGGCCACCCGCAGCTCCTCGAGCATCCAGATGAGGTCCTCGGCGGCGACCGAGCCGGGGTGGCGGGCGACGGCCCGGTCGACCTCGTGCTCGAGGCGCAGCACCGTGCGCATGCGCTGCTGGTCGCGGGCGGGATCGTCGCCGAGCTTGGCGATGCGACGCTCGACGGCGGTGAGGTAGCGGCGCAGGTCGTCGAGGCGCTCGGTGCCGACGCCCGCCAGCACGCCCGGGTAGACGAGGCGGTCGATCTGGGCGCCGATGTCGATCACCGCCTCCTGGGTGGCCGGCGCCGTGAGGCGCACCAACCCCGAGCTGATCCGTCCGTAGGAGGTCATGATCGCCGCGGCGCGCTCCCACACGTCGCGCACGGTGTCGGTGAGCCCGTCGCGGACCGCGTCGACCAGGCGGTCCCACGCCGGGCGGTCCCACGCCGGCCCGCCGGCCTCGGCGACGAGGTGGTCGAGCACGCAGGTGAGCACGTCGTCGAGCCACTCGGCCTCGTCGAGGTAGGGGCTCACGGCCAGGGCCAGGCGGACCTCGCGGGTGGGCAGGCGGCCGAGGGCGCGTGCCGCGGCGGGGAGCCGCAGGCGCAGCAGGCGCCGGGTGCCGGCCCACATGGCGTCGGCCTGCTCGTCGCGGGTGGCGAGGAGGCGCACGGCCACCGAGTCGCCCTCGTCGACGAGGGCCGGGTAGGCCCGCACCGGGTGCCCGGGCGCGTGGGAGGTGACGACGCGGGGGAGCGCGTCGAGGTCGAAGTCGCGCAGGCCCGACCGCTCGATCGACGGCTCGGCCGACGCCAGGGCGGCGCGCACCCGGTCGCGCAGCTCGGCCCGCAGGCGGGTGAGGTCCTTGCCGGTGGCGAGGGTGCGGTCGTGCTCGTCGTGGACCCGGAACGTGGGGCGGAGGTGGTCGGGCACCCGGTCGAGGTCGAGGTCGGCGGGGCGCACCGTCACCCGTCCCACCGCCGACAGCGCGTCGGCGAGGGCGTCGAGGAGCGGGCCCTGCGACGGGTCGAGGCGCTCGAGCACCGCGCTCACCGTGTCGGGGACGGGCACCAGCGCCCGTCGCAGCGGCTTGGGGAGCGACCGCACCAGCGCGGTGACGATCTCGGCGCGGAGACCGGGGACGTTCCAGTCGAACCCGGCGTCGTCGACCTGGTGGAGCGCGGCGACGGGGATGTTGACGACGACGCCGTCGTCGGGCCCGCCGGGGTGGAACACGTAGTCGACGGGCAGGGTGAGGGCGCCCTGGCGCCACTCGTCGGGGTAGTCGGCGACGTCGATGCGCCCGGCGCCGGGATCGATGAGCTCGTCGAGGGTGAGGTCGAGCAGGTGCGGGTCGGTGCGCTGGCGCTTGTTCCACCAGCGGTCGAGGTGGCGCACCGACACCACGTGGTCGGGGATGCGCCGGTCCCAGCAGGCGACCAGGTCGTCGTCGCCGACGAGCAGGTCGCGCCGGGTGCGGGCCTCGAGGTCGTGGACCTCGACCACCCGCTGGGCGTTGCGCGCGACGAAGCGGTGGTGGGTGTCCCAGTCGCCCTCGACGAGGGCGTGGCGGATGAGCAGCGCCCGCGCCGCCGCCGGGTCGACCGACGACAGGTTCACCGTGCGCGACGCCACCACCGGCAGGCCGTAGACGGTGACCCGCTCGTGCACCATCGCGGTGCCGCGGTCGCGGTCCCACCACGGGTCGCCGTAGGTGCGCTTGGTGAGGTGGGCGCCGACCTGCTCGATCCACTCCGGGCGCACCGGCGCCGCCATGCGGGCCCACAGCCGGTTGGTCTCCACCAGCTCGGCGGCCATCACCCACCGCGGTGAGCGCTTGAACAGCACCGACCCGGGCGCCACCGCGAAGCGGGCGTTGCGGGCCCCGCGGTACTCGCGCTTCTCGTCGTCGCGCAGCCCGACGTGCGACAGCAGCCCGGCGAGGATCGCCCGGTGCACGGCGTCGGGGTCCGCGGGCTGGTGGTTCTGGCGGAAGCCCATCTGGCTGGTGATCTGGCGCAGCTGGGCGTGCAGGTCCTGCCACTCGCGCACGCGGTTGGCGTTGAGGAACTCGGCGCGGCACATCTTGCGGAACTGGTTCGACCCCCGGGCCCGGCGCTCGGCGCGCAGGTGGTCCCACAGCGCGAGGAGCGTCAGGAAGTCGGAGTCGGGGTGGGCGAAGCGGGCGTGGCTCTGGCGGGCCGCCTCCTCCTGGCCGGTGGGACGCTCGCGGGGGTCCTGGATCGACAGCGCGGCGGTGATCACCAACAGCTCGTGCAGGCAGCCCTCGCGGTCGGCCTCGACGAGCATCCGCCCGAGCCGGGGATCGACGGGCACCCGGGCCAGCTGGCGGCCGAGGGGGGTGAGCCACCGGCGGGTGCCGACGTGGTCGGGGTCGACCGCGCCGAGCTCTTCGAGCAGGGCGATGCCGTCGCGCACGGCGCGGTGGTCGGGCGGGTCGACGAACGGGAACGACTCGACCTCGCCGAGGTCGAGCGCCGCCATCTGCAACAGCACCGACGCCAGGTTGGTGCGCTGGATCTCGGGCTCGGTGAACTCGGGGCGCGACCGCAGGTCGTCCTCGTCGTAGAGCCGGATGCAGATGCCGGGCCCGATGCGGCCGCACCGCCCGGCGCGCTGGTCGGCCGACGCCTGCGACACCGGCTCGATGGGGAGGCGCTGGACCTTGGTGCGGTGGTTGTAGCGCGAGATGCGAGCGGTGCCGGGGTCGACCACGTAGCGGATGCCGGGCACGGTGAGCGACGTCTCGGCCACGTTGGTGGCGAGCACGATGCGGCGACCCCGGTGGGCGGCGAACACGCGGTGCTGCTCGGCCGCCGAGAGCCGGGCGTAGAGCGGCAGGACCTCGGTGTCGGACAGGTGCTGCTTGCGCAGCGCGTCGGCCGCGTCGCGGATCTCGCGCTCGCCGCTGCAGAACACGAGCACGTCGCCCGGCCCCTCGCGGCGCAGCTCGGCCACGGCGTCGACGATGGCCTGGGGCAGGTCGCGGTCGTCGGCGGAATCGGGGTCGTCGACGGGCCGGTAGCGCATCTCGACGGGGTAGGTGCGCCCCGACACCTCGATGATGGGGGCGTCGTCGAAGTGGCGGGCGAAGCGCTCGGTGTCGATGGTGGCCGAGGTGATGACCACCTTGAGGTCCGGGCGGCGGGGGAGCAGGCGGTGCAGGTAGCCGAGCAGGAAGTCGATGTTGAGGCTGCGCTCGTGGGCCTCGTCGATGATGATCGTGTCGTAGCGGCGCAGGTCGCGGTCACGGCCGACTTCGGCCAGCAGGATGCCGTCGGTCATGACCTTGACGAGCGTGTCGTCGCCGACCTGGTCGGTGAAGCGCACCGTGTAGCCGACCAGCCCGCCGACCTCGGTGCCGAGCTCCTCGGCCACCCGCTCGGCGATGCTGCGCGCCGCGATCCGGCGGGGCTGGGTGTGACCGATCAGGCCCCGCACGCCGCGCCCCAGCTCGAGGCACAGCTTGGGGAGCTGGGTGCTCTTGCCCGACCCGGTCTCGCCGGCGACGATGACCACCTGGTGCTCGCCGAGGGCCGCGAGCAGGTCGTCGTGGCGATCGGTGATCGGCAGCTCGGGCGGGTACGACGGGGCGGGCACCAGCGCCCGGCGGCGGGCGACCACCGCTTCGGCGCGGGCGACCTCGTCGGCGATCGTCGCTCGGGCGGCGTCGCGCTCGTCGGCCGGGAGCCGGCGCAGATCGCGCAGGCGGCGACCCAGGCGCGCCGAGTCGGCGACCATGAGGTCGTCGACGCGGGCGCGCAGGTCGGGAGAGGTCGGGGTCACGGCGAGAGGCGGGCCTCGGGGCGACGTCGGGTCGCCGGGCCCGGGCGTCGAGGCTACCGGCCGCCTTCGAGGTGCCCCGGGCGGTTCCGGACGCGGGAGCGCACGAGGAGCACGCCGCCGAGAGCGGCGACGCCGAGCGCCGCGGCGGCCGCGACGCCGGCGAACGAGTCGCCCTCGGACCCGGCCTCGACGAGCGCCACCTCGTCGGACCCACCTCCGAGACGGGGCAGCACGGCGGCGGCGATCTCGTCGCCGATGCTCGGGGCGTAGCCCGACCACCACTGGTCGTCGAGGATGATGAACGGCACCCCGCCCGGGGTGGCGCCCAGCTCGGCGGCGGTCTCGGCCATCAGCTGGCGGCCGGCCTCGTCGTACCAGACCTCGTGCTCGACCAGCGTGAGGTTGGGGTGGGCGGCGGTGAGCCCGGCGAAGAAGGCCTGGGCCTGGGCGCAGTAGGGGCAGCCGTCGCCGACGAACATGGTGACGACCACCTCGTCGCTGGCCGGGTCGTCGGCGCCGTCGCCGTCGGCGGCGGCCACCGGAGAGGCGGCGAGGGCGGTGATCGCCAGCGCGGCGACGGCCACGGTGACGGCGAGGAGCAGCTCACGGCGCACGATGCTCACATCGGCACGATCCACCGTGTCCTGTGTCGATCGCAAGCCCGTGTGCCGAACGACCACGCGATCGGGTCGGGGAGCGGCGGGCACCGGCCGGCCAGGCGGCGGCGCAGCACCCGGCGGGGTGTCGCCGCCCGGGTGAGCGTGGTGCCGGCGTAGGCGACACCGCCGTGGCGCACCCGGGTCGCCACGGCGAGCCACGAGCACACGGCCCGCTCGGCGATCCACACCGGGGCGAACCAGGCGGTCGACGGGGGGAACACCCGGGCCCCGCCCGCCCGGCGTCGCCCGGCCTCGGCGACCGCCA
>DATHSN010000269.1:0-20903 GCA_035464115.1 Acidimicrobiales bacterium | reverse complement strand
CGGTGATCACCGCGAACGGCCCGGCGGGGACCACCAGGTCCGACACCCCTTCCTCGGACATGGCCCGCATGACGGCGGCGCCGAAGCCCACGCCGATGACCAGGCCGAGGCCGGTGCCGAGCAGGGCGATGATCACCGACTCGTAGCGCACCGCGTGGCGGAGCTGGCTGCGGGACATGCCCACCGCCCGGAGGAGCCCCAGCTCCCGGGTCCGCTCGAAGATCGACAGGGCCAAGGTGTTGGCGATGCCGAGCAGGGCGATGATGACGGCCAGGGCGAGCAGGGCGTAGACGAGCCCGAACAGCGGGTCGAGCGTGGCGGCCTGGGCGTCGGCGAACTCCTGGGCGGTCTGCACCTCGGCGTTCGGGAACCCGGCGGTCACCGACTCGATGGCGGTGCGGGCGGGATCGAGGTCGACGCCGTCGGCGAGCGACACGAGCACCTGGATGTCGTAGGGGGCGAGGCCCCGGGACTCGAGGGCGTCACGCCCGATGAACACGTCGCCGAGCGAGTCGTTGTCGAAGGTGGCGCTCACCTCGAAGGGGTGGATCGTGCCGTCCGGGAACCGGAGCGAGACGATGTCGCCGGCGCCCCAGCCCCGCTCGTCGGCCATCTGGTCGGCGACGGCGATGCCGGTGGGCCCGAGGTCGGCGAGCGACCCGGCGGTGACGTCGAGGTCGAGGGTGGCCTCGGCGGCGGGGCCGTCGACCCCGGCGATGCCCATCACCGTGCCGTCGACCTCGACGGTGTCGACGCCGACGCCGGTCACCGCGGCGACCTCGGGGAGCTCGGCGAGGAGGCCGGCGAGCGCCGGGTCGATCCCACCGAAGCCGAGCGAGTCGGAGCTGACGACGTACTCGGCGTCGATGGCTCCGCCGACGACCTCGTCGATCGATGCCCGGATCGACGACGCCATGACCGTGATGAACCCGACCAGGCCCACGCCGATCATCAGCGCCGACGCGGTGGCGGCGGTGCGCTTGGGGCTGCGGGCCGCGTTCTCCCGGGCGATGGTGCCGGGCACGCCGTGCAGGCGGGCGGCCGGCCAGCCGAGGACCCGGCTGAGGGGACGGGCGATGACCGGGCCGAGGGTGGCGACGCCGAGGAAGATCAAGGCGGCGCCGAGCCCGACGAGCGCGACCGGCTGGTCCGTCGCGCCGGCCAGCCCGCTGGTGAGGGCGAGGGCGCCCGCGGCGGCGACGAGCAGACCGGTGCCGATCCGCAGGTGCGAGCCGGCCGAGGTGTCGATGGCGACGTCGCGCATGGCGGCCACCGGCGGGATCCTCGACGCCCGGCGGGCGGGGACCACGGCCGAGGCGACGGTGATGACGGCGCCGATCACCAGGGCGGTGACCATCGATCCGGCCTCGATCACGAGCGACTGGGCGGGCAGGTCGAAGCCGAGGCTGTCGAGCACCGTGGTGAGGCCGTTGGCGACGCCGATGCCCAGCACCAGCCCCACCGCGGAGGCGACCACACCGACGACGACGGCCTCGATCACGACCGACGCCATGACCTGGCGGCGGGACGCCCCGATGGCCCGCAGCACGGCGAGCTCGCGGCTGCGCTGGGCGACGATGATCGAGAACGTGTTGAAGATGATGAACGCGCCGACGGCCAGGGCGACCACGGCGAAGGTCAGCAGGAAGGTGTTGAAGAACCCGATGTTCTGGGCGACGGCGTCCTGGTTCTCGGCCACCAGCTCGGTGCCGGTGATGACCTCGATGCGACGCTCGGCGGCGAGCGCGGCGTCGAGCGAGGCGACGAGCTCGTCCTCGCTCACACCGTCGGCGGCGACGACCGAGATGCCGTCGTAGGCGCCCTCGGCGGCGAGGGCGGCCTGCCCGGCCGCCTCGGTGAACGCGACGATGCTGGCGCCGAGCGGGCTGTCGGCGTCGCCGAACGTGGCGATGCCGCTCACCGTGTGCTCGCGGGCTCCGCCCAGGGCGTTGACCGTGATGGTGTCACCGGTGCTGACGCCGAGCTCGTTCGCGCTGGCGCGGTCGATGACGACCTCGTCGTCGGTCGCGGGGCCGGTGCCCTCGACGAGGGTGAGCGGGTTCAGCTCGTCGATGTCGGTCCAGAGCACGCCGAGCGACGGGGCGCCCATGCCCGAGCCGTTCAGGATGGTGCCGTCGTCGGCGACGATCTGGGCGAAGCCCTCGATGCTGCCGGCCGCGGCGGCCACGCCGTCGGCGGCGATCACGGTGTCGAGCAGGTCGGCGTCGAGGCGGTCGCGGACGGCGGCGCCGCCCTCGCCGAAGGTCGCGGTGCCGCGGACCTGGGCGTCGACGCCGTCGTTCACGTCGGCGACGAGCTCGTCGAAGCTCTGGCCGAGGGTGTCGGTCAGCACGAGCGTGCCGGCCATGAAGGCCACGCCGAGCATCACCGCGAGGGCGGTGGTGAGCAGGCGCAGCTTGTGGGCCACGAGGCCGCGCAAGGTGGTGCGGATCATGTCGTCACGCTCCGAAGTTCTTCATGCGGTCGATGACGGAGTCGGGGGTCGGGGCGTCGAGGGTGTCGACGATCCGCCCGTCGGCGAGGAACAGCACCCGGTGGGCGTAGGAGGCGGCCACCGGGTCGTGGGTGACCATCACGACGGTCTGGCCGAGCTCGCGCACCGCCCGCCGCATGAAGTCGAGGATCTCGGCGCCGGTGCGGCTGTCGAGGTTCCCGGTGGGCTCGTCGGCGAAGATGATGTCGGGCCGGGCGGCGAGGGCCCGGGCGACGGCGACGCGCTGTTGCTGGCCACCGGAGAGCTCGCTCGGGCGGTGGTGCAGCCGGTTGGCGAGGCCCACGGTGGTGACGACGGTGTCGAGCCACTCGCGGTCGGGCTCGCGGCCGGCGAGGCTCATCGGCAGGGTGATGTTCTCGAGCGCGGTGAGCGTCGGCACCAGGTTGAAGGCCTGGAAGACGAACCCGATGCGGTCCCGGCGCAGGCGGGTGAGCTTGCGCTCCGACAGCGAGCTGAGCTCGACGTCGCCGATGTGGACCTCGCCCGAGGTGAGGGTGTCGAGCCCGGCGACGGCGTGCATGAGCGTCGACTTGCCCGAGCCCGAGGGGCCCATCACCGCGGTGAACGCCCCGGCGGGGAAGTCGACGGTCACCGCGTCGAGGGCGATGACGGCGGTGTCGCCGGTGCCGTAGCGCTTGGTGGCGGCGACGGTGCGGGCCGCGACGGTGCCGGTGGCGGGAGTGGCGGCGAGCGGAGCGGTGACGGTCATGGCGGGCCTCGCAGGTGGGGTGTCGGGATCTACCTGCGACGGTACGGATGGGCCCCCGTCCGGTCGTCCGGCCCTGGAGTGGTCGTGGGCTCGTCCCTCCGGTGGAGCGGGATGGCCGTCCCCTCCCCCCGGCGGGGGACGCGGCCGTCGACCGGTCAGCGTCGGGTGATCCAACGGTGACCATGACGGCCGTCACGGGCGGGCGGTACGGTGCCGGCGACCCACGACCCGGGAGGCAACGGTGACACTGCTCGGAGACGCGCTGCTCGACGAGGCGGGTGACCTGCTCGACGAGGTGGTCGCCCTCCGGCGGCGGATCCACCGCCGGCCCGAGCTCGGTCTCGATCTGCCCGTCACCCAGGCCACCATCCGCGAGGCCCTCGACGGCCTCGGCCTCGACGTGCGCACCGGCACCGCCACCACCTCGGTGGTGGCCGACCTGCGGGGCGGCGCCGGCGACGGGCCCACGGTGCTCCTGCGCGGCGACATGGACGCCCTGCCCATGCCCGAGGACACCGGCGTCGACTTCGCCAGCGAGGTGGCCGGGGCCATGCACGCCTGCGGCCACGACGCCCACGTGTCGATGCTGGTCGGCGCCGCCCGCCTGCTCGCCGCCCGCCGCGACCAGATCGCCGGCACCGTGCGGTTCATGTTCCAGCCCGGCGAGGAGGGCTTCGGCGGCGCCAAGGTGATGATCGACGAGGGCGTGCTCGACGGGGTCGACGCCGCGTTCGCCATGCACATCACGCCCAACCTGCCGTCGGGGTGGATCACCACCAAGCCGGGCCCGCTCATGGCGTCGTCCGACGAGCTGTTCATCACCGTGCGGGGGCGGGGCGGCCACGCCTCCACCCCCCACTTCGCCGCCGACCCGATCCCCGTGGCGTGCGAGATCGTCAGCGCCATCTCGACCTTCGTCACCCGCCAGATCGACGCCTTCAACCCGGCCATCGTCACCATCACCAAGATCACGGCCGGCACCACCGTCAACGTCATCCCCGCCTCGGCCGAGATGGCGGGCACCATCCGGTCGGTCTCCGAGCGCACCCGCGACGCCGTCGACCGCGGCGTCACCCGGCTCGCCACCACGATCGCCGAGGCCCACGGGCTCGAGGCCGAGGTCCACGTCCGCCGGGGCTACCCCGTCACCGTGAACCACGCCGCCGCCGCCCACCGGGTGCTCGAGGTGGCCAGCGGGCTGCTCGGCGCCGACCGCGTCGTCGAGTCGCCGGCACCGGTGATGGGCGCCGAGGACTGGTCCTACGTGCTCCAGCAGGTGCCGGGCGCCATGGCCTTCCTCGGCGTCTGCCCGCCCGAGATCGCCGATCCCCGCCAGGCGCCGGCCTGCCACTCGAACCTCATGCGGCTCGACGAGCCGGCCATGGCCGCCGGGGTGGCGCTGCACACCGCGATGGCCCTCGACCTGCTCGAGCGTCCGCTCGCCTGACGCCCGGCCCGGGGGCGGGGCGGGGCAGGGCGGCTCAGGCTGCGGGCAGGCGCACCACGTCGTTGGTCGAGCCGAACGGGTTCGGGCGGTGCTCGTCGGCGTCGGGGTCGTCGACCCACTGGTCGGGGCCCACCGCGTAGCGGAACTGCACCTCGGCGGCCGCCGGGACGCGCACCGTGGCCCGCCACGGGCCCTGGCCGCGGGGGTAGCGCCGCAGCGGCACCGCCGCCCACCCGAGCAGGTCGACGAGGACCTCGGCCCGGGCGACGTCGGGGCGGTCGAGCAGGAACGTGAGCTCGACCTCGTTGCGGGAGTGGACGAAGCGAGTGCGGACCACGTCGTGTCTCCTCGGCCGGCGGTGCCGCGCTCAACCTACCGCCGGCGGATCGCGATGTCCGGACGCCCGGGGCGTCGCCGTACCGTGTCGCCGTGCTCCCCCGCTCACCGCGCACCCGGCGCCTGCTGGCGCTCGTGCTCCTCGCCCTCGCCGCGGTCGGCACGGTGGCGCTGGTCGTGTCCGGCACCCCCGACGACCGGCCCCGCTTCGCCGACCCCCGTGAGGCCGCCGACGGGTCCACGGTGGTGGCCGTGGCCCGCGTGTCCGGCGCGCAGGGCCTCGCCGTGGTCGACGGCGAGGTGCGGGTCACCAACCTCCAGGCGCTCACCCGCACCGTGGTCGACCCCGACACCGGCGAGGTCGGCGAGGCCCGGGTCATCGGCGGGCTCGGCCGGCTGGAGCGGTCGGTGGCGGGCGAGGGCGCCCGCTGGCTCGTGGGCACCGACGGCCTGCTCCGCCTCGACCCCGACAGCGGCGACGTGCTCGACACCGTGCCCCTCGACGCCCCGGGGGGCGTGGTGGCGGTCGGTGAGGGCGCGGTCTGGATCACCGTGGCCCGCCTCCCCGTGCCCGGTGGGGGTGGCGCCACCTCCAGCGTGATCCAGCGCGTCGACGTCGCCACCGGCGAGGTCCTCTCGCTGCCGGTGGAGGACGGGGTGACGTTCCGGTTCGCCCTGGGCGACGGGGCGGCGTGGGCCACCGCCGGCCGCACGCTGTTCCGCTTGGACGTGACCTCGCTGGTGCCCACCGGCGAGGTCGAGCTGCCCGAGCCGACGAGCGGTCTCGTGGTGGCCGACGGCGTGGTGTGGGCCGTCACCGCCCCGCCCGACGACGGGGGGCCGGCCACGCTGGTGGGGGTCGACGCCGCGACCCTCGACACGGTGGCCCCGATCGACCTGGGCCCCGGTGCCGTCGACGACGTCGCCCTCCGCCGGACCGACGACGGTCACGAGCTGTGGATCGTGCGCCCCGAGAGCGCCACGGTCACCCGGGTGGCCCTCCCGGCCGATGGGGACGGCGCCACCGTGGTCGACGTGGCGGTGGACCGTCCCCGCGAGGTCGAGGTCGACGGCGACCGGGTGTGGGTGACGAGCGGCGCCGACGGCGGCACGCTCTGGCGCATCGACGTGGCTCCGCTCGCCCCGTCACCCTGAGCTCGCCCTCGGGCGGTCGCTAGCGCGCCGCGCCGGCGAGGGTGCCGGCGACCGGACCGGCCGGATCGGACACGAAGCAGACGACCTCGCGGTCGCCGTCGGCCCACGACGCCTCGGTGGGGGCCAGCCAGCGGTAGTCGAGCGACGACTCGATCCAGGGCAGGCCCACGAAGGTGGCGAAGGGCTCGAGGCAGGCCTGCCGGGCGGCCTCGGCGATCTCGTCGTCGGCGGGGGCGTCGCCATCGGGCAGCGACTCGATGTGGAACACCTCGTGGTCGTGCGGCTCGTCGCAGGCGGCCTCGGGGACCCGGATCACCAGGTCGTCGGCGGTGGGCTCGTCGAAGCAGTCGCCCACCGCCAGGTCGAACACCGAGACGGTGTCGTCGGGGACGGTCGTCGGCGGGGTGGTGGTGGTCGTCGTCGTGCTCTCGGCGGTGGTGTCGGTGGTGGGCGCGGGCTCGGTGGTGGGCGCAGCGGTGTCGCCGTCGCCGTCGCCGGTGAGGAGCACCACGGCGGCGGCCGCACCCGCGACCAGCACGACGACGACCACGACGGCCCCCAGCACGCGGCGTCGGCGACGACGTTGGGCGCGGCGGTCGCGACGCGTGTCGGCAGAGGCGTCGTCGGGCGGGGGGAGCGGGTCGGACACGGGGACACCCACGAGTGGTCGGCGGGACGGATCGGGAACCTACCCGCGGCGGCCTCGCCGTCGCGGGCACGTACCCTCGCCGGGTGCGCATGGTCAGGGCCCTCGGGGTGGTCGTCGTCGCCCTCGTCCTCGCGGTCGGCTGCGCCGACGACGAGGGCGCGGCGCCCGTCGCCACGCCCACGACGGCGGCACCCACCACCGTCCCGCCCACCACCGTCCCGCCCACCACCGTGCCGCCCACCACCGTGCCCGTCGCGGGTCGCCCGTCGCCGGGCTGCGACCTGGCCGCCGTCGATCGCAGCGCCGGGCCCGAGCGCCGCACGTTGCGGTGGGAGGGCGCCGACCGCCGGGTGCTCGTCGAGGCGCCCGTCGCCGCCCCCGCCGGCCCCGCCCCGCTGGTGCTGAACCTGCACGGCTCGGGCTCCAACGGGCTCGAGCAGCTCGTCTACAGCGGCCTCGGTGGTGTCTCCACCGCACGGTGGGCGGTGGTGGCGCACCCCGACGGCTCGGTCCCGAGCGATGGCGACCCCTTCGTGTGGAACCCGTTCCCGGGGACGACCCCCGACGATCTCGGGTTCCTCCTCGCGGTCGTCGACGACCTGGCCGCCGACCACTGCATCGACCTCGACCGGGTCGTCGCCGTCGGCCTGTCGAACGGGGCGATCATGGCGTCGGTGCTGGCCTGCCACGGCGGCGGGCTCGTCGACACCATCGTCACCGTCGCCGCCCAGGTCTTCCCCGTCACGTGCCCCGACGGACCGGTGTCGGTGCTCGGCATCCACGGCACCGCCGACGAGACGGTGCCGTTCCTCGGGGGTGAGGTCGGCGGGCGACCGGGCGTGATCCTGCCGCCGGTCGACGAGGCGTTCGGTCAGTGGGCCCAGGTCGGCGGCTGCGACCCCGCACCCGAGGCCGCCCGCGTGGCCGACGACGTCGAGCGTCGCACCTGGCCGGGGTGCGCCGACGACGTGGCGCTCGAGCTGTGGGTGGTGGAGGGCGGTGGTCACACCTGGCCGGGCACGGCCCTCGACATCGAGCAGCTGGGGGTGGTCACCCGCTCGTTCTCGGCCTCCGAGGTCGGCATCGACTTCCTGCTCGACGGCCCCGCCCCGGTGGCCGCGCTCGACTGATCGGTCGTCGCGTCAGCCCACCGCGCAGGGGTCGACGCCCTTGGTGGCGAGCACCCGACCCGCGGCCTCGCGGAGCCGGGCCCCGTCGAGGCGGCCGTCGTCGACCGCCGCCAGCAGGGCGTCGCGCACGTCGGCCGACTCGGCCAGCTCGGCGAACAGGGCGATGTCGGCCCCGGCGGCCACGGCCAGCACCGACGCCTGGGGGACGGTCCAGCGGTCGGTGACCGCCCGCATGCTGAGCGAATCGGTGATGACCAGCCCGTCGAACCCGAGGCGGCCGCGCAGCTCGTCGGTGATGGCCGCGCTCGACAGCGACGCCGGCAGGTCGCCGGTGAGCCCCGGCACGGTGAGGTGGCCGACCATGACGGTGAGGTCGGGGCCGGGGTCGCCGAGGAGGCGCTCGTAGGGGACGAGGTCGACGGCGCGCAGCTCGTCGATCGGCGGCGTGACGGCAGCCGCGAGGTGGCTGTCGGCGGTGGCGCGACCGTGGCCCGGGAAGTGCTTGAGGGTGACGGCCACGCCCGCCGACCGGTAGCCGTCCGCCTGGATGCGGGCCAGCTCGGCGACGCGGGCGGGGTCCGACGCGAAGGCCCGGTCGCCGATGCCGGGCCCGCCGCCGACATCGATCACCGGGGCGAAGGCCAGATCGACGCCGACCTCGGCCAGTCCCCGGCCGTAGGCGGCGTAGCGGTCCCGGAGCTCGTCGGGATCGAGCGCAGCTGCGTCGCCGGCCGCGGGCAGCGGACCGAGGACGTCGCGGAGCCGCTGGACCCGTCCACCCTCCTCGTCGGACGCCACGAGCAGGGGTGCGGGCCCGACGTCGTCGAGCGCGGCCACCGCGGCGAGGTCGGCCCGGGTGGGTGCGCCGAGCAGGGCCAGCCCGCCGATGGTGCCGTCGGCGGCGAGGCGCCCCGCCGCGTCGATCTGGTCGGGGGCCACGATCGGCATCACCATCTGCCCCGCCACCACCTCGAGGGCCAGCTCGTCGAGGCACGCGGCGGCCGCGTCGGTGGTCGTGGTGGTGGGCGGCACGGTGGTGGGGGGCACGGTGGTGGTCGGGACGGTGGTGGGGGGCACGGTGGTGGGGGACACCGTGGTGGCGGGAGCGGCTGCGTCGCCCGCATCGGTGGCGTCGTCGGCCGACGAGCAGGCCGTGGCCAGGGCGACCACGACCACGACGGCGGCCAGACGGATCAGGGTGCGCTCGCGCGGTGATGACGGGATGGCCCCAGGATGCCCGATGGCCGGACGCGCCACCGGCGTCCCCCACCCGATGGGGGGACGCCGGTAGGTCGGGTGCGACGGGCGCTGCCCGGTCGCTCAGTCGTCGGTGTCGGGGCTGTCGACGTCGGGGGTGTCGACGTCATCGGGGCTGTCGTTCGGGGTCACCGGCGAGTCGGGGCTGTCGTCGGGGGTCACGGGCGAGTCGGGGCTGTCGCCCGGGGTCTCGGGCGAGTCGGGTGAGTCGTCGATCTCGGCGACGGGGGCCGGGGCCTCGATGGGCTCGGGGCTGTCGGGCGAGTCGGTGGACATCACCGAGACGGGCGAGAGCGCCGACTCGACGTCGGCGGTCACCACGTCGTCGAGGGGTGAGTCGACGTCGGGGGTGTCGGTGAGCGACGCGACCGCGGCGGCGACGGCCCGACCGGACTCGGTGACGATGGTGGTCGAGGCCGGGCTCATCAGCGCGTCGACCGGGCTGGCCATGGCGGTGGCCTCCGGGAGACCGAGCGCGTCGACGGTGGGTCGATCGGCGTCGTCGGCCTGGGCGATGGCGAACCCGCCGATGGTGAGGCCGGTGACGGCGCCCCCGGCGAAGGCGATCTTCCAGTTCAGCTTGGTCATGTCGGGTCCTGTGTTCGTGGCTCGGTGGTCAGGGGGTGGGGCGGCTGCTCCACGCTGCTCACCTTGGGGGGCGGGGATGGGTGGGTCATGAGCCGACCGTGAGATCTCTCTCATGGCGCCGGGCGTCGGTCTCGGCCCGGCGGAGCCACCGCGCCGCGAGGGCGAGGCGCCGGCGCGTGGCCACCGGCCAGCGCGCCTGCTGGGCGGTGAAGGGGCCGGTCGCGAGCCCGACGGTGGCCGCTGCCGCGGCCCGGGCCAGCTCGTCGCACCCGAGCGACGGCGCAGCCTCCGACCAGATCCGCTCGACGGTGGCGTCGATGGTCGGACGGGCGCGGGGGGCGCCGAGGGCCAGCGTCGACAGGTGGGCGAGCAGGTTGCCGATGTCGTCGACCCGGTGGCCGAGGCCGACGCCGTCGAGGTCGAGGATGCCCGAGATCGACCCGTCGGCCACGGTGAGCTGACCGTCGTGCAGGTCGCCGTGCACGAGCGTCGTCCCGGCGTCGGGCGCCGAGCCGAGGAGATCGAGCACGGCGAGGAGCCGGCCCTCGACGTCGGGCAGGACCCGCTCGATGAGCGCGGCGTGGCCGGCGGCGGTGGCGCGCGGCGAGGTGGCCCGCCCGAGCCCCGACGGGGCCGGCGCCCCGGCCAGCGCGTCGAGGACCTCGATGAGCGCGGTGGGGTCGGCGGCGCGGGCGTCGCCGTCGAGCAGTCGGCTGCGGAGGGTCTCACCGGGGAGGGCGCGCATGACGAGGATCCCGGCGTCGGCATCGACGGCCAGCAGCTCGGGCACGCCCACGGTGCGGGCCAGGACGGTGCCGGCGAGCATCGTGTGGCGGGCGACCACGGCGTCGAGCGACGTCGGTCGCACCACCTTCAGGTAGACCTCGCCGTGGGGCCCGGTGGCCCGCACCACCGCGCGGCGGGTGGGGCGGTAGGCGCGGACCTGCAGGGCGGGCACGCCGCCGACGAAGGCCCCGACGAGGGTGGCGGCCCGGCTGGGCGTGACCGCCGTGTCCAACCCGGGCAGCGCCGGGTCGAACGGCCAGCGCCACAGGCCGACCGCGAGGTCGTCGGCCACCAGCGGCAGGGTGCCGGGGGGAGGACCATCGGCCGTGGTGCCGGCGAGGAGGGTCTCGGTGACGGGGTCGGCGGCACCCCACGCGATCGTGGCGGCGTAGCGCCCGACGAGCTCGCGCTCGGGTCGGTAGGCCACCTGCACGAGCCGGAGGTCGCGGAGCGTGCCCCCGAGCTGGGTCACCCCGGCGCCGACGAGGTGCCGGGCCCGCTCGCCGAACAGGTGGGTGGCGGCGGGGAGCGTCGGATCGCTGAGCAGCACCCCCTCATGGTGGGCCGCGCCGATGGGAGCACCATGGGAGGACGATGAGAGATCTCTCATCGATGTGGACGGCCGCGTCAGGCCGTGAGGCGGTACCCCATGCCCCGCACCGTCTCGATGACCTCGTCGCCCAGCTTCTTGCGGAGGTAGCGCACGTAGACGTCGACCACGTTGGATCCGGGGTCGAAGTCGTAGCCCCACACGTGGCTGAGCAGCTGCTCGCGCGACAGCACCTGGCCGGCGTGGCGCAGCAGCGTCTCGAGCAGGGCGAACTCGCGTGCCGTGAGCTCGACGACCCGCTCGTCGACGGTGGCCCGTCGGGTCCGCAGGTCGAGCGCCACCCGACCAGCGGTGAGCACGCTGGAGGCGGTCCCCGTGGGCTCGGTGCGCAACCGGACCCGGATCCGGGCGAGCAGCTCCTCGAACCGGAACGGCTTGGTGACGTAGTCGTCGGCGCCCCCCTCGAAGCCGGCGACCGTGTCCTCCACGCCGTCGCGGGCGGTGAGGATGATCACCGGCATGGCCTCGCCCCGGGCCCGCACCGCCCGCAGGACCTGGTGGCCGTCGAGCCCGGGCAGGCCGAGGTCGAGGATCATGAGGTCGAACAGGTCGTCGCGGGCCAGCGCGGCGGCGTCGGTGCCGGTCGTGGCGATGGTGGTCGAGTAGCCGTTGGCCCGCAGGCCCTTCTCGAGGACCGACACGATGCGCTCCTCGTCCTCGGCGATCAAGATGCGCGTCACGCGGTCTCCTCGACTGGTGTCGGGCGGCCCGGTGCGGCCCGGTCGGCGGTGGCCCGCACCGTGGGAAGCACCAGGGTGAAGGTGGCGCCGCCACCGGGGGTGTCGGCCACCTCGGCGCGTCCCTCGTGGGCGTGGGCGATGGCGGCCACGATGGCGAGCCCGAGACCGGAGCCCTCGGGCCGGGCGGCGCGGCTACCCGGTGCTCGTGCCGCCCGCGCGAAGATCCGGTGGCGCCCCGCCGGGTCGACGCCGGGTCCGGTGTCGCGCACCCGGATCCGGCACCAGCCGTCGACCACGTCGACACCGATGCCGATCTCGTCGTCGGGCCCGGTGTGCTCGACCGCGTTGCCCACCAGGTTGAGCACCGCCTGGGTGAGCCGGTCGGGGTCGGCCTCGCAGATCGCCGCCCCGGGCTCGGGCACGGCGTCGAGTCGCCAGCGCCGGTCGGCGAGGGCCTCGACCCGGGTGAGCCAGTCGAGGGCGAGCTCGCCGACGTCGGTGGGTCGGGCGGCGAGGAACCGGGGCTGTTCGGCCTTGGCCAGCACGAGCAGGTCGTCGACGTAGCGCGCCATGCGATCGAGCTCGTCGGTCACCAGGGCGATGGCCTCGGCGCGCTCGGCGGGGTCGTCGCCCAGCAGCTCGAGGTGGCCGCGGGCGATGGTGATCGGGGTGCGCAGCTCGTGGGCGACGTCGTTCAGGAACGCGCGCTGCGACCCGAAGCCGGCTTCGAGCCGGTCGAGCATGGCGTTGAACGTCTGACCGAGGTGGGCGAGCTCGTCGTCGCCCTCGACGGGGATGCGGGCCGCCAGGTCGGTGTCGGTGATCCGCTGCGCCGTCGCGGTCAGCTCGTGCACGGGGCGCAGCACCCGACCCGCCAGCCACCACCCGAGCGCGGTGGTCACGACCAGGGCCCCGGCGGCGACGAGGGCGACGACCCGGATGGCGCCGTCGATGGCGGCGAGCTCGTCGGCGGGGAACCACGCGACGACGAACGTGCCCGCCGGGGTCGTGTCGTCGCCCACGACGAGGGGCACGGCCAGCGTGCGGGCCTCGCCGGCGGCGGTGGCCACGTCGAGGCGGAGGGGCTCGGTGATGGTGGCCCAACGGGCGACCAGGTCGTCGTCGTCGAGCAGCTGGGCGGGCACGTCGCGGGGGCTGTAGGCCCGGGGGACGCCGTCGACGAGGGTGAAGAACGCCTCGCCGTCGAAGGGGATGCTCCGGGACAAGAAGGTGGTGAGGATCGCCTCGGCGTCGTCGGCGAACGGCTCGCCGGTGGCCGGATCGGTCCCCCCGGACAGCGCCCGCAGCTCCTCGACCTCCTGGGCCAGCTCCAGATCGATCTCGCGGTCGAGGCGCTGGTGCAGGACCTGGCGGACGACGACGGTGGTGGCGAGCAGCGCGCTGGCCACCAGCAGCACGTAGCCGACGACCACGCGGGTGCGGACCCCGGTGAGGGCCCGGCGCGCCCATCCCGGCCGGGGCGGGCCGGCGGGCGCCGGGGCGACGTCGGGGCGGGCCCCGGCCGCCGTCTCGCCGTCGACGGCCAGATCAGTCGTCGTCATCGTCGTCATCGTCATCGTCGTCGTCGTCGTCGTCGTCATCGTCATCGTCATCGTCGTCATCGTCGTCGTCGTCGAAGTCGACGACCGGGCCCGGTGCCGGCTGCGGTGCTGGTGGTGCCGGCGCGGGTGTCGGGGCTGGTGCCGAGGCCGCCGGTGGGGAGCCGGCGCCGTCGTCGGCCGCCGTGGTCGGGGTCGACGGGGGGGCGAGGGTGGTCCCGGGGGGCTTGGCGATGGTGGTCGTGCTCGCCGGTGGTTCGAGCACGATCGGTGCCACCGTGGGCGCGGGATCGGGCGCGGTGACGGCGCGCACCGCGGCGGTGGCGGCGAGCGCGAGGATCAGGCCGAGCACGGCGGCGAGCGCGGGGGAGGGACGGACCACCCCGTGAGTCTGGCCCCGCCGCCGCCCGGCTCCATGAGACGACGATGAGAAATCTCTCATCGGGTCGTCGACGAGCCGGAGCACCCGGCGGCCGGCGGCCGGGTGCCGCTGGCTAGCGGCCGGCGCGGGCGGCGCCCACCACGTCGCGAAGCCCGAGTGGGGCGCCGGTGCGCAACAGGGCGTGCTCGTAGACGCGTGCCGCCACCGCGACGAGGGCCCAGGTGGCGACCAGCATGAGCCCGACGGCGAGGCCGATCTCCCACGCCTCGGCGGCCCCTTCGGCGATCCGGGCCGGCATGGCCATCGGCGCGACGGGCGGGAGCAGCGACACGATGCGGGCCGTGCTCGACCCGGTGTCGGGGGCGACGAAGATCAGCGACACGAAGTACGACGCCAGCACCACCATGACGATGGGGGTGGCGGCGGTCTGGGCGTCCTCTTGTCGGCTCACCAGCGATCCGGCCGTGGCGTAGGCGACGGCGAAGAACGCGAACCCGAGCACGAACCACACCAGCGCCCAGGCGGCCCCGGCGGCGAGCCCGTCGGGCAGGTCGGTGGCGCCGGTGGCGAGAGCCAGCGCCAGCCCACCCAGGCCGATGACGGTGAGCTGGCCGAGCCCGAGCGCGCCGATGCCGAGCACCTTGCCGGCGAGCAGGGCCCGGGCGGGGACGGCGGCCACCACCAGCTCGACCACCCGGCTGGACTTCTCCTCGAGCACCCCGGTGAGCACCCACGCGCCGTAGCTGTTGATGGCGATGAACAGCACCACGATGCCGATGAACGCGATGCCAGTGGCGTCGCCCGCGGTCTCGTCGACCGACCCCGACGACAGCGGGTCGCCGAGGGCGTCCTCGACGTCGGCGGGATCGACCCCGGCGCCGGCGATGAGCGACTGGAGCCGGGCCTGGGACAGGGCGGTGGCGACCGCGGAGCGCAGGTCGGGGGCCGGGTCGCCGTCGGCGAGCAGCTCGCGGCCGTCGACGAGCACCGCGTCGG
This sequence comes from Acidimicrobiales bacterium, assembly GCA_035464115.1. Classification (GTDB taxonomy): domain Bacteria; phylum Actinomycetota; class Acidimicrobiia; order Acidimicrobiales; family SKKL01; genus DATHSN01. The sequence goes on along the minus strand of DATHSN010000269.1, from coordinate 6,104 downwards.
GGGCGTCGTCGCCCTCGAGCAGGCGGACGGGATCGGCGTCGTCGGGTGAGCGGACCACGGTGATGGTGGCGTCGAGGGAGCGGGCGACGGCGTCGAGCGCCGCGTCGAAGCCCTCGGGGGTGGGGCCGACCACCGCCAGGTCCCACTCCGGGTCGCCGCTGTCGGGCAGCACGTTGGGGAGCAGCACGAAACCGGCCACGAGCAGCAGCGTGATGACGCTCGAGACCTTGAAGCTGCGGCTCCGGGCCCGCTCGCGCAGCTCGCGCCCGGCCACCAGGCGGGTGGCCGACCAGAAGCTCATCGGGGCGCCATCTCGGATGCGGGCTCGTCGACCTCGACGGGACGGACATCGGCCAGCTCGGCGGGGTCGAGCGCGCCGTCGGCCCGCCCGACCGCTTCGATGAACAGATCCGACAGTGACGGCGGCTGCCAGGCGAACGCGGTGACCTCGCCCGCGTCGGTGGCCGCGGCGAGCACGGCGCGGGGGTCGCGGTCGGTGCGCAGCAGGGCGCGCAACCGACCCCGTCCGGCGTGGAGCACCTCGACGTCGTCGCCGTCGGGCTGCCACCCCACGTCGGGCGACGAGAACCGGATGTCGACGCGGCGGTGGTCGCTGGCGGCCCGCAGCTCGTCGATGGTGCCGGCGAGCACGTCGCGCCCCCGGTGGACGATGACCACGTCGTCGCACAGCGACTCGACCAGGTCGAGCTGGTGCGACGAGAACACGATCGACCGGCCCCGCTCCGCCTCGCGGCGCAGCACCCGCTCCATGGCGGCCACGCCGAGCGGGTCGAGCCCCGAGAACGGCTCGTCGAGCACCAACAGCTCGGGGTCGTGCACGAGCGCCGCCGCCAGCTGCACCCGCTGCTGGTTGCCGTGCGACAGGGTCTCCACGGCGTGGTCGGCGCGGTCGGCGAGGCCCAGCTCGTCGAGCCAGCGGGTGGCGGCCCGGTCGGCGTCGGCCGGGCCGAGGCCGTGGATCCGCCCGAACCACCCCAGCTGCGAGCGGCAGGTCATCTTCGGGTAGAGGCCCCGCTGCTCGGGCATGTAGCCGAACCGGAGGCGGACCTCGGGCGTGACCGGCTCACCTCGCCAGCGCACCGACCCCGAGTCGGGCTCCACCAGGTGGAACACCGAGCGCATGGCGGTGGTCTTGCCCGCGCCGTTGGGCCCGAGGAACCCGACGAGGCGGCCGGGTCGGGCCTGCAGCGACAGTCCGGCGAGGGCCACCACGTCGCCGAACCGGCGGTGGAGGTCCACGAGCTCGAGCACCCTTCGACCCTACGCAGCGCGATCGGCCGATCCATCCCCCCTCGGGCGGATTCGACCTCCGACGATGGTCGGACCGCACTTCGGAGGGGCGCCGATACCCTCGGCCCACGTGATGCTGAGCCCGAGCGACGACGATCGGCCCCCCGGCCGAAGAGGGCCCCGCACCCTCGTCGATCGCGTGTGGGACGCCCACCTGGTCGGACGCGACGCCGACGGGCGCGACCTGCTCGTCGTCGACCGCTCGCTGCTCCACGACCGTCAGACACCCGTGCTCGAGGGGCTCTCGCGCGCCGGGCGCGCCGTCGACCGTCCCGAGCGGGTGGTGGCGGTGGTCGACCAGCGGGTGCCCACCACCATCGCCGACGCGGCCATCGATGCCGCGCTCGGCCCCGTCGCCGACGAGGAGCCGACCTCCGAGCTGCTCACCGCCCTCGAGGCGGTGGCCGACGTCGAGGCGGCCACCTCGGCCGCCGAGATCCCGGTGTTCGGTCCCGGCGACCCCCGCCGGGGCGTGCTGCACGTGGTGGTCCCCGAGCAGGGCATGACCCACCCGGGCATGCTCGTCGTCGGCGCCGACGCCCACACCTCCACCCACGGGGCGTTCGGGGCGCTCGCGCTGGCGATCACCGACCACGAGCTGGGCGAGGTGCTCGCCACCAGCCGGGTGGCGCGGCACCGACCCCCCAACCTGCGGCTGGCGCTCGGCGCTGCGCTCGGCCCCTACGCCTCGGCCAAGGACCTCGCGCTCTGGGCCTTGTCCCGCCTCGGTCCGCGGGCCAGCGCGGGCCACATCGTCGAGCTGGTCGGCCCGGCGGTGGGCGCGCTGTCGATGCCGGGCCGGATGACGTTGTGCAACCTGGCCATCGAGGCGGGCGCGGTCACCGCGGTCATCGCGCCCGACGCCACCACCTTCGCCGACCTCGAGGGCCGTCCGTTCGCGCCGTCGGGCGCCGAGTGGTCCGCGGCGGTGGCCACCTGGCGCACCCTGCGCTCCGAGCCGGGCTCGTCGCCCGACGTCGACATCTCCTTGATCGGCGGTCAGATCGAGCCCCACGTCACGTGGGGCACCGCCCCGTGGCAGGCGGCGCCCATCTCCGCCCGGGTGCCGGCGCCGTCCACCGACCCCTCCCGCCGCTCGCTCGACGAGGCCGCCCTCACCGCCCAGGGCCTGCGGCCGGGCGACGCGCTCGAGGGGCTCGCGGTCGACCGGGTGTTCATCGGCTCGTGCGCCAACGCCCGCATCGACGACCTGCGGGCCGCCGCCGAGATCGCGCGCGGGGGCCGGGCCCAGGTGCCCGTCATCGTCGTCCCCGGGTCGGGGCCGGTGAAGCGCGCGGCCGAGGCCGAGGGCCTCCACCACGTGTTCCGCGCCGCGGGCTTCGAGTGGCGCGAGCCCGGGTGCTCGCTCTGCGTCGGGGCCAACGGCGACCACGCCGACCGCGGCGAGCGGGTGGCCTCCACCGCGAACCGCTCGGTGCTGGGCATCGGCGGGCGCGGTGTCCGCACCCACCTGATGAGCCCGGCCATGGCCGCGGCCGCGGGCATCACCGGCCGTCTCACCGACGTGCGTCGCGGGCGCTGACCCTCCCCCGGGCGGCCGGGCCCCGAGCGCCGTGCGTCGCCGGCAGTTCGCCTGCTGGTCGACCTGGGTCCACCGCACGGACACCTGGGCCTGCTTCGGTGGACCCGTGTCCCTCCTCGTGCCGTCCGCCGCCGTGGTGCGCCTCGCCGAGTGGTCCGACCTGGGCGCGGTCGCCGAGCTGATCGAGCGGATGGGGGGCCACGAGGGGGTGGCCCGCCGCCCGGGCACCGCCACGTCGTTCGGCGCTGCGCTCGACCGGCCCGAGAGCCGGGCGCTGGTCGCGGTGGTCGCCGGACGCGTCGTCGGGTTCGCCGAGCTGCACGTGCGGCCGTCGACGGTGCGCGGCGTCCGCCAGGCGTGGGTCGGCACGCTCGCGGTCGACGAGAGCCATCGCCGCAGCGGCGTGGGGGCGTCGCTCGTCCACGCCATCGACCGCGAGGCCTCGCGGCTCGGGTGCGACGAGGTGGTGCTCGAGAGCGGGGCGTGGCGCCACGACGCCCACCGGTTCTACGAGTCGCTCGGCTTCAGCGAGCACCAGACGTCGGCGCGGCGCTTCGGCCGACCGGTGCGCGAGCCGCTCCACGTGGGGCTGGTGAGCCGCTTCCTCGCCGCCGCCGCCCGCGCCGCCGAGGCGGCCGCCGGCGCGGTGGCGGGGTGGCACCACGGGCCGGTCGCCCCGGGCGCCGACGGCGCGCCGGCGTCCGGCGCCGACCAGGCCGCCGAGGAGGCCGCCATGGCGCACCTCGCGCCGCTCGGGCTCACCGTGATGAGCGAGGAGGGCGGCCAGCTCGTGCGGGCCTGGTCGGCCGCCGAGCCGTGGATCTGCCTCGATCCCCTCGACGGGAGCCGCAACCATCGTCGCCGGCACCCGCCGTGGGCCACCGCGGTGGGGCTGGTCCACGGGGGCCAACCCATCGCCGGGTTCGTCCTCGACCACACCAGCGGGCGCCGGTGGTGGGCCGCGTCAGGGTCCGGCGCGTGGGTCGACGGTCGCCCGGCGCGTCCCCGCAGCGGCGGCCTGGTGGCCGTGCCGAGCGTGAGCCGGGCCGACGTGGGCCGGCTGCGACTCCCCCCGGGCTACGAGCGGGCCCGCATGTCGGGGTCGACCACCATCGACCTGTGCCGGGTGGCCGACGGCTCGCTCGGCGCCTTCGTCGACCTCGACCGGGCCGTGGTGCACCCCCACGACCTCGCCGGCCCGCTCGCCGTGCTGGTCGAGGCGGGTGCCGCGGTGGCGCGCCCCGACGGGCGCCCGCTCGTGGTGGAGCCCGACCCGAGCGAGCGCATGCACCTGGTGGCGGCGTCCGACCACGCCGCGCTGGCCGACCTGCTGGCCGGCCGGCGGACCCCCTGACGTCGGCCCCGAGCCCGACCGGGCCCGGCTTGCAGCCCGGCGCGACCTCTGGTCGACTGCGACCGATGCGCGTCATCCGCACCGCCGGAGCGGCGCCCAGCCCCGCCCGCTTCGCCAAGGTCACCGCCGGGGCCATCGGCATCGGCGTCGGGGCCGGCCTCATGATCAGCGGCGACGTTGGCGTCACACCGTGGGACGTGCTCACCACCGCCATCGCCGGGCGCACCGGCTGGTCGGTGGGCGTCGCCGGCGCGCTGATGAGCCTCGTGCTGTTCGCGGTGTGCGCCCCGTTCGGTCGGCTCCCCGGCTGGGGCAACCTGGTCCTCATCGTGGTGGCGAGCGTCAGCGTCGACGTGATGCTCGCCGCGCTCGACACGCCCGAGGCGATGGCGCTGCGCATCGGCTACCTCGCGTTGGGCACGGTGATCCTGTGCGGTGCCGTGTCGCTCATCGTGGCCGCCGACATCGGTGTCGGGCCGCTCGAGATGGTGATGCTCGTGGCCACCGACCGCGGCGTCGCCCTGGTGCGGGCCCGCGTGGTCATCGAGGGCACGGTCCTGCTCACCGGCTGGGCGCTGGGCGGGGCGATCGGGCTCGGCACCGCCGCGTTCGCGGTCGCCGCCGGGCCCCTCATCGCCGGCTGGCTCCGGGTCCTCGGCCACTCGGTGGCCCCCGCCCCCGCCCCCGCCACCTGAGCCTCGCCGCGCCCGACGGGCGTTCACCGCTGGTTCGTCGGGAGTTTGGTTGTCATGACAACCCCGGACGTGGTCCTCTGGGGGCGTGACCGCCACCGCGCCCGACTCGCCACCTGGCGTCGGGGCCCCGTCGTCGGCCCAGCCCGCCTACCTCGAGCTCGCCGACCGGCTCGAGCGCGAGATCGCCGACCTCGCCCCGGGCGACCGGGTGGCGTCGGAGCACGAGCTCGTCCAGTCGACGGGGATGAGCCGGCTCACGGCCCGGGCCGCGCTCCAGGAGCTCGAGCGCCGCCTGCTCGTGCGGCGCGTGCGCGGGTCGGGCACCTTCGTGGCCCGTCGCATCGAGTACCGCATCGGACCGGCCACGCCGCCGAGCGCCAGCGAGATGATCCGGCGCGCCGGGGCCCGGCCCGGCAGCACGATCGTCCACGCCCGGGTGCGGCGCCCCGACCCCGCCACCGCCGACGCCCTGGGGCTCGACGGGCGCGACCGGGTCGTGGCCATCACCCGGCGCCAGACCGTCGACGGGCTCCCCTCGGGCTACGGCACCACCCACCTCCCCGTCGATCTGGTGCCGGACCTCGCCGACCACGTCGGCGACGACACCTCCCTCTACACCGTCCTCACCCAGCGCTACGGGCTCGACCCCCGCCGGCTGTGGAGCCGGTCGGAGCTGGTGGCCGCCCCCCACGACGTGGCCGACCCGCTCGGGCTCGAGGGCCGTCCGCTGGTGTGGCAGCTCGAGAGCTGCAACCACGACCCCGCGCTCGGTCGACCCATCGAGTACGTCCGCAGCTGGCTGCGCCCCGACGTGTTCCGGGTGGTGTTCGAGCTGGGGCGCGCCGCCGATCCGTCGTGACCCCCGGAGGAGCCGTGCCCCCGACGACCCTGACCCGCGAGCGGCGCGCCGAGCTGCTCGCCGCCGCCCCGGCCGAGTCGCTGATCGCGCTGGCCGAGCGCTGCCTGGCCGACGGCACCGACCCCGTCGTGGTCGCCGGCCCCGAGGTGGGCATGGTGATGCTCACCGTGCGCGAACCGGTGGCCCGCGAGCGCTTCCACCTCGGCGAGGTGCTCGTCACCCGGGCCGAGGTCGAGCTCGACGGCGCCCGGGGCTGGGCCATGCGGGCCGGCGACGACCGCCTGGCCACCCTCGCCGCCGCCGTGCTCGACGCCGAGGTGGAGGCCCGGCGCCCGGGCGCCG
>DATHSN010000268.1:0-6791 GCA_035464115.1 Acidimicrobiales bacterium | reverse complement strand
GACCGCGCCGTCGTCGACGTCGACGAGCTCGGCGATGGTGCCGTCGGTGCGGCGTCGCAGCGCGGCCTCGGCCCCCATGAGCGGGTGGTCGCTCACGTAGAGCCCGAGCATCTCCTTCTCGAACGCGAGGCGCTGGGTCTTGTCGAACTCGAGGTCGGGGATGGTGAGCCGCTCGTCGAACACCGGACCGTCGTCGGCCTCGCCGAACAGCGTCATGACGCCCATGTCGCGCTCGCGCCGGCGGGCGAGGGTGCGGTCGACGATCTGCTCGAACACGGTGAGCAGGCCCCGCCGGGGGTGGCCGAGCGAGTCGAAGCCGCCGGCCTTGATGAGCGACTCGAGCGTGCGCTTGTTGAGCACCGAGGGATCGACGCGCTCACAGAAGTCGTAGAAGTCGACGAAGGGCCCGTTGGCGTCGCGCTCGGCCACGATGAGCCCCACCAGCCCGGCGCCCACGTTGCGGACCGCCGACAGGCCGAACGGGATCGACCCCGGCGTGGCGCCGGTGGGGTCGGGCACCGCGGCGAAGTCGGACTGCGACACGTTGACGTCGGGGACGAGCACCTTGATGCCGAGCAGGCGGCACTCGTTGAGGTAGACCGCGGCCTTGTCGAGGTTGTTCTTGACGCTCGTGAGCAGGGCGGCGAGGTACTCGACCGGGTAGTTCGCCTTCAGGTAGGCGGTCTGGTAGGCGACGAACCCGTAGCCGTAGGAGTGGCTCTTGTTGAACGCGTAGTCGGCGAACGGCTCGATGACGTCGAACCAGGCTTCGCCGAGCTCCCGCCCGTAGCCCCGGGTCTCACAGCCCTCGACGAACTTGACCCGCTCCTTGGCGATGAGCTCGCGGATCTTCTTCCCGCAGTTGTGCACGAGCACGTCGTCGACCAGGGCGTAGGGGCGGTCGGGGTTCGCCATCTGGAAGTCGAAGCACTCGCGCTCGCCGACGGGCTCGATCGACACGACCGTGTCCCAGACGAGGTCGCCGCGGCCGAGATCGTGCAGGCGCTCGGAGTACAGGATCGTGTCGAGGTTCTGGCGGTGGGTGACGCGGGTGGAGGTGTAGCCGCCGCTGTCGACCCCGAGGTCTCGTCGCGACCGACCGGTGACGGCCATGCGCCGCTCGAGCTCCGATGCGACGAACGACGTGGGGATGCCGATGTTGGTGGCGCTGCAGCCGAGCCCCCAGCGCCTCCACCAGCCGTGGGCCTTGGCGCGCTTGGCCGTCGTGAGGTGCGGATCGACGACGGCGAGGAACCGGCGGGCCTGGGACCGGTCGGCCACCGACACCGTGAAGTGGCGGCCGTGGCCGGCGATGTCGCGCCCGTGGATCGTGGAGGTGATGCCGAGGCGCAACAGGAGTCGCTTGAGCGTCCGGCACACCGACTCGCTCTTCGAACCGATGTGGACCCCGCTGCGGTCGGTCCAGCCGTCGGCGCAGAAGTAGAGCCCGAGGAACCGCTCGACCTTGGCGAGCGGGGCGTTGAGCACCACCGCTGGGATGCGCTTGTCGGCGGCGCGGCCCCAGGCGCCGAGGATCGGCTGGAGCTCACGCATCTCGTCGCGTTGAAGACGGAGCTGGGTGATGGATCCATCGGTCCACGAGCTGTGGTGCGCACGGGCGAACCGGGCCTCGTAGGCGGCTCGGAACGCCTCGAGGAGCTCGGGATCGGAGTTGCAGAAGTGGGCGGGCCCGGATCGGGGGTCGTCGGGATCGGGGGTGTAGCCCTCGGAGATCAGCAGCGCGGCGAGGTCGATCTCGGCCTCGGTGATCTTCGATCCGCCGTGGGTGCGGGTGTGGGCGGCCACACCGACCAGATCGCCAGATGCGATGTCGCCGAGGGGAACCCACCGGTCCTCGACCAGGAACGGGTGATCGGCAGTGGCCTCGACCGTGTAGCCCGTCGCCGTGGTGAGCCGGTACACCGGCTTGACGCCCACCGACCAGACGTCGTCGACCTCCTCGAAGCGGCTGGTGGCCGAGGTGGTGTCGATGGTCTGCACCCGCCGGTCGCGCAGGCCCATGACCCGCTCGATGGGGACGTAGCCCCGGGTCTTGGTGAGCATGAGCGACCCGGCGGGCAGGCACGCCTTGCGGAGGTTGTCGGCCTCGGCCAGCGAATAGCCCGCGAACTTCTGGGCGATCCGCATCACGGCCTCCTGAAAGATCATCAGGCCTTGGGTCTCGGCCAGGATCTCCTCGGCGTCGGGGTGCAGGTACTCGATGGGCTTGCGACCGTTCTTGCGGTCGGCGTAGTCGTTGTGCATGTTCGCCGCCATGGGGCCCGGGCGGTAGAGGGCCACGAGGGCGGCGACGTCTTCGAACGAGGTGGGGGCGAGCGAGCGCATGAGGGCCCGCATGGGGCCGCCCTCGAGCTGGAACACGCCGATGGAGTCGCCCCGGCGGAGCAGCTCGTAGGTGGGCTCGTCGTCGAGGGGCACGGTGTCGATGTCGACGTCGACGCCGCGGGTGTCGCGGATGAGGGCGAGGGCGTCCTCGATGACGTCGAGGTTGCGCAACCCGAGGAAGTCCATCTTGAGCAGGCCGAGGTCTTCGACCCCGTGCATCTCGTACTGGGTGACGACGGGCGCGTCGGCGGGGTCCTGACCCGACTCGGGCTTGCGCTGGATGGGCAGGTACTCGGTGAGGGGCTCCTTGGTGATCACCACCGCGGCGGCGTGGATGCCGTCCTGGCGGCGCAGGCCCTCGAGGCCCTTGGCGACGTCCATGACCTTGCGGGCGTCGGCATCGGAGGCGTACATGTCGCGCAGCTCGCCCGCCATCTTGTAGCCGTCGACGTACTTGGGGTGCTCGTCGAGGCAGGCGTGCAGCGGGGTGTCGCGGCCCATCACCAGCGGCGGCATGGCCTTGGCCACCTTGTCGCCGACGGCGTAGGGGTAGCCGAGCACCCGGGCGGCGTCGCGCACCGCGGCTCGGGCCTTGATGGTGGAGAACGTGACGATCTGGGCGACGTGGTCGCGGCCGTAGCGCTCGGCCGCGTAGCGGATCATCTCGTCGCGGTAGCGAGAGTCGAAGTCCATGTCGATGTCGGGCATCGACAAGCGCGACGGGTTGAGGAAGCGCTCGAACAGCAGGTCGTAGCGGATGGGGTCGAGGTCGGTGATGCGCAGGCAGTAGGCCACCGCGCAGCCCGCCGCGCTGCCCCGCCCCGGCCCGACCCGGATGCCCGAGTCGCGGGCGTGGCGGATGAGGTCCCAGGTGATGAGGAAGTACGACGAGAACCCCATGTCGCGGATGACCTGGAGCTCGTAGGCGAGCCGCTCGACCACGGCGTCGTCGAGCTGGTCGCCCCAGCGCTGGCGGGCGCCGTCGAAGGTGAGGTGGCGGAGGTACTCGTCGTCGTCGGTGAAGCCCTCGGGCAGCGGGAAGTCGGGCAGCTGCGGCTTGCCGAACTCGATCTCGACGTTGCACCGCTCGGCGACCCACAAGGTGTTGTCGCACGCCTCGGGCACCTCGGCGAACAGGTGGCGCATCTCGGCCGACGACTTCAGGTAGTGCTCGTCGCCGTGGAACTTGAAGCGGTCGGGGTCGCTCATGAGCGACCCGGTCTGCACGCACAGCAGGGCGTCGTGGGCGACGGCGTCGCCGCGGTGGGTGTAGTGGCTGTCATTGGTGGCGATCACCGGCGCCCCGATGCGCCGGGCGATGTCGACGAGCTGGGGGTTGGTGCGCCGCTGCTCGGGGATGCCGTGGTCCTGGAGCTCGACGAACAGCGAGTCGCGCCCGAAGATGTCCTGGAGCCGCCCCGCCTTCTTCAACGCCCCGTCGAAGTCGCCGGTGAGCAGCGACTGCAGCACGTGCCCGCCGAGGCAGCCGGTGGTGGCGATGAGGCCCGAGGAGTGCTCGTCGAGCAGGTCCCAGTCGACGCGGGGCTTGTAGTAGTAGCCCTCGAGGAACGCCCGGCTGGCCAGCTGGATCAGGTTCTTGTAGCCGGTGTTGTCCTCGGCGAGCAGGGTGAGGTGGTAGTAGAGCTTCTTGCCACCCTCGACCTCGCCGCCCGAGTCGTCGATGCGGCCCCGCCGGGGCGGGCGCTCGAGGCGGCTGTCGTGGGCCATGTAGGCCTCGGTGCCGATGATCGGCGTGATGCCCTGGTCGCGACAGGCCCGGTAGAAGTCGAGGACCCCGTACATGTTGCCGTGGTCGGTGATGCCGAGCGCCGGCTGACCGTCGGCCGCCGCGGCGGCGACCACCTCCGAGACCCGGGCCGCACCGTCGAGCATCGAGAACTCGGTGTGCACGTGCAGGTGCGTGAACGACTCGGGCACGCCCCTGCCTCCTTCCGCTCGCAGCCGACTCCGTCCCCAGGGTGGTCCACAGGCACCGCCGCGTCCTGTGGAGAACTACAGCCCTGTGATTTCCCCGGGGCGGCCGACTCTACCGCGCCCCGCGGCGGTCGGCGGCCGGACCACGCGGCTCAGAGGGCGGCTCAGAGGTAGGTGCCGGGGCGCTCGGCCGCCGGGGGGCCGCCCTGGCCGGGGGGCAGCTGGTTCTGGCGCATCTGCTCGAGCTGTTGGCGGGCCGCCATCTGCTGGGCGAACAAGGTGGCCTGGATGCCGTGGAACAGCCCCTCGAGCCACCCCACCAGCTGGGCCTTGGCCACCCGCAGCTCGGCCTCGCTCGGTGCCTCGCCACCCTCGAAGGGCAGGGCGATGCGGTCGAGCTCGTCGCGCAGGTCGGGTGACAGCGCCGTCGACAGCTCGTGGATCGAGCGGTCGTAGATCTCGCGCAGCCGCTCGCGGCTGGGCTCGTCGAGCGGCGTGCCCCGCACCTCTTCGAGCAGCTGGCGGATCATCGAGCCGATCCGCATGACCTTGGCCGGCTCCTCGATGACCTCGCGGTGCTCGCCGCTGGCGTCGGCGCCACCGACGACGAGCTCACCACGCTCGGGCGGCGCGTCGTCGGGTGACGGGGACTGCGGGCGGGGATCGAGCGGATCGGACACGGGACTCCTAGGCAGGGCCGGCGAGCAACGGGACGAGCATCTCGGCCGACGTGAGCGAGCCGTGCCGGCCCACCAGGTGGAACGGCCCGGTGTCGGCCGGGTCGAGGAAGGCCAACGTGCCGTGGGGCGCCGCCAGGACGTCGCCCATGCGGGCCCGGGCCACGTCGGAGACGCGGGGCCCGTACCAGCCGTCGTCGATGGCCTGCTCGCGGCTGCGTACCCACGCCTGGTGGCCGTGATGCTCCAGCACGGCGTCGAGCAGCGCCCGGTCGCGGCCGGGGCGGGCGTGGAACCAGCGGAAGCGTCCCTCGCCCGACTGGAGCGCGGTGTGCGCGAGCACCTCGGGATGGGGTGCGGTGACGTTCCCGCCCGTCTCGACCTGACCGTGGTCGGCGGTGATCACCAGCGCGGCGCGCGGCGGCAACAGCTCGAGCACGTCGGCGACCAGGCGGTCGACCTGGGCCAGCTCCGCGTCGTAGTGCTCGCCGAGGCCGTACTCGTGGGACACCTTGTCGATGCCGTCGTAGTAGGCGTAGACGAACGGCTCACCCGAGCGCAGGAGGCGGCCCAGCTCGACGAGCAGCGTGGAGGGGACCCGGTAGCCGTGGAAGCGCACCTGGTGCAGGTGGGCGCCGCTGAAGCCCGACGTGGCGAACTCGGCCTTGGTGACGATCGGGGGGCGCTGCCCGGCGAACGGGCTGACGTCCTGGAGGCGCTCGGGTGGGAAGCGGTCGCGGGCGTCGCCCATCGGCGTCGACCAGCGCAGCACGTTGAGCACCTCGCCCTCGACCGCCATGCGGTAGCCGACCACCCCGTGCTCGCCGGGCGCCAGGCCGGTGGTGATCGACGTGAGCGCGGTGGCCGTGGTGGTGGGCACCACGCTCGAGACGGGCCCGCCCACGAGCGAGCTCAGGGTGGGCGCCAGGTGCCGGCGGACCTCGAGCTGGTCCCAGCCCAGCCCGTCGAGCACCAACAGCACCACCTGGTCGGCCTCGACGGCGGGACGGGGCACCCAGCCGGGGATGTCGGTCCACTCGAGCAACGCCGGCACGACATTGGAGATGCAAGCCCCCCCGTAGTCGGGGAGGTGGGGATGTTCCACGGTGTCCTTCTCCGCGCCCGGGGGGTGTGGGGCCCTTCACTCCACCACCTTTCGGGCCGCGAGGCCAGCCGCCGCCGGAGCCGGGTGCGTCGGGCCCGTAGAGTGTGGGCGTGAAGGTGTCGACGAGGGGCGACTACGCGAGCCGGGCGCTGGTGTCGCTCGCCCTGCACACCGAGCACGAGGGACCCACCTCGGTGCGCGACATCGCCGAGCGCACCGGGCTCCCCCAGCCCTACCTCGAGCAGATCCTGCTCGCGCTCAAGGGCGCCGGGCTGGTGCGCTCGAAGCGGGGGGTCGGTGGCGGCTACGTGCTGGCCCGTCCCCCGGCCGAGATCACCCTGGCCGACGTGGTCAGCGCGGTCGACGGCCCGATCGTGGCCGGCGACTTCGGCGAGCCCCACCAGGACGGCGCCTGCGACCACGAGGGCCAGTGCGTGCTCCTCGCGGTGTGGGCCGAGGTGGGCGGGCACATGCGGCGCCACCTCGAGGCGCTCTCGGTCGCCGACATCGCCGCCATGGCCCGCGGCGAGCAGGGCTGGCCCGACCCCGCCGACTGACGGCCAGCTCCCGTCCCGTCCCCTCACCGAACCGGCGAACCCACGGTGCGCCACGCGCACCCACGATTCGCCAGTACCGGGGGGGTGGCCGCCGGGATCAGTCGGGCCGGGTGGCGGTGGGGTCGGGGTCGCCGAGGCCGTCGAGCACGGCCACCAGATCGGCGGGCAACG
>DATHSN010000267.1:0-8634 GCA_035464115.1 Acidimicrobiales bacterium | reverse complement strand
CGACGGTCCGTGCGGGCGACGATCACGCGGGCGCCCCCGAGGGCGAGGGCGTCGACGACCGCTGGCCCCACCTCGTGGCCCCGCGCCACGACCGTGGCCGGCAGCCCGTGCACCCGGGCCAACGCCGCGACGTCGACGCCGTGGGGGGTGCCGAACAGCCGCTCGAACGTGGCGTCGTCGAGCTGGCGGGCCTGGGGGAGGAACGAGAAGATGCCGCCCCCGTCGTTGTCGACCACCACGATCACCAGGTCGGCGACCCGTCCGGCCAGGCCGAGCAGTCCGTTGGTGTCGTGCAGCAACGCCACGTCGCCGATCAGCAGCACCGTGGGCGTCCCGGAGACGGCGAGCCCGACCGCGGTCGACACGACCCCGTCGATCCCGTTGGCCCCCCGGTTCGACAGCACGCGCCCGCCGGTGCGGGGCGCGGCGTACCACTCGACGTCGCGCACGGGCATCGACGACGACACGACGAGCGCGCCGTGGTCGGGCACCACGGCGACGACGTCGCGGGCGATGCCGGGCTCGGTGGGTCCGTCGTGGCCGGCCAGGGCATCGGCGATCGCGGACGCGGCGGCCGCCTCGGCAGCCGCCCACGTGGGGGCCCACGGCTCCGCCGCCCGTTCGGGACCGGCAGTGGCGAGCGCGTCGCACACCGCCCCCACCGCACCGGCGACCACCACGTCGGCCCGCCGGTCGGGATCGAGCCAGGCGCCGTCGGGGTCGACCACCACGTGCCGGGCGCCGCTCGCCGCCAGCCACTGCCCCACCACCTTCGACGCCGGCGGCGCGCCGAGCTGGAGCACCACCTCGGGCCGGAACCGCTCGGCCATCGCACCGACCCGCAGGAGGGCGTCGGCGTGGGCGACGGTGGCGGGGTCCGGTGTGCGGCAGCCGGATCGGGGATCGGCCAGCACCGGCCACCCCAGCACGGCGGCCAGGCGGTGCACGGCCCCAGGATCGTCGACCCCCCACCCGGCGACGATGACGCCCCGCCGCCCGGTGACGATCTCGTGGACGGCGTCGAGCGCCGGATGACGTTCGGCCTGGGCGACGTGCCGGTGCCAGGGGCCACCGTCGGCGCGTCCCTCGGGCAGCGGGCCGGGCGACCCCACGAGCGGGTCACGGAACGGCAGGTTCAGCTGCACCGGGCCGGCCGGGGGACCGAGCGCCTCGGCGACGCTGCGCGCCGCGAGCGACCGCCACGACGAGGCGGCCGCGGCGTCGGGCACGCCCGGGTCGGCGAACCAGCGCACGGCGCGCCCGTAGAGGTGGACCTGGTCGACGGTCTGGGGGGCACCGACGTGGTGGAGCTCGGGCGGCCGGTCGGCGGTGCAGCAGATCATCGGCACCCGGGCCTGGTGGGCCTCGACCACCGCCGGGTGCAGCTCGACCGCCGCGGTGCCGCTGGTGGTGATCACCGGCGCGGGCCGACCGGTGGCCAACCCGAGGCCGAGGGCCAGGAACCCGGCCGAGCGCTCGTCGTGGTGGACGTGGACCCGCACCCGGCCGTCGTGCGCCACGGCGAGCGCGAGCGGGGTGGAGCGGGATCCGGGCGCGACGACCACGTCGGCGATCCCCGCCCGCACCCACTCGTCGACGAGCGTGGCGCAGAAGGTCGCCGCCGCGGTGCGCGGCGGGCCGCCCCCGGCCGCGGCGTCGGCGGGCGGATCGTCGGCGGGCGGATCGTCGGCGGGCGGTGGAGCCATCGACGGCGAGCCTACGGTGGGCGCTCCCGAGAGGAGTGACCGTGCCCGACCCCGTCCCGCCCCCCGCGCTGCACGCCGACGTCGTCGGGGCCGGGCCGCGCCTCGCCCTGGTCCACGGCTTCACCCAGACGCGCCGCTCGTGGGGGCCGGTGGCCGACGACCTGGCCCGCGACCACGAGCTGGTGCTGGTCGACGCGCCCGGCCACGGTCGCTCGGCGCACGTCCACGCCGACCTGGCGACCGCGGGCCGCCTCGTCGCCGACGTCGCCGGGCCCGCGGTCTACGTCGGCTACTCGATGGGTGGCCGGATCGTGCTGCACACCGCCCTCGAGCGACCCGACCTGGTTCGGGGCCTGGTCCTCATCGGGGCCACCGCCGGGCTCGAGTCGGCCGACGAGCGGGCGGCCCGCGTCGCCGACGACGAGGCCCGGGCCCGCCGCGTCGAGGCGATCGGCGTGGCCGCCTTCCTCGACGAGTGGCTCGCCCTGCCGCTGTTCGCCGGCCTCTCCCCCGCCGCGGCCGGGCGCGACGCCCGCCTCGAGAACACCGCCGCCGGGCTGGCGTCGTCGCTGCGGCTGGCGGGCACCGGCACCCAGGAGCCGTCGTGGCACCGCCTCGGCGAGATCTCGGCGCCCACGCTGGTGGTCGCCGGGGCCGACGACACCAAGTTCGTCGCCCTGGGCCAGCGGCTCGCCGCCGGGATCGGCGCCAACGCCACCTTCGCCACCGTCGCCGGCGCCGGCCACACCGCCCACCTCGAGCAACCCGCCGCGTTCCTCGCCGTCCTGCGCCCCTGGCTCGATCTCCTGGGCTGACCGGGCGATCGCCGTCGAGCCCGGGAGCTGCGCCCCGAGCGGCAGCGGCTCCTCACCCATGCGCCACCCAGTGCTGCCGGCTCAGCCCGTCGCGGCCATCCCGATCGCGAGGGCCAGCCCGGTGATGAGCTGCACCCGACCGGTGGCGCCCAGCACCGGGATGAGGCCCGGGCCATGGGCCCCGGACAGCACCGCGGTGACGGGGCGACGGGCGAAGGGGATGCCGAGCAGGCCCACGACGGCACCGATGCGGCCCAGCCCGGCCAGCGGCGGGATCACCAGGAAGGTGACGACCAACAGCCCGACGTAGAGCCCCCGCGTGGCCCGGTCGCCCAGGCGGACCGCCAGCGTGCGCTTGCCGGCCGCGGTGTCGCCGGGGATGTCGCGCAGGTTGTTCACCACCAACAGGGCGGTGGCCAGGAGCCCGACCGGCACCGACGCCACGAGTGCGAGCGTCGACACCTCCCCGGTGTGCACGTAGGCCGAGCCGACGGTGGCGACCACCCCGAAGAACACGAACACGAAGACCTCGCCGAACCCGGCGTAGCCGTAGGGACGCGACCCACCGGTGTAGAACCACGCCGCGGCGATCGCCGCCGCCCCCACCACCAGCAGCTCCCATCCCACGGCGACGGCGAGGGCCAGCCCGGCCACCGCGGCGACCCCGAGCGCGGCGAACGCAGCCCGCTTCACCGCGCCCGGCGACTTCAGCCCGGACCCGACGAGGCGCACCGGGCCGACCCGGGCGCCGTCGGCGTCGGTGCCGCGCACGCCGTCGCTGTAGTCGTTGGCGTAGTTGACCCCGACCTGCAGGGCGAGGGCCACGACGAGCGCGGCGCCGGCGCGCCAGGCGACGATGTCGGCCTCGCCGACCGCCGCTGCGGTGCCCACCGCGACGGGGACCACCGCCGCAGGGAGGGTTCGGGGTCGGGCGCCGGCGATCCACGGGTTCACGGCGGGTCAGCGTACGGCGACGCCGGCGCCGCTCCGCCGGCCGACCCCGCCCGTAGCCTGACGGCGTGCACGAGCTCGTCGCCCTCGAGGGTCCCGCGGGACCGGCGTGGGTCGACGCGCTGCGGCGGGCGTGGGACGACGGCGACGCGGTGGCCCCCATCGACCCGCGCCTCCCCCCGGCCGCGCGCGACCAGCTGCTCGACGCGCTGGCGCCGACCGTGGTGGTCCACGTCGACGGCGCCCGTCGACGTCACCCCGGCGGCCGGCCCGTCGAGCCCGGCGACGCCCTCGTCGTCGCCACCAGCGGCACCACCGGCACCCCCAAGGGCGTGGTGCTCACCCACGACGCGGTCGCCGCCTCGGCCACCGCCACCTCCCGCCGCCTCGCCGTCGACCCGACCCGCCACCGCTGGCTCGCCTGCCTGCCCCTCGCCCACGTGGGCGGTCTGTCGGTCGTCACCCGGGCCCTGCTCACCGGCACCCCGCTCGAGGTCCACCCCGGCTTCGACGCCGCCGCCGTCACCGACGCCGCCGACCGGGGCGCCACCCACGTGTCGCTCGTGGCCACCGCCCTGGCTCGCATCGACCCCACCCGCTTCGAGCGGATCGTCCTCGGCGGGTCGGCCCCGCCCCCCGACCGGCCGGCCAACGCCGTCGCCACCTACGGCATGACCGAGACCGGCAGCGGCATCGTCTACGACGGGTTCCCGCTCGACGGGGTCGAGGTCCGCGCCGTCGACGGCGAGCTCCACGTGCGGGGCCCGATGCTGCTCCGCGCCTACCGCGACGGCACCGACCCGCGCACCGCCGACGGATGGCTCCCCACCGGCGACCTCGGCGGGGTGGACGCCGCCACCGGGCGGGTCACCGTGCTCGGCCGCCGGGGCGACCTCATCATCACCGGCGGCGAGAACGTGTGGCCCACCCCCGTCGAGGCCGAGCTCGAACGCCACCCCGGCGTGGCCGAGGCCGCGGTCATCGGCCGCCCCGACCCCGAGTGGGGGCAACGGGTGGTCGCCGTCATCGTGCCCGCCGACGCCCGGCGTCCCCCCGACCTCGACGAGCTGCGCCGCCACGTGCGGGCCGCGCTCCCCGCGTGGTGCGCGCCCCGATCACTCGAGCTCGTCGAGCGCCTGCCCCGCACCGCCCTCGGCAAGGTGGTCCGCACCCGCCTGTAGCCCGGGCCGACCGCTCAGCGCACGCCGGTGGAGGGACCCACGAACGGTCGCTCGGCCGGGCCCAGCAGCCCGACCAGCCGACCGTCGAGGGCGATCGGCGCGGCGACCACGCCGGTCACCCCGGTGGTGCGGTCGTGGGCACCGATGCGCCCCCGGCCCTCGGCACCGTCGGGGGCGCGCCACACCAGCACGGTGCCGTCGGGCGACCAGGCCACACCCGCCGGGGGCGACGAACGATCGAAGGTCGCCACCCGCCGCACCTCACCCCGGGGCGCCAGGTCGACCACCAGCAGCTCGACGCCGTCGACGCCCCCACCGGGGTCGTCGACCACCAGCGCCAGGGCATCTCGGGTGACGGCAGCGTCGAGCACCCGGATGGCGCCCGGGCGGTCGCCGAACGGCAACGCCCGCACGAGGGTGCCGTCGTCGTCGCGCGTCGCCAGCACGCAGCGGAACCGGCCGTCGCACTCGACGAGCCCGACGCGATCGACCCCGGCCGCGAGCGGGACGCCCGTCGACACCAGGCGACCGCTGGCCCGACCGGACGAGTCGACCGACAGCAGCGCCGAGCCACCGGGCTCGACCACGACCAGGCCCGCGTCCGTCGCCCCCGCCACCCGGGCCCCGGCGACCAGCTCGGTCGACGCCAGGACGCGTCCGTCGGCCAGGTCGACGAGCTGGACCTGCGGCGCGGTCTCGACCGGATCGGGAGCGGCGGGCCGCGACACCGCCCACACCTGGCCGTCGTCACCCGCCGCGACCAGGCCGTGCGCGTCGACGGCGACCGTCGGGCCCCGCAGGCGCAGATCGCGATCGACGAGGACGATGCCGTCGCGCCCGGCCACGGCGATCTGCCCGGGCCCGACGATCGCGGCGGTGGCGGCATCGATCGACGGATCGGTCGGTCCGTCGACCACCACCGTGACGGCCCGACCCACGGCGTCGAGGTCGACCACCGAGACGGTGTCGGCGCCCCGCAGCACCACCGTGAGCCGGCGCGCGGCCGGCGGCGGCGCGGCGCCATCAGCCGACGGCGCAGGGCCCGGCGGGACGCTGGTCGGCGGAACGCTGATCGGCGGGACACTGGTCGGCGGGACGGTGACCGGCGGCACGCTGGTCGGGGGCACGGCCGACTCGTCGGCGTCACCGGTCGGCCACCACCACAGCGCGGCCACGCCGAGCGCCACCACGACCAGGGCACCGAGCCCGAGCCGCGACGGGCCCCGACCGACCACCACCACCGCATCGGACGGCGGGTCGTTCTCGCCGCCGACCCCGATCGGATCGAGGAGGGGGACGTCGCCGGGGTCGTCCACCGCGTCGACGGTATCGGCGCGCGCCGGGCGCGGCGCGGCGAGACTGGACGGGTGAACGCGTCGCCCACCGAACGATCGTCCGACCGCCGTCGCCTCCGGCGGGTGCTCCTCGCCGTCGTGGCCGCGGTGGTGGCCGTGCTGGTCCTCGCCCTGGGCGTGCCGTGGCCCGTCGTGGCCGCCGCCGTCGGCGCCTTCGCGCTCTACCTCGCCCTCGAGGGCTGATCCGGCGCCGCCGCGGCGGCTCCGACCCCGGCCGCTACAGCAGCACGACGAGGGTGCCCGCCACCGTGCCGAACACCATCGAGGCAGCCATGATCACGGCGACCCACCACACCAGGGGGTTCCGCCGGCGCAGGTCGGGCAGGTCGTCGTCGGGTCCGGCGGGGGGCGTGTAGCGGGGCATGGCTCCGGGCTCGGGGTCGGCGGCGGGTCCGGTCAGGGTAGCCGTCAGCCGCCGGGGCGGATGAGGGCGCCACCGTCGACCACGAGCGTGTGGCCGGTGATCCACGACGACAGGTCGGACGCGAGGAACAGCGCGGCGTTGGCGATGTCGTCGGGCTCACCGAGGCGACCGAGCGGGCTGCGGGCGCCCAGCGCGGCCTCGTTGGGCTCCCACAGCGCCCGGGCCATGTCGGTCTTCACCAGGCCGGGGGCGATGGCGTTGACCCGGGCCGTCGGCCCGAGCTCGGCGGCGAGGGTCTTGGTGAGGTGGATGAGCGCGGCCTTGGTGGTGTTGTAGATGCCGATCGACGTCTCCACCGACAGCCCGCCGATGGACGCGATGTTGATGATCGACGCCCCCGGACGCTCGCTCATCGACCGGGCCCAGGTCTCCTGGGTCCACACGAGGGGGCCCCGCAGGTTCACCTGCCAGGTCTTGTCGTAGCGGCCCAGGTCGATGCCGAGCGTCGGCCCCATGTAGGGGTTGGTGGCCGCGTTGTTGACGAGGATGTCGATGCCGCCGAAGCGGTCGACGGTGGCCTGCACGCACGCCGCGGCCTGCTCGGGATCGCCGGCGTTGGCCGCGAAGGTGGCGGTCTCCCCGTCGATCGTCGCCGCCGCCGCGTCGAGCGCGTCCTGCTTGCGCGACGACAGCATCACCGCGGCGCCGGCCTCGGCCAGCGTGGTGGCGATGGCCCGACCGATGCCCTTCGACGCGCCCGTGACGAGCGCGACCTTCCCCTCGAGGCTCACGTCCATGGTCGGGGACAGTACCCGTCGCCCTACCCTCGGTCCCATGAACCGCCTCGCCGACGAGACGAGCCCCTACCTGCGCCAGCACGCCGACAACCCGGTCGACTGGTTCCCGTGGGGCGACGACGCCTTCGCCGAGGCCCGCCGGCGCGACGTGCCGGTGATGGTGTCGGTGGGCTACTCGGCCTGCCACTGGTGCCACGTGATGGCCCACGAGTCGTTCGAGGACCCCGCCACCGCGGCGGTGATGAACGAGCGGTTCGTCAACGTCAAGGTCGACCGCGAGGAGCGCCCCGACGTCGACGCCATCTACATGGAGGCGGTGCAGGCCATGACCGGTCACGGCGGCTGGCCGATGACCGTGTTCGTCGACCACGACGGCCGCCCGTTCTTCGGCGGCACCTACTTCCCCCCGACCCGGCGAGGGGGCATGCCGTCGTTCGTCGAGCTCCTCGACGCCATCGACGAGGCCTGGCGCACCAAGCGCGACGACATCGCCGACCAGGCCGCCCGCCTCACCGAGGCCATCGCCGCCACCGCCGACCAGCTCACCGCGGCCGACGAGCTCCCCGGCGCCGAGGTGCTCGACGCCGCGCTGGCCCAGCTCCGCCAGCAGTTCGACGCCGAGTGGGGCGGCTTCGGGGGCGCCCCCAAGTTCCCCCAGACCATGAGCCTCGAGCTGGCGCTGCGGGCCCATCGGCGCTCCGGCGACCCCGACACCCTCGCCATGGTCGAGCGCTCCCTCGACGCCATGGCGGCCGGCGGCATCCACGACCACCTCGGCGGAGGCTTCGCCCGCTACTCGGTCGACCGGGTGTGGCTGGTCCCCCACTTCGAGAAGATGCTCTACGACCAGGCCCTGCTCGCCCGGGTGTACCTGCACGCCTGGCAGGTCACCGGGCGCGGCGACCACCGGCGGGTGCTCGACGGCATCGTCGACTACGTGCTGCGCGACCTGCGCCACCCCGACGGCGGCTTCTTCTCCGCCGAGGACGCCGCCTCCGAAGGGGTCGAGGGCAAGTTCTACGTGTGGGACGCGGCCGAGGTCGACGAGGTCCTCGGCGACGACGCCGCCGCGTTCCGCGCCTGGTTCGGGGTCACCGACGACGGCAACTTCGAGGATCGCAACATCCTGTTCCGCCCCGAGATCGGGAACCTCGCTGCGCCCCCCGAGGTGGAGCGGGCCCGGGCCCGGCTGTTCGCCCACCGCGAGCAGCGGGTGCGCCCGGGGCTCGACGACAAGGTCCTCACCGAGTGGAACGCGCTCATGCTCGCCACCCTCGCCGAGGCCGCGGCGGTCACCGGGCGCGACGACTGGCGGGCGGCGGCGGTCGCCAATGGCGAGTTCCTCCTCGCCAACCTGCGACGCGACGACGGCCGCTGGCTGCGCTCGTGGCAGGCCGGCGACGGCGACCGGCCGGCGCAGGCCCGCCACCTCGCCTACGCGGTGGACCACGCCGCGCTCGTCGAC
>DATHSN010000266.1:0-1611 GCA_035464115.1 Acidimicrobiales bacterium | reverse complement strand
ATCGTCGACACTGCGGCGACAGACCTCTTGGCGAGTTTGTCAAGTCGCCGTACCTGGCACGCTATGGGGGGAGTTTGTCAAGTTGCGGGTGCGTGGGATGGGACGGCGGTGCCGGAACGACCGTTGTGGAGGCGCAGTCGTCGCGACAAGGGCTCGCCCACCGTGACATAATCGGCCCGCCACGATGTGGTTCTCCGACCCGCGTCGTCCCTCCGGGAGGGCGCGGGCGAGGCCCGGGACCGAGGCGGTCCGGGGCCGAGGGTCGGCGGGGCAACCCGCCGGCCTCCCGTGCTTGGAAAGGAGAGCGCAGCATGACGCCGATGGCCCGTTGTCTGGTGGTGATCGCAGTGCTCGGCGCGCCGGTCGCGATCGCCCAGAACACCCAGCCAACCCCCACGCCGATCCCGGAAGGCTACCGGCACTACACCCTCGGGACGATCACCGTCACCGAGGAGGCGCCGCCGGTGGAGGTGGTCGACGTCGAGGTCGTGACCGCCGACGAGATCGTGGCCCGCAACGCCCGCACCGTCGCCGAGGCGCTGGTGACGGTGCCCGGCGTCCGGGTCTCCACCGGGCGCAAGAACGAGCCCCGGGTCTCGATCCACGGCTTCGACCAGTCGAAGATCCTGGTCATGGTCGACGGCGTGCCCTTCTACGAGACGACCTACGGCCTGCTCGACCTCAACCAGATCCCGACCTCCAACGTCGCCCGCATCGAGGTCAGCAAGGGCGCCGCGTCGGTGCTCTACGGCGCCAACGCCATGGGCGGAGTGATCAACATCATCACCAAGCAAGCGGCCGCCACCCCCTCCACGGAGGTCACCGCCGAGCTCGGCGGCAACGGTGTCGCCAACCTCTCCCTCAGCCACGGCGCCCGCCGCGGCAAGCTCAGCTACTGGCTCGACTACAGCCACCAGGAGCGCGACGGCTGGGACGTCTCCGGGGACTTCGAGCCGGTCGAGGGGCGGATCGTGTACCGCGCGCCGTCGAGCACCATCCCGGCCCTCCTCCAGGGCGAGGGCGAGCGGACCAACTCGGACGTGACCCGCGACGCCGCCTGGTTCAAGGTCGGCCTCGACAACGGCCCCGACGCCGAGTACTGGCTCAACCTCCACCACCTCACCATGTCCAAGGGCCTGCCGCCGGCGGTCGACGAGGTGCGGGTGTTCCTGAACCGGCCCGCCTTCTCGCAACTGGCCAGGATGCCGGACTACCGCGACGCCGGCGTCGACCTCGACGTGCGGCAGCGCCTCGCCGAGGGGCTGGTCGTCAAGGGCAAGCTCTTCTACCACGACCACGAGGACAACTACGACTCCTACGCCGACCTCGAGTACCGCGACCGCCTGTCGCGCAGCACCTTCTCCGACTCGATTCTCGGCGGCACCGCCATCCTCGAGTCGAGACTCGGCGACACCCACACCCTGCGCGCCTCCCTCAACTCCAAGCGGGACACCCACGAGGAGCGGGGCGACGAGACCCTCCCCTTCGCCGAGACCGCCTCCACCACCGGCTCGGCCGGGATCGAGGACGAGCTCCGGCTCGGGCCCGACCACCGCCTGGTGCTCGGCCACGGCTACGACTGGTTCGACGTCTCGGAGGCCGAGCGCAACG
>DATHSN010000265.1:0-2143 GCA_035464115.1 Acidimicrobiales bacterium | reverse complement strand
GGTCATGAGGCCCTTCTCGAGGCCGAAGGCGTCGTCGAGGACCTTCACCAGCGGCACGAAGCAGTTGGTGGTGCAGCTGGCGTTGGAGATGATCTTGTGCTGCTCGGGGTCGAAGATGTCGTCGTTGACGCCGACCACGATGGTGGCGTCGGCGTCCTTGCCCGGGGCCGAGATGAGGACGTAGGGGGCGCCCGCCTCGAGGTGGCCGGCGGCCTTGTCGCGGTCGGTGAAGAAGCCGGTGGACTCGATGACCACGTCGACGCCGAGCTCGCCCCAGGGCAGCTCCTTGGGGTCGCGCACGGCGAGGACCTTGAGGGCGTCGCCGTCGATCTCGAGGCCGTCGTCGGTGACGTTGACCTCGCTGCCGAGTCGACCCATGACGGTGTCGTACTTGAGCAGGTGGGCCATGGTCTTCTTGTCGCCCAGGTCGTTGACGGCGACGAAGTCGATGTCGGCGCCTGCCTGCTTGGCGGCTCGGAAGAAGTTGCGGCCGATGCGGCCGAAGCCGTTGATTCCGACGCGGATGGTCATTGTGTGGGGGCCTCCTGTTGGTCCACTGGCGATTCGATCATGTACCCCGCCCGTGTGCCAGTGACACAGGTCGGTGTCGACCCGGGACTACTTCCCGATGTCGCGGTGCACCACCTTGGGTGCGACGCCGTGGGCGGCCAGGCGCTCGGCGAGGGCTTCGGAGATGGCGACCGAGCGGTGGCGACCGCCGGTGCAGCCGATGGCGATGGTGAGGTAGCTCTTGCCCTCGTCGACGAAGGCGGGGAGCACCAGCTCGAACAGCGACTCGAGGCGCTTGAGGAACTCCTCGGCCTGGGGCTGGCCGAGGACGTAGTCGCGCACGGGGGCGTCGAGGCCGGTCTGGGGGCGCAGCTCCTCGACCCAGTGGGGGTTGGGGAGCCAGCGGCAGTCGATGACCACGTCGACGTCGAGGGGCAGGCCGTGCTTGTAGCCGAACGACACGACGCTGGTGCGCATGCGCCCGTCGGGGTGCTCGTCGCCGGCGAACAGCCCGATGAGGCGGTCGCGCAGCTGGTGGACGTTGAGGTCACTGGTGTCGACCACCACGTCGGCGGCGTCCTTCACGCTCGCCAGCTGCTGGCGCTCGGTCTCGATGGCGTCGGCGAGGCGGGTGGCGTCACCGAGGGGGTGGCGGCGGCGGGTCGACTCGTAGCGGCGGACGAGCACGTCGGTGCTGGCGTCGAGGAAGAGGATGCGCACGGGGGTGTCGCCGGCGCGCACCGCCTGCAGGGCGGGGAGCACGTCGTCGAAGCCGGGCCCGGGGCCGACGACGAGGACCACCTTGGAGAACGACGCCCCCGGGGCCGAGGCCAGCTCGGCGACCTTGCCGATGAGCTCGGCGGGGAGGTTGTCGATGACGAACCACCCGAGGTCCTCGAGGTGGTCGGCCGCCTGGGACCGCCCGGCCCCCGACATGCCGGTGATGACGATGAACTCGCTCACAGCGGGCGGGCTGCGGCCGACGCGGGAGCCATGGGGTCGAGCGTACCCAGCGGCTCCGCCGCGGTCGGGGAAACATCGGGTGAACGGCCGCCGCGGGCCCGCGCCCCGCTCGTCGTCTCGCTGATCGTCTCGCTGGCTCTCGTCGTCATGTGGTGGCTGTGGGTCGGCATCCGATCAGCGGCCCACATCGACCACCTCGCCTTCCTCCGCACCCATGGCTACATGCGGGCGGGCGAGGGCTACTACGCCGCGATGCGCCAAGCGTTTCTGGACATCGACACAACGATCGGCCACGCCCGCGGTTACCGGCTCCCTTCCCCCTTCTGGTTCTGGGAGCTCTTCCCCCCCGGCGCCCTATACGGGCTGTTCCTCGTGATCGTCGTCCTCGGGTCCACGGTCCTCCTCACCCGGATCACGGCGCGGCCCCTGGTCATCCCGTGGGTCACGCTCTTCCTGCTCTACGCCGGCCGCTCCACGGGCTTCGCCAACGAGGCGAGCTGGGAGTCGTGGATGCTGGTCGAGCTGTGGGTCGTCCCGCTGATCCTCGGCTCGGTGGTGGCCTGGCGGCAGCGGCGTGACGGGTGGTCGGCGGCCCTGGCCGCCGCGGCGACGCTCTGTCGGGAGACGGCGGCGGTGCTGCTCATCGGCGGACTGCTGGCGGCGCTCGTCG
>DATHSN010000264.1:0-7186 GCA_035464115.1 Acidimicrobiales bacterium | reverse complement strand
CCTGGCGCTCGCGGTGGGGGCGCTCTTCGCCCTCCGTGGCTATCTGACGATGCGGCTGGTCATCCCGGTGTGGGGCGCGTTCACCGGGTTCGTGGTCGGGGCGGCCGCGATCGGGGCGGTCACCGGCGACGGGCTCCTCGGTGGCCTCGCCTCGTGGCTCGGCGGGGTGGCCGTGGCGGCGCTGTTCGGCGTGCTCGTCTACACGTACTACGAGGTGTCGGTCCTCATCGGGATGGGCGCCATCGGCTTCGCGCTCGGGTCGAGCCTCATGGTGGCGCTCGACGTGAGCTGGGCGTGGGCGATCGTGCTCGGCGGCCTCGTCGCCGGCACCCTCCTCGCCTTCGTGGCGATCGTCGCCGACGTGCCCATGGTGCTGCTCACGGTGCTGACCGCCATGGCCGGCGCCACGGCGTCGGTCACGGGGGTGATGTTGCTCGTCGGCGCGCTCGACGCGTCGGACCTCGAGTCGGTGTCGGTGGCCGACCGCATCCAGGAGGCGCCGGGGTGGTGGCTGCTCTACGTGGCGATCGCCCTGGTCGGCGTGGTGGCGCAGCTGCGGACGCTCGACTCGCTGCAGGGGGGCCTGCGGGGACGCTGGGCGAGCGACGGCGGTCGCCAGGTCCGCTCCAGCTAGCTCGCCCGAGGCCGATGCGGGTCAGAGGTCGACGTCGCGGGCGCGGAAGCCGAGGAACCCGGCTGCGCCCAGCGCCAGGGCCACGGCGGCCGTGACCGCCAACGGCATCAGGTCGAGCTCGGCGGCGGGGAGGGCGGGCGCGTGCTCGAACGGTGACACGGCGCGCACCGCGTCGGGGAGCTGGAGCAGCTCGCCGAAGATGCCGACCACCACGGCCACCGCGACCCCGGCCCACCCGAGCAGCGCCCAGCGCGGGATCAGGCCGAAGAGGGCCACCGTCAGCGCGCCCAGCACGGCCACGGCCGGCAGGTGCACCAGCGCGGCGCCGAGCAGGCGGGCGACCTGGCTGGCGTCGCCGGTGACGATGGCGTAGCCGGCCCCCGCGCCCACCCCACCGGCGCCCACCACGAGGAGGGACCCCACGAGCGCGACCACCAGGTGCGACGCCATCCACCGCCGCCGGGGGACCACCCCGGCCAGGAGGGGGTCGGCGCGGCCGGCCGTCTCCTCGCTCCGCAGCCGCAGCACCGATGACACGGTGAAGCCCGAGGCCATGAGCGCCAGCATCAACAGGCCCGTGGCGAAGAAGGCGTCGACCACCGACCCGCTGCCGAGCTGGGCGAAGAAGTCGGCGAGGTCGGGGTTGTCGGCGATCATCTGCTCGGCTTCGTCGCCGACCACGCCGTAGAAGGCGCCCAGCACCGCGAGCCCCGACACCCAGCCGATGAGCGCTCCCCGCTGCAGCCGGACGGCGAGCCCGAGGGGGCTCAGCAGCCACTCGGCCGGCTCGGCCGGACCGGGCTGCTCCGACAGCAGCCCCGCGCCCAGGTCGCGCCGCGCGGTGAGCGCGAACGCGAGGCCGGTGAGCGCGGCGGCGACGGCGACGGCCAGCCCCAGCACCCACCACTGCTCGTCGGCGAAGGGGCGGACCCGGTGGGCCCAGCCGATGGGCGAGAACCACGAGAGCGGTCCGCCGCGCACGTCGCCGATGGCGCGGAGCACGAACGACACACCGATGGCGCCGACCCCGATCCCGATGGCGCCGCGTGCGGTGGTCGTGACCTGCGCGGCGACGGCGGTGACCGCGGCGAACACCGCACCGGCGGCGGCGAGGGCGGCGCCGAGCGCGATCGACCCGGCGACCGGCAACCCGAGCACCACGAGGGCCAGGGCGACGAGGGCGCCCACGGCCAGGTCGGCGAGCGCCACCACGACGGCGGTGGCCGCGGCGGGTGCGTCGCGGCCCACGACGGTGGCGCGCAGCAGCTCGGCGCGCCCGGTCTCCTCCTCGGCGCGGGTGTGGCGCGCCACCGCGAAGACGCCCATCAGGCCCACGGCCACCACACCCCACAGCAGCGCCTCGTTGACGACGATCGCCCCCGTGGTCGGCTCGTCGAGCCCGAAGCCGGGGCCGGCCTGCACCACCATGGCGGCGTTGCCCTGGACGAGGCGGCTGTAGGTGAGCAGCTCGGCCTCGGTGGTGTAGAGCCCGACGACGCTGGCCGCCGAGACCGCCATGAGCGCGGTGATCGCCGCGATCCACGTGGGCAGGCGCACCCGGTCGCGCCGCAGCGCGAAGCGCACGAGCGTGCGGGTGCCGGTGAGCGCGCTCATCTCGAGGAGGCGGCGACGTCGTCGGGGGGCGCGTCGGTCGCCGCCCCCGCCTCGCCGAGCTCGTCGCCGTAGTGGCGCAGGAACAGCTCCTCGAGCGTCGGCGGTTGGCTGATGAGGGTGCGCACACCGAACTCGGTGAGGTGGCGCAGCACGCCGTCGAGGTGGTCGGAGTCGACGTCGAAGCGGACGGTGCCGTCCGCGGAGGCGGGATCGTGGACGCCCGGGAGCCGGTCGAGGCCGTCGACCGGCCGCTCGGTGGTGGCCTCGATCTGGGTGCGGGTCAGGTGGCGCAGCTCGGCGAGGGTGCCGGTCTGCACCGTGCGCCCCAGGCGGATGATGCTCACCCGGTCGCACAGGCGCTCGACCTCGGCGAGGATGTGGCTCGAGAGCAGCACGGTGCGACCCTCGGCCTTGGCCTCGAGGATGCAGTCCTGGAAGACGGCCTCCATCAGCGGGTCGAGGCCCGATGTGGGCTCGTCGAGGACCAGCAGCTCGGCGTCGGACGCCAGCGCGGCGACCAGCGCCACCTTCTGGCGGTTGCCCTTGGAGTAGCTGCGCCCGCGCTTGCGGGGATCGAGGTCGAGCCGCTCGAGCAGGTCGTCGCGCCGGCGCGCGTCGATGCCGCCGCGCAGCCGCCCGAGCAGCCCGATGACCTCGCCGCCGGTGAGGTTGGGCCACAGGTTGACGTCGCCGGGCACGTAGGCGAGGCGGCGGTGCAACGCCACCGCGTCGGTCCACGGATCCCCGCCGAGGAGGCGCGCCTCGCCGCTGTCCTGGCGCAGCAGTCCGAGCAGGATGCGGATGGTGACGGTCTTGCCGGCTCCGTTGGGACCGAGGAAGCCGTGGACCTCGCCGGTGCGGACCTCGAGGTCGAGGCCGTCGAGGGCGCGTGTGGGGCCGAAGGTCTTCACCAGGCCCTGGACCGAGATGGCGGTGGGCACGATGCGACGGTACTCCCGCCGGCGGATCGGGTCCGGCGGGATCAGGTGCCGGCCGCCTGGCGGACCGCGGCGGCGACCACCTCGGCGTAGGCGCCGGCGGCGCGTGGGGGCAGGTGGATGCCGTCGGGACCGGGTCCGCCGGCGGCGTCGACGGCATCGCGCCAGCGCACCAGGGTGCCGTCGTGGCGGGCGGCGCCGGATGCGAGCCGCTCGTTGACGAGCGGGATCCAGGCCCGTGGCGCGCTCGCCTCGAGCAGCACCAGGCGCGCCGGGGCCGCGGCCCTGGCCAGCTCGTCGAGCTGGGCGTCGCCGAAGGCGCCGTTGGTGCCGACGTGCACCACCACGACGTCGATGCTGTCGGTCTCGCTCATCCACCAGCGCAACGAAGCGGTGGCGTCGGGCAGCTGGCGGGCGACGGACGCGTCGACCACGATCCCCGGCACCGCCGCCTCGAGGGCCGGCGCGGCCCCGAGCATCACGGAGTCGCCGATGGCCAGCACCGACGGCGGGGCGGCGGCGACCGTCGGCGTGCCCGCCGCGGTGGCGACGGGCGCCGGCGGGGCCTCGCTGGGTGTGGCGTCGGCGGTGGTGGACGGGGTCTCGTCGGGCACGGCCGGACCGGTCGACGCGCTGGTGGGCGCGGGCACGGGGGCGGTCGGGGCCTCGGTGCCCGACGGTCGGTCGCCGGCCGCACCACCCGGCCCGGTGGCGGGCGAGGGTGGACCCGGGGCCTCGGGCGCGGCGACGACGAGCTCGGTGGCGGGCGAGCTGGGGGCGGCGCCGACGCCTGCCATCACCGCCACGAGCGGGAGGGTGGCGACGGCGACGACCGGGAACACGTAGCGGATGCGTCCCGGCGCTGCGTGCATGATCCCCCGCGACGGCCACAGGCGCAGCTCGCCGGCCCGGATCGGCCGCTCGACGAAGCGGTAGCTCGCCTCGGCCAGCGCCAGGGTGAGCCCGACGCGCAGCGCCACCAGGGCGGGGCCGTCGAGGGCGATGTCGAGCCCCGGCCGGGTGACGACCACGATCGGCCAGTGCCACAGGTAGATGGCGTAGGACCGGGTGCCGACCCAGCGCAGGGGACCGACACCGAGGATCCGGCCCAGCGCGCCGTCGGTGCGGGCGACGGCGACGATGATGGCGAGGGTGGCCAGGTCGACCATCACGAACCCGCCGCGGTACACGAACGGGTCGAACTCGTTGATGCGCACGAAGGCCCAGGCGAGCACCGCCAGCCCGGCCACGCCGACGGCGTCGGTGGGCGACAGCACCCTGCGCCCGGGTCGTCGCGACGCGCCGGGCACGACGACGAACGCGAGCGCCGCTCCCAGCAACAGGCCCGACAGGCGCGTGTCGGTGCCGTAGTAGACGCGTGAGGGATCGGCGTAGGGCTCGTGCAGGGCCGACATCCACCACGCCGACGCGAGACCGACGGCCACGAGACCGGCGGCCACGAGGGTGCGACGGGAGCGCCGCAGCGCCACCGCGAGCACGAGCGGGAACAGCAGGTAGAACTGCTCTTCGACGGCGAGGCTCCACAGGTGTTGGAGCATGGGCGGCCGTCCGGTCGACTCGAAGTACGACCGGTCCTCCACGATCTGCCACCAGTTGCTCATGTAGAGGACGGCGGCGACGACGTCGCCGCGCAGCTGGTCGAGCGCGTCGCGCCACACCAGCAGGGCACCCGCGCTCACCGCGGCGAGCATGACCGCCACCGCGGGCAGCAGGCGCAGCGCCCGACGCCGCCAGAAGTCGGCGAGGTCGATCCAGCCGGTGCGCTCGCGCTCGGCGACGAGGAGGGTGGTGATGAGGTACCCGCTCAGGACGAAGAACACCTCGACGCCGAGGAACCCACCCGAGAGGCCGGTGACGTCGGCGTGGTACCCCACCACGGCGAGGACCGACAGGGCGCGCAGGCCGTCGAGCCCGGGCAGGTACGGCAGCGCTCGGGGCACGGCGGCGCCGCCGATGGGCGCGAGTGGCGAAGGGGAGGCGGTCGTGGCGGTCACGCGTGAACCAGTTCAGCCGAGCGCGGACGTGGTCGTCGCAGCGTAGGCGGCCCCACCCATGGCGCTACGTTCGCCCCCATGGCCCAGAGCACGTCCGTGGACGTCCCGCCCGCCACCGACCCGTCGATGGGACACACCGAGAGCGCGTACCCCGCGTTCGGGGGCGTCGACCCGATCGACGCGGTGCGGTCGGTCGACGACGAGCGCGCCCACCGGTTGCGGATGTGCGCCCTCGGCTACCGGGTCTTCGGCGCGCTGCGCTGGGGGCAGCTCGGCGACGGCCACATCAGCGCCCGTGATCCCGAGCACCCCGACCACTTCTGGGTGCTCGACTGGGGAGTGCCGTTCCGGGCCGCCACCGTCGGCGATCTGGTGCGGGTCGGCCCCGACGGTGCGGTCACCGACGCCGAGGGTCGGCCCCGGTCGGTGAACACCGCCGGGTTCCACATCCACGCGCCCCTGCTGGCAGCGCGCCCCGACGTGGTGAGCGCGGCCCACACCCACACCGGCTACGGCACCCCGTGGTCGGCCAACGTCGCCCCGTTCCGGGCGCTCAGCCAGGAGTCGTGCGCGTTCGTCGGCGACCAGGCGCTGTTCGACGACGAGGAGGTCGAGGTCCTCACCACCGCCGGGGGCGAGCGCATCGCCGCCGCGCTCGGCGACGCCAAGCTGTGCATCCTGCGCAACCACGGCCTGTTGACCGTGGGTCGCTCCGTGGAGGCCGCCGTCGGCTGGTTCGTGATGGCCGAGCGGGTGGCCGAGGTGCACGTGAAGGCGCCCGAGGGCCGGGCGATCTCCGACGAGGCGGCGGCGACGGCTGCCGCCACGCTCGCCCCCGACCACGTCGGCTGGCGGGTGTTCCAGTGGTTGGTGCGCGACCTGGTGCCCGATCCCGGCGTGGTCGCCTGACGCCGGCCGGCTCGTCGACGTTCGGGGCAGGCGTCCTGCGGCCGGTTCAGGGGGATCGACCGCGCGTTGTGCCGCGGCAGCTTGGGTGGGCTGGATCTGGAGGGTGGACCGCGCTGTGTGCCGCGGCAGCGTGGATGGTGTCGATCTAGGGGGTCGATGTCGGGGTCTGCCGCGGCAGCGTGGGCGGGCTCGATCTAGGGGGTGGACCGCGCTGTATGCCGCGGCAGGGTGAGCGGGCCCGAGGTGGCGGATCGATCGCAGGGTCTGCCGCGGCAGCGTGGTCGGCGTCGAGGACGCGAACCGACTCCGGCGTCTGCCGCGGCAGCGTGATCACCCGTCGGGACTGTCACTGCCCCTGGGGATGATGGTCGTTCATCGAACCAGGAGGCGTGGCTGTGGCGGATGTGGTGACCGATCCCGACGAGTTCGCAGTGGAGGTGTTGGAGGGTCAGATCACCGAACTGGCGGGGCATCTGGCGGCGGCGACGTGTCGGTGGCTGGAGCTGGTGGCGGTGTTCGACCGCCGGCGGGGGTGGGAGGCGTCGGGGTGTCACTCGTGCGCGCACTGGTTGTCGTGGCGGTGTGGGATCGCGCCGGCGACGGCTCATGAGCAGGTGCGCGTGGCGCGAGCGCTCGAGGAGCGTCCGGTGATCCGTGCTGCGTTCGCGGCGGGCGAGCTGAGCTACACCAAGGTGCGGGCGCTGGTGCGCATCGCCCATCCAGGTACCGAGGACGATCTGGTGGACCTGGCCCGTCACGCCACCGGGGCGCACCTGGCGACGATCGCCCGGGCTCGTGAGCGGGTGCGGCGCGCCGACGCGGCGTCGGCGCACGCCCGCCGTGAGCTCACCTGGCACGTCGATGACCTCGGTGATGTGGTGGGCACGTTCCGGTTGCCGGCCACCGAGGGGTTCGAGGTCCTCGCTGGTCTGCGGGTCGCGCTCACCCACCTCGACACCACCAGCGCCGCCGCCGCTGACTCTGCCGCGGCAGCGTCGACCGCCGCGGCCGATCCCGCCGTCGGGTCTGCCGCGGCAGCGTCGGAAGGCCCGGCGGTCGATCTCGTCGCCGAGTCT
>DATHSN010000263.1:0-11133 GCA_035464115.1 Acidimicrobiales bacterium | reverse complement strand
CAACCCCGCGTCCGTTGAAGATCCTCACCGACATGACGCCGATCCGGCTTCAATGGACGGTGGTTGGCGCGGACGACCGCGAGGGGTCAGACGGCGAGGAGGTCGCGGGCGCCGGTGTCGGACGACGGGTGCCGCAGCTTCGACATGGCGCGGGCCTCGATCTGGCGGATCCGCTCGCGGGTGAGGTTGAAGTGCTCCCCCACCTCTTCGAGCGTGCGGGGCTCGCCGCGGTCGAGGCCGAAGCGCAGCTTGAGGATCTCGCGCTCGCGCTCGTCGAGCGGGGCGAGCAGCCGGGAGATCTCGTCGGGGAGCAGCGCGGTGGCGGCCACCTCGAACGGCGACTCGGCCGAGCGGTCCTCGACCACGTCGCCGAGCTCGGCGTCGCCGTCTTCGCGCAGCGGCTCGGAGAGCGAGAGCGGCTCGGCGGCGAAGCGCAGCGCCTCGGTGACCTTGTCCTCGGGCATCTCCACCTCGGCCGACAGCTCGGCGAGGGTGGCGGGCCGGCCGAGCTTGAGCTCGAGGCGGGCGCGGGCCTTCTGGAGCCGGGCCAGGGTGTCGCCGGCGTGGACCGGCAGGCGGATGGTGCGACCCGTGTTGGCGATGCCGCGCGTGATCGCCTGGCGGATCCACCAGGTGGCGTAGGTGGAGAACTTGAAGCCCTTGCGCCAGTCGAACTTCTCGACGGCGTGCATCAGGCCGAGGTTGCCCTCCTGGATGAGGTCGAGCAGCGGCAACCCCGACGCCTGGTACTTCTTGGCGATCGACACCACCAGACGGAGGTTCGACTGCACGAACGTGCGCTCGGCGTCCTCACCGGCGCGAGCCAGCTTGCGCAGCTCGCGCTTGCGAGACGGCGTGAGGTCGGTGGCCTCGTCGAGCGCGACCCGAGCCTCGTTGCCGGCCTCGATCGCCTGCGCGAGCCGGACCTCGTCGTCCTTGGTGAGCAGTGGGTACTGCCCGATGTCGGTGAGGTAGAGGCGGACGAGATCTTCCTCGTCTCGCTCGACTCGCTCCTTGGCCACGTTCCACCTTCTCCTCGACGTCGCCGTCGAACCACGGGTCGGGGGCCCGTCGTGCACCCCTGCACTCGGCGTGACACCGGCCACGTCATGTACGAAATACCCTGGTCACGATACCGGTCCGGTCAAGGGCCGCCACCACAGCAGCTCGAGAGGTCACGGAGGCGACACATGGCCGATCCGCACGACGGCGACAGCCCCGCCGACCCGACCCCCGGCCCGACGCCCGACGAGATCGAGCTCACCGTGGTGGTGATGCGCTTCGACGCCGCCGACCCCGAGCGCCTCCAGGCGGTGCTGGCCAAGTACGTGGTGATGTCGCGGGGCCACGAGGGCTGCCGCAACATCGACCTGTTGGTGTCGGTCACCCAGCCCCGTCGCCACGTGGTCGTCGAGAAGTGGGACTCGCCCGACGCCCAGCGCCGCCACTTCGACTCACCCGAGATGGTGGAGATGGCCGAGTCGTGCAGCGGGATCCTCGCCGCCCCGCCCGACATCGACCTCTACGAGGGCATCAGCGCCCACGACCTGGTGTAGCGGATCGGGTCGGCGTCGCGGTCAGGCGGCGTCGGCCCCGGCCCTGGCCTGGTCGCTCAAGGCCACGATGTCGGCCCACGTGAGCGAGTCGGCGGCCCACAGCTGGTCGAACGCGGCGGTGGCGGCGTCGGTGAAGCCGTGCCGCAGCTGGAACGCGTAGAGCCGACGCTGGCGCTGGGCGTAGTAGCCCAGGCGCGCCAGGCGACCCATGGCGTAGGTGTCCCACGCCACGTAGAGCGCCAGCGGGATCTCCTCGCCCACCGGCGGAGGATCGCCGAACTCGGGCGAGAGCCGGTCGGTGACCTTCACGAGCGTGCGGCCCAGGTTGTCGGCGGTCTCGCGCTCGCCGAGGTGGCGGGGGTGCTTCTTGTCCTCGAGCGCGCCCGACTGCACCGCCACCGTGACCGGGTCGAGCGACACCAGATCGACCCGGCCGAGCGGCGTCGACTCGTCGACCTCGAGGCGCACCGGCGCCTCGAGGCCGATGTCGTCGCACAGCGAGCCCACGATCCGCGAGATCTCCGCCGCGTCGAAGAAGACGTTGCGGAACTCCGCCGGCTCGACGGTGACCTCGGCCACGTCAGCCCTGCGCGGCGGCCGCCGCGGCCTGCTGGCGCTCGGTGGCCTCGAGCCGGGCCTGGTGGGAGATCTCGGCGATCTCGTCGATCTCGTCGGTGTCGAACCCGGCGAGCTCGCGGAACCGGCGGGCCAGCTTGATCGGGCTCTCCTCGTCCTCGCCGCGGAAGCCGCCGAAGCTGAACAGCTTGTCGACCACCCGCTGGAACTCGAGCGCCTGCTTGCGCCGCTCGGGGTCGTCCTCGGTGAGGCGCCGCAGCCAGTCGGAGCCCATCTTCACGTGGGTGACCTCGTCGGCCAGCATCCAGTCCTCGCAGAACTCGAGGATGGGGTCGCCCGAGACGTCGCCGAACTCCTTCATGGTGTTGAACACGTCGATGGCGAGGCCCTCGAGGGCGCGGTTGACGCCGGTGAGGCGCAGCACGGGGTCGGGGTTGCAGGCGGCCTGGTAGAGGAACGCCGTCTCGCCGAACTCGCCGATCTCGGATCCCATGTGGTCGGACAGCTTCACCGAGATCTCGCAGTGGCGGGCCTCGTCCCAGCACTGGCGGGCCATGTCGAGCTTGAGGGCGAACGGCGCCTCGGTGCCGGTCTCGAAGTCCCAGCAGGTGCGCCCGGCGCCCTCGAGCGCCTGGATCTCGCCCACGAAGATGCCGTGCATCAGGGCGCGGGCGGACTCGGCCGCCTCGGGCAGGTCGGGGGTGAGCTTGGCGTTGGGGCGGCCCCGCCGCCCGTTGACCGAGCGCGGGTCGTCGAACTGGGCCATCTGGTCGACGCGCGAGAAGCGCGAGTCGCGGGCCAGGTCCTCGGGCGGGAAGATCTTCCTCATGCCGACACCTCCTGAGCGTCGTGGGCGGGGTTGCCGATCGTGCCGGGGCCGCAGATGCCACCGGCGGCCAACATCAACGTCTCGAGCTCGGCCTGGCGATCAGCGGCTCGCCGGACCTCCTCGGGGGTCTCGATGAGCGACTGGATGATCATCTCGCCGTCGCGCCAGTCGTCGAACTCGTCGGCCAGCGCGAACTTGAGCGAGCGGATGGTGGGGGCGTCGGTGATCGTGCTGGTGTTGTTGAGGTGGTACGTGTAGGCCGCGATCTTGTGCGGGATCAGCACCCGGTAGACGCCCACGAGCTTCTCGATGGTGAGCTCGGGCGCCTCGGGCTCGGTGAGCGCCTCGACGAAGCGCTCCATCTCCTCGTTGGGCGGGAGGGTGAGCCGGTCGGGGTTCATCTCGCGCAGCTCGGGCAGGCGCTTGTGCCACAGCTCGGCGTGCCAGGCGTGGTGGTAGCAGTGGGTGCCGAGGCGCATCTTGACGTCGAGCTCGGGCACGGTGGCGACCCAGCCGCCCAGCGCCTCGAACAGCTTCATCTCGATCCACTTGTAGTTGCCGACCCGACGGGCGGACTCCTCGACGGTGAACGCGCCCGGCAGCTCGCGACGGTCCCACGGTGCGAACGCCGCTCGCGGCTTCTGCGGATCGGCCATGCATCCCCCTTCGATCCCGTGCTGCTCGCCCCCTGCGACCGGCACGTCCCCCGACTGTACGCCGTCGAGGCGGCCGACGTGAAGCCGCTCGGTCAGCCGGCGAGCAGGGCGTCGAGCTCGGCGATGGCGGCGGCCGGGTCGGCGACGAGGATGGTGCGCAGCCCGGCGCGGGCGGCCCCGGCGACGTTGCCCTCGTGGTCGTCGAGGAACACCGCCCGGGCGGGATCGTCGACGCCCAGGCGGTCGAGGGTGAGCCGGTAGATGCGCGGGTCGGGCTTGCGCACCCCCTCGGCCGAGGAGTCGACCACCACGTCGAACAGGGCATCGCAGTCGACCATCGCGCGCCACGACGCCGCCGCCTCGCGCACGTTGTTCGTGAGCAGCGCGGTGCGGTAGCCCTCGACGCGCAGGCGGGCGATGCGGTCGACGACCTCGTCGTGCACGACACCGAGCGCCCCGCGCATGGCCCCGAAGTCGAACGTGACCCCGGCCTCGGCGCCGGCGGCGGTGACCTCGGTGATCCACGTGAAGATGTCGATCTCGCCCCGCTCGGCGCGGTGCCAGGGATGGTCGGTGTCGTCGTGGTAGGGCCCGATGAGCAGCTCGAGCACGGCGTCGGGGTCGGCGCCGGTGCCGATGCGCGCCATGTGCTCGAACGGCGAGGTGGTGATCACCCCGCCGAAGTCGAAGACGACGGCGTCGATGGACCGTCGGGTGCCGACGTCGAGGTGGGTCATCTCAGCCGCGGTACCGGTTCGTGATGGGGAGGCGCCGGTCCTTGCCGAACGCCTTCGGGGACACGCGCACCCCGGGCGGCGACTGGCGGCGCTTGTACTCGGCGAGGTCGACGAGCCGCACGATGCGCGCCACCAGCTCGGGGTCGAAGCCGAGCTCGACGAGCTCGCCGGCGGTGTGATCGCCCTCGACGTAGGCGGCGAGCACCGCGTCGAGCACCGGGTAGGGCGGCAGGCTCTGGTCGTCGGTCTGGTCGGGGCGCAGCTCGGCCGACGGGGCCTTGACGAGCACCGACTCGGGGACGAGCTCGCGCCCGGCCCGCAGGTTGCGGTCGCGGCACAGGGCGTAGACGAGCATCTTGGGCACGTCCTTGATGGCCGCGAACCCCCCTGCGGTGTCGCCGTAGAGGGTGGAGTAGCCCACCGCGCTCTCGCTCTTGTTGCCGGTGGTGAGCACCAGCCACCCGAGCTCGTTCGACAGCGCCATGAGCACCACGCCCCGGATGCGCGACTGCACGTTCTGCTCGGTGAGGTCGAGGTCGCGGCCGGCGAACGAGGGCGCCAGCATGTCGAGCAGCGCGGCGTGGGCGGGCTCGATGGGGATGGTGCGGTGCTCGATGCCGAGGTTGGCGCAGAGCGCCTCGGCGTCGGTGATCGAGTGGTCGCTCGAGTAGCGCGACGGCATGAGCACCCCGTGGACGTGCTCGGCGCCGACCGCGTCGGCGGCGATGACGGCCACCAGCGACGAGTCGATGCCGCCCGACAGCCCGATGACCACGTCGGTGAAGCCGTTCTTGCGCACGTAGTCGCGGGTGCCGAGCACGAGCGCCTCGTAGACCTCGCGCTCGGGAGCGAGGGGCTCGGCCACGGGCGCCGCGGGGAGCGGGGCCGGGTCGACGGCGCGGGGCGGGGTGACCGCGACGCACTCGAGCGGGGGCGCGACCGGGCGCTCGCGTGGATCGAGGAGGCGCTTGCGGAACACCGGCCGGATGTCGAGGTCGACCACCATGACGTCCTCGACGAACTGGGGGGCGCGGGCGACGAGTCGGCCACCGGCGTCGACCACGAAGCTGGCGCCGTCGAAGACGAGCTCGTCCTGGCCGCCGACGAGGTTCACGTAGACGACCGGGCACGACGCGTCGGCGGCGCGGGTGGCGATCATGGACTCGCGCTCGGCGAGCTTGCCGGCGTGGAACGGCGAGGCGTTGAGGTTGACGACCACCTCGGCGCCGCCCGCCGCGGCCTCGGCGATCGGCCCGTTGGGGCTCCAGGCGTCCTCGCAGATCGAGACGCCGACCCGCACGCCGGCGATGCCGAACAGCCGCGGCGGGGCCGAGCGGGGCGAGAAGTAGCGCTGCTCGTCGAAGACCGCGTAGTTCGGCAGGAGGCGCTTGTGGTAGGTGCCGACGACCCGGCCCTCGGCGCACACCGCCGCCGCGTTGCGCAGGTCGCGGTCGACATCGACGAAGCCCACCACCGTCGCGCACCGGCCGGGGCGCGACGCCACCTTCTCCAGCGCAGCCCGGTTCGCAGCCACGAACCCGGGCTTCAACAGCAGATCCTCGGGCGGGTAGCCGGTGAGGGCCAGCTCGGGGAAGACGGCGAGGTCGCACCCCGCCTCCTCGGCCACCGCGAGCGCCGCCAGGACGCGATCGACGTTGCCGTCGAGATCGCCCACGACCACATCGATCTGACACGCGGCGATCCGCAGTCGGCTCACGTGGCGAGCCTACAAGCGCCCCTCGTTCGCCCCGTTAGCGTGACGGGCGTGGACGAGGTGGACGGGTCGCTCGAACGCTCCGCCACCGCCGCGGTGGCCGCCCCCGCGCTGCGCCGCCTGCGGACCGCCCAGCCCGAGGCCCTCGACGCGGTCCGCACCGACCCGGTCGCCGCCGCTCGGCTGGTGGCGGTCCTCGGCGCGAGCGAGTGGCTCACCGGCACCCTGCTCGCCGATCCCTCGGCGGTCACCAGGCTCGGCCATCCCCGGCCCTGGGACGAGCTCGACGAGATCCACCGGGCCGCGGGTCCCGACGAGCTGGTCGCCGCCCAGCGCCGGGTCCTCACCGCCATCGCCGCCACCGACCTCGTGGGGGAGCTCGACGTGGTGGCCGCCACCGCCGCCCTCAGCCGGCTCGCGGGCGCCGTGCTGGCGCGGTGCGTCGAGCTGACCGCGGTCGAGGCGATCGCCGTCGTCGCCATGGGCAAGCTCGGCGGCGAGGAGCTCAACTACGCGAGCGACGTCGACGTGGTGCTGGTCGCCGACGGCGACCCGGTGCGGGCCACGCGGGCCGGACGCCGCATCGTCGAGATGGCCTCGCGCTGCTACCGGGTCGACACCGCGTTGCGGCCCGAGGGTCGCGCCGGACCGCTGGTGCGCAGCGTCGATGCCTACGCCGCGTACTGGGAGCGGTGGGCCGAGCCGTGGGAGCGCCAAGCGCTGCTGAAGGCCACCCCGATGGCCGGCGCCGCCGAGGTCGGTGCGCGCTTCGCCGAGGCCGCCGGCCACGCCCTGTGGGACCGCCCGCTGTCGACCGACGACCTGCGGGCCCTGCGAGCCCTACGAGCCCGGGGCGAGGAGGCTGTTCGGCGCGCGGGCCGCGGCCACGCCGACGTGAAGCTCGGCCCGGGCGGCATCCGCGACATCGAGCTGCCGGTCCAGCTGCTCCAGCTGGTCCACGGCCGCCACGATCCCGCGCTGCGGGTGCGGTCCACGCTCGACGCCCTCGACGAGCTCGGCGCGGCGGGCTACGTCGATCCCACCGACGCCACCGCCCTCGCCGACGCCTACCGCTGCTGGCGGCGCATCGAGCACGGGGTGCAGCTGTGGCGGGGACAGCAGCGCCACGACATCCCGTCGGATCCCGACGCGGTCGAGCACCTGGCGCGGGTCCTCGGGCACCGGTCGAGCGCCGACGCCAGTGCCGCCGACCGGCTCCGCGTCGACCGCGGCCGACACCGGACGGCGGTGCGTGACGCGTTCGAGCGGCTGTGGTTCCGGCCGCTGCTCGAGGCGTTCGCCGGGGCCACCGGCGGGCTCACCCCCGACGCTGCGGCCGATCGGCTCGCCGCCGCCGGCTTCACGGACGCGGCGCGCACCCGCGATGCGGTCCGCGAGCTCACCACCGGGTTGAGCCGCACCTCACGGCTCATGGGCCAGCTCCTCCCGGTGCTGCTCGACTGGCTCTCGCAGGCCCCCGACCCCGACCAGGGCCTGCTCGGCCTGCGCAGCCTGCTCGCCGACACCAGCCGGGCCCCGCGCCTCACCGCGGCCTTCCGGGAGTCGCCCGAGGTCGCCCGTCGGCTCTGCGCGCTGGTCGGCACGTCGACGTGGCTCACCGAGATGGCGGCCCGCCACCCCGACCTGCTCCCCCGGCTGCCCACCCTCGGCTCGGCCCGACCCACCGACGCCGCCGAGGCCGCCGTCAGCGCGCAGCGCGCCCTCGAGTGGCGCGGCTCGCCCGACGAGCGCCAGCGGGCGCTGCGCCGGTGGTCCGACCGCCACCTGCTCGCCATCGCCGCGGCCGACCTGTTCGACGACGCACCTGCGGCCGACACCGGGCGCGCGCTCGCGCTCCTCGCCGAGGCCGCCGTCCACGCGGCCATCGACGTCGTCGATCCGCAGGTCCCCTTCGCGGTGATCGCCGTCGGTCGGCTGGGCGAGCGGCAGCTGTCCTACGCGAGCGACCTCGACCTGCTGTTCGTCCACGACGGGGTCGACGCGACCGACGGGGCCGAGGCCGAGCGGGCGGCCGGGGCGGTCGTGCGGTTCCTCGGCGGTGGCACCCCGGCCCGTCGGATCTGGACCGTCGACGCCGGCCTGCGCCCGGAAGGACGGCAGGGCCCGCTGTCGCGGACGCTCGCCGGGTACCAGGTCTACTGGGATCGGTGGGCCGAGCCGTGGGAGCGCCTGGCCATGCTCCACGCCCGTCCCGTGGCCGGCGATGCGGGCCTGGGGCGGGCCTGGATCGACCGCTGCCTGGCCCACGTCTGGTGCGGTCCGCCGACCCCCGACGACCTGCGCTCCATCCGGCTGGTGAAGGCCCGGGGCGAACGCGAGCGCGTCCCCGCGGGCGACGACCCGCGCTTCCACCTGAAGCTGGGCCGCGGGGCCCTCGCCGACGTGGAGCTCACCGCCGCGCTGCTGCAGGTCGTCCACGGGGTCCGTGCGCCGCACACCACCGCGGCGATCGAGGCGCTGCGGGTCGCCGACGTGCTCACGCTCGACGAAGCGACCGCGCTCGTCGACGCCCACGACCTCTGCGAGCGGATCCGGGCGCGGTGGCAGCTCGTGCGGGGCGGACCGGGCGACTCGCTGCCCTCCGACCCCCGGTGGGCCACCCCCCTCGCCCGCTCGCTCGCCACCACGCCGGTCGAGCTCCGCGACGCCTACCTGCGGGCCACCCGGCGCGCCCGCGCCGTGGTCGAGCACCGGTTCTACACCGACACCTGAGCAGCGATTCCCTCGATCGCGAGCGGCGGCGGCCGACGCGCGAGAGGATGATGCGGATGAGGCGAGGGGTCGTGGGCGTGGTGGGTGGCTACGCGCTCATCGGCGCCGCCTGGATCGTCGTCACCTCGTCGCTCGTCGCTCGCGGCGACGGCGACGGCGCGCTGGCCGAGATCGTCAAGGGTCTCGCCTTCGTGGCGGTCACATCGGCGGTCCTCACCGTGCTCCTCCTGCGCCGCGAGCGCCAGCTCGACCGCACCGCCGATCGGTTCCGCCAGCTCATCGAGAGCTCGGGCGAGGTCACGTACCGATTCCGGGTGGGCGACGACCCCCGTTTCGACTACGTGAGCGAGAACGTCGTCGACCTCATCGGCTACACCGCCGAGCAGCACCTGCAGCGCCCCGACATCACGGCGCGCACCGTGCACCCGGAGGATCGCGCCATCGCCGCGGCCCTCGCCGCCGGGACCGACCGACGGGGTCGGGCCCAGCTCCGGATGGTCACCCCCGAGGGCCGCATCGTGCACACCGAGCACGTCGACCGCCCGATCACCGATCACCGCGGCCGACTCGTGGCGGTCGAGGCGCGGATGCGCGACATCACGACCGAGCGCCGCGATGCTGCCGAGATCGCACTCGGAGCCGAGATCGACGAGTGGCTGCTCGCCAACCTGGCGCC
This sequence comes from Acidimicrobiales bacterium, assembly GCA_035464115.1. Taxonomy (GTDB): domain Bacteria; phylum Actinomycetota; class Acidimicrobiia; order Acidimicrobiales; family SKKL01; genus DATHSN01. The sequence goes on along the minus strand of DATHSN010000263.1, from coordinate 1,656 downwards.
GCTCGAGATCCTCGAGCGGGCCTGCCTGCGGCTGCTCGACGGGCTCGACGTCGACATGGCCTGGATCGGCCTGCGCCGGCCCGACGGTCGGGTCGAGGTGGTGGCCTCGGCCGGTGACGGCAACTACCTCGACGGCATCGACGTCCGCTGGGACGACGGACCGCTCGCCGACGGCCCGACCGGCCACGCCATCCGCGACGGCGCGCCCACCCTCGCCCGACCGGGCGACACCTCGTTCGAGCCCTGGCGCCGGCGGGCGCTGCAGTCCGGGTTCACCGCAGCGCTCGCCGTACCGATCCGACGGGGCACCGAGGTGGTCGCGGCGCTCACCACCTACTCCCGCTTCGGCCTGCCGTTCGAACCAGCCGCGGTCCGCCGCTTGGAGCGGATCGCCCACCGCCTCGCCCTCGTGCTCACCCGGGTCGACGACATGAGCGGTCTGCCCCGCCGCACCTCGTATCCGGCGGCGGTCGATCGGGTCTGCGCCAACGACGTCGAGGGCACCGCCGACATCACCGTCGTCGTGGTCGGTCGGCTCACGGCGCTGCGCCGCTCGGCGGGCTTCGACGTCGGTGAGGCGGCGCTCGCCACCGCGGGCCAGCGCATCGCCCGTGCCGTTCCGCCCGGCTCGGAGGTGGTGCGCACGGGCGACGACGAGATCACCGTGATCAGCCCGCCGTCGGACACCGTCGTCGACCTCGGCCGGTCCCTGCTCGACCACCTGCGCCACCCGACCGTCGCGGGCGACGGAGAGCTCGTGCTGCCCGCTGCGGCGGGTTGCGTGCGCTTCCACGTCGGCGACGACCACGACCTGTCCCTCCGCCGGGCCACCGCCGCCGCCGCCCGCGCCTACGAGGAGCACCCGTTCTCGTGCGTGGTGGCGAGCGACGAGCTCGAGTCGGCCGAGCGCGACCGCTCGACCGCGCACCGGCTGCGGAAGGGCATCCACGACGGAGCCATCGAGGTGTGGTGGCAGCCCCAGGTCGACGCCCGCTCCGGCCGGATGGTCGCGGCGGAAGCGCTGGTGCGGTGGCGGCGCGACGACGGCTCCATCTCGACCCCGGTCGAGTTCCTCGCGCTCGCCGAGGAAGACGGCTCCATCGTCGACATCGGCCGCATCGTCCTCGCCGAGGCGATCGCCCACGGGGCCAGGTGGCGCGCCAGGGGCCTCGAGCGGGTGTGCGTCAACGCGTCGGTCCGGGAGCTGGCCGAACCCGGCTTCGTCGACCACCTGCGGGGCCTGTTGGTGCAGAACGGCGTCCGCCCCGAGATGCTCGAGATCGAGCTGGTGGAGACCACCCTCCTCGGACGGCGGGTGGCCGACGTGCTCGACGAGCTCCACCGCCTCGGCGTGCGCGTCGCGGTCGACGACTACGGCACCGGGTGGTCATCGCTCTCGTACCTGGCCCAGTTCCGTTTCGACACGCTGAAGATCGACCGGTTCTTCGTCCGCGACATCGGCGTCGACGACCGAGCACGCGCCCTCGTCGACTCCACCGTCGCGCTCGGCGCCTCGCTCGACATCGTGGTGGTGGCCGAGGGCGTCGAGGAGGTGGCCCACGCCGACCACCTCCGGTCCGTCGGCTGCGACCTGCTCCAGGGCTACGCCATCTCACGGCCCGAGCCCGCCGACGAGCTCGAGCAGATCCTCGACGG
>DATHSN010000262.1:0-5203 GCA_035464115.1 Acidimicrobiales bacterium | reverse complement strand
TGAGGTGGTGCGTGACGTGCGGTCGCGCACCACCTCACCCGATGCCGGCTGACGGCGGGTCAGCGCAGGTCGATGACGTTGTCGTCGCCGAGGCGGGGCGCTTCGGGCTCGTTGTCCCAGGTGCCACCCTCGGCGAGGTAGCGGAAGTGGTAGGTGCCCGGCGGGAGCTCGACGGCCGTCGAGCGGGTGCCGTTGCTGCGCTTGCGCAACGGGTGGCTGTGCGGGTCCCATCCGTTGAAGCACCCGACGACCGAGACCGTGCGGCCGTCGTCGGGCAGGGAGAAACGGACCTTCACGCGGTCGTCGGCGGTGCGGGACAAGGTGGTGATCATGGTGGTGCCTCGCTGGGGTGAGCGGCGGTGGTGCGGACCCGCCGGCGGCTGCGCCTCCCCCCGGGACCTGGACCCGAGGCCCCTGCCCGCCGGCGCGGCGAGGATACGAGCGCGGCCGTCCGGGGTGGTGGATGGTGCGCCCTCCGGGTCACGGAACGATCCCGGGTCGGGCGGGTACCGTGCCGCGGGTCGATCCGGGAGGTTCCGCAGTGGCGTTCGACAGCCGAGCCGTGCAACGAGCCCGCCTCGTGGCGCGGGTGGCCATGGTGGCCGCGGCCCTGGGGGCGGTGGCGGGACTGATCCTCGTCGACCGCACCGGCGACACCTACGACGAGGCCCTGACCATCACCGTGCAGGCGGCCCGGGTGGGGGCCGAGGCCGCCGATCCGGTCAGCGGGCTCGCCGCGCAGGTGAGCACCCTGGGGCAGGTGGGTGTGGTGGGCCTCGACGACGCCGCGGGGCTCCTCGACACCGCTGCGGGCAGCGCCGACGAGCTGGCCGTGGTCCTCGGCGAGGACCTGCCGCTGGCCATCGAGGGCACCCAGCGCATCGCCGACCGGGTCGCCGGTGTGTTCGAGACGATCGAGCGCTTCATCCCGGGCAACTCCGAGTCGGCGGCCGAGGACCTGCGCGACATCTCCGACGGCCTCGAGTCGGTGCCGGGCGACCTGCGAGGGCTCGGCGCCGACCTGTCCCAGGTCAGCGCCGAGCTGGCCAGCGCGGCCCGCACCCTCGACGCCGCGGGGATCGCCCTCGAGGCGGCGAGCGCCGAGGTCGACGAGGTGGTGCTGGCCATCGCCGAGCTGCCCGATCTGTTCGACCAGCTCGAGCGCTCGGCCGTGGCGGCGCGCGACGATCTCGGCAGCGACCGGTGGTGGTGGCGACTCGTGGTCGTCGCCGCGGCGGTGTCCGTCGGCGGGCTCGCGCTCGCCGTCGATCGGGCGCTCGCTGCTCTGGTGACCGACGACGAGGTGGTGTGATCGCGCCCCGCGCTCTCGACGCCCGCCGGCGTCGCGTGGCGCGCTGGTGGGCGGCTCGCGAGCGGTTGGGAGCCTCGGATTGCGAGGCGATCCGATCCGGACCGATCGCCCAGCCCGTCAACGCCGTGTCGAGCGCGGCCTACGTGGCCGCGGGGGCCTGGGTGGCGGCGCGGGCCCCCGCCGGACCCGCGGGGTCGGAGGCCCGCCGGGCGGCGGTGGCGCTGGCGGCCGCGGGCGTCGGGTCGATCCTGTACCACGGACCCTGCCCGCCCGGTGCCCGTTGGGCCCACGACGCGTCGCTCGCGGCGCTGCTGGCCGACGTCGTCGTGCACGATCTGGCCGAGCTCGTCGACGCCCGCAGTGGTGGGGGAGCGCGCCCCGCCGCAGGCGGGCGTGTCGAGGTGGCCCACACCGTGGCCGCTCGTCCCGAGGTGACCCACGCGGTGGTGTCCGCGATCCTCGGTGGGGCGCTCGCGGCGCGACCCCAGGGCGCCAACGCCATCGCCACCGCGGCGGGCGCGGGCGCCATCGCGGCCGAGGCGGTGCTGGCCCGGCGGGGCCGTCGACCCCGCTGGCGGGTCGCCGCCGCGCTGCTCGCCGGAGGTGCGGCGGTCAACGTGGTGTCGCGCACCGGCGCACCGGCATGTCGACCCCACTCGTGGTGGCAGGGCCACGCGCTCTGGCACGCCCTCACCGCAGCGGCGTTCGCGGCGTGGGCCCACGATGCCACCGTCAGGCCCGCAGCACCGCCGGTCGCCAGGTGACGGCGGCGGCGGCCACCGTCACCACCGCGCCGAGGACCATCATGGCGCCGGCGCCCCCGAACGCCGACGCGGCGAGCGCGGCGGCCCCGGCGGCGACGGGGTACGAGCCGGTCATCGCCAGGGCGTTGGCGCCCATGACCCGGCCCATGTACTCGTCGGGGGTCGACTCCTGGAGCACGGTGCGCTGCAGCGTCATCACCACACCTCCGGAGAGGCCCCACCACAGCATGGCGGCGAGCGTGATGGCGTAGATCGACGACCAGCCCATCAGCACCACCATGGTCCCGCTGAACCCCGAGAAGGGCACGGCGATCCACCAGCCTCGCCGGGCGAGCGAGTCGCGGTTGGCGAGCGTCACCGTGGTGACGAGCATCCCCGCACCGAGCGCGCCGAACATGAGCGAGGTGGTGAACGCGCCCTGGCCGAGGTCGGACTTGACCACGTCGGGCAGCAGGAGCTGCACGACGCCCCACGAGCCCGAGGCCACGAAGCCGACCAGCAGCATGCTGCGCAGCGGTTCGCGTCCCACGGCGAAGCGCACGCCGTCGGCGATGTCGGCCACCACCCGGCGGCGGACGGCGACCACAGCCCGCTCGGGCAGGCGCACCCCGGCGAGGCCGACGGCGGCGATCGCGGCGATGGTGGCGAGCAGGGCCAGGGCCCCACCGGTGCCGGCGAGTGCGATGGCGCCCCCGCCGAGCACCGACCCGGTGAGCATGGCGATGTTCATCCCCATGCCCTGCAGGCCGACGCCCGTCATGAGTCGATGCGCCGGGACGAGCGCGGGGACGACGGCCTGCAGCGCCGGGCTGATCATGCCGAACGACGTGCCCACGACGGCGGCGACCACGGCGACGATGGCCGGCGTGGCCACGTCGGTCCACACCGTGACGGCCAGCGCGGCGAGGGCGACGGCCGTGACCACGTCGCCGACGACCACCAGCCGGATGCGATCGACGCGGTCGGACAGGGCCCCGGCCGGGAGCGACACGACGAGGGCCGGGATGCCCAGGGCCAGTCCGACCAGCCCCACCGCCGGGGTCCAGTCGGTGAGGTCGAGCACCAGCCACACGAGCACGAACCGCAGGGTGCCGTTGACCAGCGCGATGAGCAGCTGGGAGATCCAGTAGCGGCGGAACGACGGCAGCGCGAGCACCTCGCGCACCGGTGAGCGGCGCGACGGCGGGTCGGACGGTGTGACGGCGTCCGACCCGGGGCCCGCGTCGATGTCGGCCATCGGGTTCCTCCCCCGGGCCGCCCTCCCCCCGGATGGCGGCCCGGGGTGGAGCGTAGACCCCGATCAGCCGGCGACTGGCTGGTGCGCCGCTCAGCTCTCGGCGAAGCGGATCGGCACCTCGTAGACGTTCTCCTGGCTGCCATCCCTGGGCGAGGACTCGAAGAGGATGATCGACCCTCGCGGCCCGGTGTCGGCGGGAACGTCGACGGTGAAGTCGAACTCGCCCCACGTGCCGGTGCCGGCGGTGGCGGTGGTGAAGCCCTCGCCGACGATGAGGCCGTCGGCGTCGGTCAGCACCCACTCCACCGTGGCCTCGAAGGTGTTCGAGATGCCGGTGACGCGCAGCTCGTCGCCGACCTCCTCGCCCGGGACCGGCGACTCGACGAGGATCAGCGGGGTCTGGTCGCGCACGTCGTCGCGGGTGAGGCCGGTGGCGAGGACCCCCTCGCCGCCGATGGCCTCGACAGGCTCGCCGTCGAGGCGGATGTCGACCGAGTCGACCGTGTCGAACTGGGTGAGGGTCATCACCACCTGGGCGACCCGCACCGTCATCGACAGCGATCCGCCGCCCGACTCGAACTCCCGCGACAGGTCGACGGTGGCGACGCCGTCAGCGACGTCGACGCCGAGCAGCTCGGTGCCCTCGGGGATCTCCGAGCCCATCCCGAGCTCGGCTTCGATGCCCTCGGGGCCGGCGAGGAGGGCCCGCATCGCGCCGTCGGCGACGGCGGGGGCCTCGACATCGCGCCCGGCGGTGGCCACGTGCTCGCCGAGGACGAAGTAGACGCGGACCATGGCGGTCTCGTCGGCATCGTCGTCGTCGGCGTCGTCGGAGCTCGTGGTCGTGGTGTCGTCGTCGCCGGTCGTGGTCGTCGCCTCGGTGGTCGACGTGGTGGTGTCGTCGCCGGTGGTCGTCTCGTCGGTGTCGTCGCCGCAGGCCACGAGCCCCAGCAGCGCCACCACCGTCAGGGCCAAGAACACGAGTCGTCGCATGGCACACCTCCTGCCCCCATGGTGGACCCGTTGCACCTCGGTGTCAGGACACCCCGGCGTGGGTCGAACGGCATGGGTCGTCCGCATCAATTCGGGCCTCACGGTGGAGAAGGGCCATCGAACCTATTTCAGAACCGTGTCATGTGGGCCGATCCTGGGTCCATGGAGACGAGCCACGACCATCCCCGCCGCAGCCGTGGCGCGACCGCGGTCGAGTACGCGCTGCTCCTCAGCCTGTTCGCCCTGGCCTCGCTCGGCGCCATGCGGGCCCTCGCCAGCGGCATGTCCGACCAGTTCCAGCGCCAGAGCGACAACGTCGCGAGCGACGTCGTCATCAACGAGCGCAACGGTGCGACGCCTACGCCGCCGGCGACGCCGACGCCACCCGTGAGCACCGCTCCGACGCCGACGACCGTGGCCCCGACCACCACCGTGCCGGCACCGACCACCACCTCCACCACGGTCGTGACGCCGGTGACCACGACCCCGACGACGCCCGTCGACGACGACCCCGAGGTTCTCCCTGCTTCGACCGACGCCGTGACGACCGCGTGGAGCGACGCCAAGGTCGGCTGGGTGGGCGAGAGCTGGAGCGGCGAGGTCACGGTCGACGTGACCGACGATGCCGGTCGTCCGGTCTCCGGCGGCATGGTCGGGATCCGGGTGGTGCAGGAGGTGACCCAGGATGGCAAGACGCTCACGAACGAATGGGACACCTCCGGGTGGATCAGCAACGGTCGTGTGACCTTCGGCGTGTCATCGAACGGCACCGGTCGCTGGTGGAACGTCGAGGCCGTCAGGTTCGAGCTCACGAGGGTGTGGGACCTGCCCGCAGGAGTCACCTGGGACGGCCAGACCAGCACCTACCGGTTGGTCGGTCCCCACGTGAAGGACGAC
>DATHSN010000261.1:0-33982 GCA_035464115.1 Acidimicrobiales bacterium | reverse complement strand
GCGGGTTCGATGCCACCCGCGCGATGGCACGCACCGACGCGGTCGGCACCGTGCCCCGCCGGTACGCGTCGGCGACGCACGGCAACCACCGCATCGCCCGCGCCCGCGACAAACGTTGCGTCGCCTCCGGCCCCGGCAGTCGACCGAGGTGCACCAACGCGCTCTTGGCGTTGCGGTGCCCGTCGACCCCGTAGGCGCCGGTGCGGTCCACGTGGCCGGCCAGGCGGTCGGTGCCGTGATCCATCTGGCGGCGCACCACCTCGGCCTCACGCACCACCGCCAACACCTCGGGGGCGTCCAGGACCTCGAGATCGAGGTTCTGGTACGCCACCACCGCCGCCGCCAGATCTGCGAGAACCCGCTCCGCATCGGTCGAACACATGCTCCAAGAATACGAAGGGGGTGTGACACCGAACCCGCCCCGGAACCCGCGAAACATCAACAAACTCAGGGCCTCTCTGAGTGAGTCGAACGCAGTCAGCGCAGCATCGGGATCTGCGTGGCCTGGCTCCGGGGGTCCACGTCGCGACGTTCAGCCGAGGCGGGCCAGGAACGTCCCGGCGCCGACCACCTCGGCCCCCCGATCCCGACAGCGCGCCGCCAGGGCCCGGTCCGAGGTGACCACGGTGGGCGGCGGCTCGTCCGCGCGCTCGTCGAGCAGACGGACGATGAGGTCGTCGGCTGCGTCGGGGCCCGGCCGCTCGGCGAACCGCACCTCCAGCCCGGGCGGCCAGTCGCCCCCGGGGTCGCGCCCGTCGAACACGACGGTGGTGGGCTCGGCGAGCGCCGCCGCCACCTCGTCGGCGAGCCGGTGCTGGGCCGCGGGCCGATCGCGCCACCACCCGTCGGGGCGCGTGCCCATGACGTTGGTGCCGTCGACCAACCAGGTGGTCACCCCAGCACGTCGTCGACCACGCCCAGCCACAGGTCGGTGGTGAGGCGCAGCGACTCGACGTCGATGCGCTCGTCGTTGCCGTGGAACCGGCTGCCGAAATCGGTCCCGCTGATCGCCGAGCTGAACAACCCGGCGCCGTAGGCCACCGCGCCGCGCTCGCGGAACACCCGGGCGTCGGTGAAGCCCACGATGGTGTTGGGGACGACCTCGGCGTCGGGGTACACCGCGGCCACCCGCCGCTCGAGCGAGCGCCACAGGGGCGTGTCGGTCGACGACGCCGACGGCTCGTGGCCCCGGATCGTCGACACCTCGACCCGGTCGGCGAGGTCGCCGAGCGCGGCGCGCAGGTGCGCGGCCACGTCGTCGTCGGTCTCGCCGGGGAGCGTCCGCACGTCGAGCTCGAGATCGACGCGGTCGGGGATGGTGTTGGTCTTCGAGCCGCCGCGGACCACGTTGGGCGACAACGTGGTGTGGGTGCACGAGTGGAAGTGGCTGGCCGCCCGTCCGGGCATCTCGGCGAGGGCGGTGTCGATGCGGGCCGGGTCGACGAGCGCGTCGCGCAGCTCGTCGGGGAGCGGGAGGGCGTCGACCCGCCGGCGCCACAGGTCGGTGACCTGCGGGGCGGGGCGGTAGTCGGCCAGCCGACGCACCACCTCGGCGGCGGTGACGAGCGCGTTGTCGGCCCGGTAGGGCGCCGACCCGTGGCCGGGGGTGCCCCGCACGGTGAGCCGGCGCCAGGCGAACCCCTTCTCGGCGGCGGCGATGGTGACGATGGGTCCGCGCCGCCCGCGATCGACGTAGCCCCCCGACTCGGTGAGCACGTAGTCGGCGCCGATGACGTCCCAGTGGTGCTCGGCGAGCCAGGCGGCGCCGTGGGCGCTCCCGGCCTCCTCGTCGGCCACCCCGAGGAACACCAGGTCGCCCCGCGGTCGGAACCCCCGGTCGGCGAGGTGGCGCACCGCCACCGCCATCGACGCGGTGAGGTTGAGCATGTCGACCGCGCCCCGGCCCCACACCTCGCCGTCGATGAGCTCGCCACCGAACGGGTCCTCGCGCCACCCGTCGGGGTTGGCCGGCACCACGTCGGTGTGGCCCATGAGGCACAGCGACGGGGCGTCGGGGTCGGTGCCCTGCATCCGGGCGACGAGCGAGGTGCGACCCGGGGTGGGCTCGTAGGTGGCCAGCTCGATGCCGGGCCCCTCGAGCACGGCCCGCAGCAGCGCCGCGTTGCGGTGCTCGTGGCCCGAGGTGGGCGTGCCGTCGTTGACGCACGCCGAGCGGATCATGGCCTGCAGCAGCTCGACGACGGCGGGGGTGAGCTCATCGGTCACATCCGAAGCGTAGGGCGGTCGGTCTGAACGTTGGGTGAACTCGACCACCGGTACGCTCAGCCGCCGTGCCGACCGCTCCGCCCGCCGAGGCCGCCACGCGACCCGGTGGGCGCCGGGTCGGGCTCGTCATCGCCGGGCTGCTGGCGCTCGGCTACCTGCCCATGGTGTTCCTCGGCCCCGGCACCGACCTCGACGTCGGCGGGGTGTGGCGCAGCGGCCAGGCGATCCTCGACGGCGACTACGTGGTGTCGCGGCTGCCGGGCGCGCCGGTGTTCGAAGCGGTCGTCGGCGTCCTGCACGCCGTCGGCGGGTCGGCCCTGGTGAACCTGGCATCGCTCGCCATGGCCGCGCTCACCGCCTGGGCGCTCGTCACCCTCCTGCGACGGGAGGGCGTGGCCCACGCCGAGTGGGCCGCCCTCGTGGTGCTGGTGCACCCGGTGGTCTGGATCGCCGGCACGTCCATGGTCGACTTCCTCTGGGCGACCGGCTTCCTGCTCTCGGGTGCGGTGGCCCGCCGTCGCTCGCCGGTCGCCGCCGGCGTGCTCTACGCCCTCGCCGCAGGCTGTCGGGCCTCGTCGTTGCTGGTGGCAGGGGCGTTCGTGCTCGCCGACCTGCTCGACCGCGATCCCACGATGCGTCGTCGCGGGTTGGTGGCAGGCGTCGTCGCAGTGGCGCTGACCGGGGTCATCTACCTCCCGCCGCTCCTCGTCTACGGCTCCACCGTGTTCGACTCCGGTGTCCCGTCGTCGTCGCTCCCCGTGCAGATCGGGCGCTTCGGCGTCAAGAACCTGTTCTTCTTCGGACCGGTCGCCGTGGTCACCGTCGCGGTGCTCGTGCCCCGGCTGCTCCGGGCGATCCGCGAGGGCTGGTCGGTGTCGTGGCTGGTGCGGGCCGGGTTGCTCACGTTCGTGGTGGCCGAGCTGGTCTTCCTCCGGTTCCCGTGGAAGCTCGCCCACCTCATCCCCGCCCTGCTCGGCCTCGTCCTGCTGCTCGCCGGTGCTCGGCTCCTCTCCTCGCGGGTCCTGGCCGTGCTGCTCGTCGCCCACCTCCTGCTCGCGGTGGTCAACGTGCGCTGGGCCCAACCCGACCGGGCCAACCAGGCCACCGGAGCGGAGGTGTCGCCCACGCTCGTGGAAGGCCAGCTGCTCCGCGACCTGCGGTGCCGCCTCGACGGCGACCGCGACGCCTACCGCCGCGCCGACGGACTCGACGAGCTGGCCACCACGTGGGATTGCGTCGTCCCCTGGGGCGACGAGGAGCATCCCGCTCCGGGGTAGCGGCCGTTCGTCAGGGCGACGTGCCGACGCGGACCTGGCCGTCGGACACGTCCACCAGCTTGAACCAGCCCGTCCCGTAGCGGTCGAGCGAGACGCTGGTGGCCCGGCCCTCGTCGACCGCCAGCCGGGCCCCGCCGTCGAAGGTCTGGTGGATCCGGGTCCCCGGGTCGGGCGCCCACGACAGGGCGCAGTCGACGGGCTCGGACGCGAGGTTGTGGACCGCGAGCAGGGCCCGGTCACCCCATGTGTGGCGGAGCGCCACCACCGCCTCGTGGGCCGACTCGACGATCTCCCACTCGCCCCAACCCACCTCGGGGCTGCCGCGCCGCAGCCGGATGAGTCGCTCCATCCAGCTGAGGAGCGATCCGTCGGTGCGCTCGGCGTCGGTGACGTTGACGTGGTCGGGTCCGTACGGTCCGTCCGGAGGGGGGCGCAGCAGGGCGGAGGGGTCGGCGGCGCTGAACCCCGCCCGGTCCCCGTCGGCCCACTGCATCGGTGTGCGCACGGCGAGACGACCGGGCACGTCGAGGTTCTCGCCCATGCCGATCTCCTCGCCGTAGTACAGGACGGCTGCGCCGGGGAGGGAGAACATGAGGCTGTAGACCATCCGGATCCGGTCGAGGTCCCCGCCCATCATGGGGGCGAGCCGCCGGCGCAGCCCCCGGCCGAACAGCTGCATGTCCTCGTCGGGGCCGAAGGCGGCGAACACCTCGGCTCGTTCGTCCTCGGCGAGCCGGCCCACGTTGAGCTCGTCGTGGCTGCGCACGAAGTTGGCCCACGTGGCGTCGGTCGGCAGGTCCGGGAGGTCCCGCAGCGACGCGAGCAGGGGGCCGCTCTCCTCACGGGCGAGGGCCAGCCACATGTGCTGGTTCGCGTGGAAGTTGAACGCCATGTCGAGCTCGTCGCCGTCGCCGAAGAAGCGCCGGGCCTCGTCGGGGGGCAGGTTGACCTCGCCGAGCAGGGCGGCGTCGCCCCGGCGCCGCCCGATCTGACGCCGCAGGTCGCGCAGCATGTGGTGGGGGTCCATCCCGAGGTCGTCCTCGAGCCCGTCGGTCTCGAGGAGGTAGGGCACCGCGTCGACCCGGAAGCCGGCGATGCCCTGCGCCAACCAGAAGCCGGCGATCTCTCCGATGGCGTCGCGCACCTCGGGGTTGGCGATGTTGAGGTCGGGCTGGTGGCGGTAGAAGCGGTGGAGGTAGTGCTGGCCCGCCTCCTCGTCCCAGGTCCACGCGCTGTCCTCGGAGTCGGGGAACACGATGGTGTCGAACGGCTGGGCGTCGGGGTCGTCGGTCCAGACGTACCAGTCGCGGTGCCGGGCGTCGGGGCTCGACCGGGCGTCGAGGAACCACGGGTGCTGGTCCGAGGTGTGGTTCACCACCAGGTCGAGGATCACCCGGATCCCGCGGTCGTTGGCGAGGCGCACCGCCTCGACGAGATCGCCGAGCGTGCCGAGCCGCTCGTCGACCGCGTAGTAGTCGGTGATGTCGTAGCCGTCGTCGCGGTTGGGCGTCGGGTGCACCGGCATGAGCCACAGGCACGTGACGCCGAGGCCCGCGAGATAGTCGACCGTGGTCATCAACCCGTCGAGGTCGCCGACGCCGTCGCCGTTGGCGTCGAGGAACGTCTCCACGTCGAGGCAGTAGATGATCGCGTTCTTCCACCACACGTCGGCGGTCGCTTCGATGGGGGCGCGGCGGGGGGGACGGTCGGCCATGTGACGCCCGTACCCGTCGGCGCCGTTCCCCAACCGGTCCGTGTGGGCGGTGGCCGACGGGGGTAACGGCGCCTCATGAGCGCTCCCACCGTCGCGCCCGCCCCCGCCGACCCGACCTCGGCCCGCCCCGACCGCGTGGTCGTGGTCACCGGCGCGTCGGCGGGGGTGGGGCGGGCCACCGCCGTCGCCTTCGCCGGGCCAGGGGTGGCGGTGGCGCTGCTGGCCCGGGGCCGCGCCGGGTTGGAGGGAGCGGCCGCCGACGTGCGCGCCCGCGGCGGCACCCCGCTGGTGGTGCCCGTCGACGTGGCCGACGCCGACGCGGTCGAGGCCGCGGCCGAGCGGGTGGAGTCCGAGCTCGGACCGATCGACGTGTGGGTCAACAACGCCATGACCACGGTCTTCGCCCGGTCGTGGGACGTGAGCGCCGAGGAGATCCGGCGGGCCACGGAGGTCACCTACCTCGGCACGGTCCACGGGACGATGGCAGCCCTGCGCCGGATGCGTCCCCGTGACCGCGGCCGGGTGGTGAACGTCGGGTCGGCGCTCGCCTTCGTCGCCATCCCGCTGCAGTCCGCCTACTGCGGCGCCAAGTTCGCCGCCCGGGGCTACACGCAGGCGGTGCGCGAGGAGCTGATCGCCGAGGGCAGCGCCGTCGAGGTGAGCATGGTGCACCTGCCGGGGCTGAACACGCCGCAGTTCGGGTGGTGCCGCAGCGAGCTCGACCGGCATCCCCAGCCCGTGCCGCCCATCTACCAACCCGAGGTGGCCGCCGACGTGATCGTGACCGTGGCCGCCACCGGTGAGCGGTCGCGCACCGTCGGATCCTGGAACTGGCTGCTCATCCGGGCGGCCATGGTGCTGCCCGGCGTCGTCGAGCACTTCGCGGCCCGCACCTCCATCCACGACCAGCAAGCCAGCTTCGCGCCCGCCGAGAACCAGCCGGGGAACCTGTTCGCCCCCGTCGACGACGAGCGCGACCACGGAGCCCGGGGCCGGTTCGACGAGCTGACCGGTGGGGTCGCCAACGGTGAGTTCGTCCGGGGCCTGCCGGGCACGGCGGCCAACCTCGTCCGCGCCATGGCGGCGCGCGGGCGCGAGGTGGTCGTTCGGCGTGGTCGGCGCCGCCACGTGGCGGGGTCGAGCCGGTGAGCGCGGCGGACGCCCGGGCCCCCCTCGCGGCCTCGGACCACGACCCCGACCAGGAGCAGCCCCACGGCTGGGACAACAACCCCGCGGCCTGGAGCCAGCGCCTGCCCATCATCGTGCTCGCCCTCATCGGCACGGTCGTCGCCGGCTGGTTGGCCCTCTACCAACAGGAGATGACCGACACGGTCTGGGAGCCGTTCTTCGGGGACGGGACCAAGGAGATCGTGCGCGAGTCGGGCTTCTCCCGCTTCTTCGAGCGGTTCCCGGTGGGCGATGCGGCGCTCGGGATGTTCGGCTACCTGGCCGATGCCGTCACGGGCGCCATCGGTGGCACCAAGCGGTGGCGGACCATGCCGTGGATCGTGCTGATCTTCGGCGTGTTCGTCGGTCCGTTCGGGGTCATCAGCATCACGCTGATCGTGATGCAGCCGGTGCTCTACGACAACTTCTGCACCCTGTGCCTGGTGTCGGCCGCCATCTCCCTGGCGATGATCGGGCCGGCGGTCGACGAGGTGCTGGCCAGCCTCCAGTACCTCCGGCGCGAGCGACAGGCCGACCGGTCCGTGTGGGGCGCCTTCTGGGGCCGGCCCGACCCGGTGCCCGAGGAGGTGGCGGCGTGATCGCCCGGTGGGTCGGCATCGCCCTCGGCCTGTGGCTCTACGTGGCCCCCGCGGTGCTCGGCTACGGAGATCCAGCCGCGGTCAACGACCGGCTGGTCGGGCCGCTGATCTTCAGCATCTCGTTCATCGCGCTGTGGGAGGTCGTGCGGCCGCTGCGCTGGTGGGTCGTGCCCGCGGGCGTCTGGATGGTGGTCGCCCCGCTGGTGCTCGGCTACGACGACACCGCCGCGATCGTCAGCAGCGTCGCCGTCGGCGTGGCCACGGTGGCCACCGCCTGGTTCGGCGGCCAGACCTCGTCCACCTTCGGCGGGGGCTGGTCCGCCCTGTGGGGGGACCCGGTCGACGACCGCGCGGGGTGACCGTCGCGCTTCCGAGCGGCGTGGGCGGTGCGGCGGTTGGTAGCGTGCGGCCGCGATCGACGCGTGCGGAGGTGACACGAACGGTGGAGACCCAGCCAGGGGCGGTCGGGCCCTCGCACGTGGTCGGCGTCGGTGCGTCGGCAGGCGGTCTCGAGGCGCTCGAGCGGTTCGTCGCCGCTCTCCCGCTCAGCTCGGGGGTCGCCTACGTCATCGTCCAGCACCTGTCGCCCGACCACAAGAGCCTGATGGTCGAGCTGCTGGCCCGTCACACCACCCTGCCGATCGAACGGGCGGAGGACGGCGCCCTCGTCCGCGCCGACCACGTCTACCTGCTGCCGCCGCGCAAGACCGTCACGATCGCCGACGGCCGCCTGGCGCTGGCCGACAAGGACACCAGCGCCCTCAACCTGCCCATCGACCTGTTCCTGCGATCGCTCGCGGCCGACCAGGGCGACCGCGCCATCGCCATCATCTTGTCGGGCACGGGGAGCGACGGCGTCCGGGGCATCCGCTCGGTCAAGGAGGAGGGCGGCCTCGTCATGGCCCAGGACGAGCGCACCGCCCGCTTCGACGGCATGCCTCGGGCGGCGATCCAGACCGGCCTCGTCGACTACGTGCTGGCCCCCGAGGAGATGCCCGAGCAGCTGGTGCGCTACTGCCGGCGCCAGCGCGACCAGGGCGTCGAGGGCAGCACCCCGCTCGACGACGACCAGCGGCTCAGCGCCATCCTCGCCGTGCTGCGCCGACGCACCGGCACCGACTTCTCGCTCTACAAGCCGAGCACGGTGACCCGGCGGATCAGTCGGCGCATGGCGGTCAACCAGGTCGACGACCTCGGCGCCTACCTCGATCTGCTCCGCGGCTCCACCAAGGAGGTGGCCGCGCTCCACCAGGAGCTGCTGATCCGGGTCACCAAGTTCTTCCGCGACGAGGACGGCTGGGAGATCGTCGAGCGCGAGGTCATCCCCGAGCTCGCCAACCTCGGCTCGCCCGACACGCCCATCCGGGTGTGGGTGTGCGGATGCAGCACCGGCGAGGAGGCCTACTCGCTCGCCATCTTGTTGCGCGAGCACCTCGACGAGCACGACATCCACCGCGACGTGAAGGTGTTCGCCACCGACATCGACCGTGAGGCCATCGAGATCGCCGGCGCGGGGATCTACCCCGAGAGCGTCATCTCCGACGTGCCGCCCGACCGGCTCGAGCGCTGGTTCTCGCCCCGCGGCGACGGGTTCGCCATCGACCGCCGCATCCGCCAGATGGTGGTGTTCGCCGTCCACGACGCGCTCCGCGACCCACCCTTCACCCGGCTGTCGATGGTGTCGTGCCGCAACCTGCTCATCTACCTCGAGCCGGTGCTGCAGCGCCGGCTGCTCGGCATGTTCCAGTTCGGCCTGCACAGCGGTGGCTACTTGTTCCTCGGCAGCTCGGAGACCACCGGCGACCTGGGCGCCGACCTGCGGGCGCTGAGCACGCGGTGGAAGGTGTACCAGCGCACCGGCGGTCGGGTCCCGATGCCCGGGGGGATGCTCGACACCACCAACCCCGCAGCGCGTCGCTTCGCCGCGCCGCTCCCCGAGCGGCGGGTCAGCGAGCTCGGGAGCCGGTCCGCCGTCGAGCAGAGCGAGGCCTACCTGCTCGAGCGCTACGTCCCGGCCACCGCGGTGGTCAACGAGCGCCTCGAGCTGGTGCACACCTTCGGCGACGCCGCCCGCTTCCTCAGCGTGCCCGTCGGCAGCGCCGACCTCGACTTCGTGCGCATGGTGGCGGGTGGCGCGGGCACGGTGGTGCGCGCCGCCCTCCAGCGGGCGTTCCACACCGGCGACGAGGCCCGCTTCACCGGCGTGCTGGCCGGGAGCGAGTCGTCGGTCGACCTGCGCGTCCGACCGTTCACCGATCGGGTGTCGGGCCACCGGTACGCGCTGGTGTTCCTCGAGACCGGCCCGCCCACCCCGCCGCAGGTGCCCACCTCGGCGGCCGCCGACCTCGACACCGCCGACGCCGACCGGGTGGGCGAGCTCGAGACCGAGCTGCAGTACGCACGGGAGTCGCTGCAGGCCACCATCGAGGAGCTCGAGACCTCCAACGAGGAGCTCCAGGCCACCAACGAGGAGCTGCTCTCGTCGAACGAGGAGCTGCAGAGCACCAACGAGGAGCTCCAGTCGGTCAACGAGGAGCTGCACACGGTCAACGCCGAGTACCAGGAGAAGATCGAAGAGCTCATCGTCGCCAACAACGACCTCGACCACCTCTTCGCCCACAGCCGGATCGGCACGATCTTCCTCGACGACCACCTCCGGATCCGCAAGTTCACCGCGGCGCTCGACGGGGTCGTCAACGTCATGGCGCGCGACATCGGCCGGCCGATCACCGACATCGCCCACCTCCTCGGCGACATCGACCTCTACGGCCACGCCCGCGCCGTGATCGACACGGGTGAGGTCTGGGAGACCACCGCCGGCACCGCCACCGGGCGCGACGTGCTGGTGCGGGTCTTCCCCTACGAGACCGAGTCGGGGGCCCGGTCCGGGTGCGTGCTGTCGTTCACCGACGTCAGCCGCCTGCGCCAGGCCGAGCGCCGGCTCCAGGAGCTCATCGACTCGCTGCCCGAGCACATCGCGGTCCTCGACCACGACGGCACCATCCTCATGGTCAACCAGGCGTGGAACGAGTTCGCCTCCACCAACGGGGTGGACGATCCGCTGGCCCTGGGCGAAGGGGCCAACTACTTCGACGTCAGCGCCGCCGCGGCCGAGGTCGACGACCTCACCGCCGAGATCCTCACCGGCATCCGCAAGGTGCTCGACGGCGAGCTCGAGGCCTTCAGCCGCGAGTACCCGTGCCACGGGCCCGATCGCGACCGGTGGTTCGTGCTGCACGCCCGGCCGCTGCGCGACCGCGAGCGCCAGGTGGTGGTGTCGCACGTCGACGTCTCCGAGCTGCGGCGGGCTGCCACCGGTGCCTGACTGGTCGCCCGACGAGGAGCTCGCCGGGCTCGACGAGCTGGCCGCGCTGCGCCGCAAGGCCGAGCGGATCGCCCACCTCGAGGCCGAGGGCGCCGCGCCCCCCGACGACCCCGACCGGCGCATCATCCACGAGCTCCAGGTCCACCAGATCGAGCTCGAGATGCAGGTCGAGGAGCTCCGCCGGGCGCGCGGCGAGCTCGAGGAGGCCGAGGAGCGCTACCACGACCTGTTCCACTTCCTCCCCGTCCCCACCCTGGTGCTCGACCACCAGCTCGTCGTCGTCGACGCCAACGCCGCCGCGATCGACCGGTTCGGCAGTGGGGTGCCCGCCCGGGTGGTGGGCAAGCCTGCCGTGCTCTTCATCGACGGCGAGCACCACACCGAGCTGCACCGCGCGGTGGCGGCCGCGATCACCGGGACGACCCGAGCGCTCGAGGTCCTGGTGCGGGGGCGCGGCGGGGTCGCCTTCGAGGCCCGCCTCGACGTGGGTCCGGCCTCGGCCGCCGGTCGGCACCGCTCCGTCGCGCGGGTGCTGTGCGCGGTCACCGACCTCTCGGCGCGCGCCAGCCTCATGCGGTTCCTCGCCGAGAGCGAGCGCATGGAGGCGGTCGCCCAGCTCTCGGGCGGCATCGCCCACGACTTCAACAACCTGCTCAGCGTCGTCATCGGCAACCTCGAGCTGGCGATCGCCGAGGAGGGCGACGACGCTCCGGTCGACGCCACCCTGGTGCGTGAGGCCCTCGCCGCCTCCCAGCGCGGCGCCCAGATCATCAGCCAACTGGTCGCCTTCGCCCGTCGTCAGCAGCTGCACCCCGAGGTGGTCGACCTGGCCGCGGCGATCGAGGGGGCGGCGTCGATGGTCGACCGCACCCTCGGCGAGGGTCGGATGCTCGACATCGCGCCGGCAGGGGGGCTGCCGCCGGTGCTGGTCGACCGGGCCTCGTTCGATTCGGCGCTGATCAACCTGGCCGCCAACTCCCGCGACGCCATGCCCCGGGGTGGGCGGATGCGCATCGAGGTCGAGGCGCTGGGTGCCGATGTGGCGCCACCCCACCCGCTCGTCGCCGGTGAGCACGTCGTGGTGCGCTGCCGCGACGACGGGGCGGGCATGACCGAGGAGGTGCGGAGGCGGGTCTTCGAGCCGTTCTTCACCACCAAGCCCCCGGGCGCGGGGTCGGGTCTCGGGCTCCCGATGGTGCTCGGGTTCGTCACCCAGTCCGGTGGCGCGGTCACCGTCGACTCCGATCTCGGATCGGGCACCACGGTCTCGATGTGGTTCCCCGTGGCGGGGGTGGCGGCCAGCCGGCGGCCCGCGCCGCCGCTGACGCTCCCCGAGGGGCCGGCGCCCTCGGTGCGCGTCTTGTTGGTGGAGGACGACGACACGGTGCGGGCGCTCGTCACCCGTCAGCTCGCCCGTCTCGGGCACGAGGTGACGGCGGTGGCGCACGCCACCGCCGCGCTCGACCGGATGCGCAGCGGCGAGATCGACCTGGTGGTGTCCGACGTGACCATGCCCGGCCCGCTCGACGGGTGGGGGCTGGCGACCCGTCTGGCCGCGGACCATCCGGGGGTCCGCGTGCTGCTCACCTCCGGCGACCCGGCGGCCGTCGCCTCGACGCCCGACGGGCCCGAGCTGCTGCCCAAGCCCTTCACCGTCGCAGCGCTCGACGCTGCGGTGCGACGCGCCCTCGTCGGCTAGCGCGACCGGCTGTCGCGCACCTCGACCCCCCGCCAGAACGCCACCCGCTCGGCGATCTCGGCGGCCGCCTCCTTGGGGGTGGCGTACGTCCACGCCGCGCCGGGGTTCTCGGCGCCGCCCGCCACCACGTCGAAGTAGGTGGCCGTGCCCTTCCACGGGCACACGCTGGTGCGGTCGATCGGGCGGAGCGCGTCGGACCGCACCGACGCGCGGGGGAAGTAGTGGTTGCCCTCGACCACCACCGTGTCGTCGCTCTCGGCGATCACCTCGCCGTTCCAGCTCGCGGTCACCGTCATGTCGTCTCCTCTCGTCGGCCACGTGAACCCCGGACCGGATCGGTGTGTTCCCGTCGCCGCGCCCCGCCGCCGGGCGCGGTACGTTGCGTGGGTCCGGGCGCGCGCCGAGTGGCCCGGTTGGAGGCCATGGACTTCGACGACGACTTGCTCCACGCCCTCGGCGAGGCGGTGATCATCACCGATCTCGACGGCCGGGTGCGCGTCTGGAACGGGGAGGCCGAGCGTCTCTATGGCTGGCCGGCCGCCGAGGTGATGGGTCGCCCCATCGCCGAGGTGGTGCGGCCGGTGCCGGGGCGGGCGCCGCACTACGACGACGTGCTCGACGAGGTGCGCGAGGGCGAGCGCTGGTCGGGCGAGCTCGACGTCTACCGCCGCGACGGCAGCGTGGTCACCGTCGTCGTCACCGACACCCCGCTCATCGACGACAGCGGCGCCGCGGTCGGCATCGTCGGGGTGTCGCTCGACGTGTCCCGGCGCCGTGCCGCCGAGCGGATGGCCTCACGCCGCGCCGACCAGCACGCGGCGATCGCCCGGTTCGGGCACTGGGTGCTGTCGGGCCGGCGCACGGTGAACGAGCTCTTGTCGGCGGCTGGGTCGCTGTGCTGCGAG
Organism: Acidimicrobiales bacterium; assembly: GCA_035464115.1. Taxonomy (GTDB): domain Bacteria; phylum Actinomycetota; class Acidimicrobiia; order Acidimicrobiales; family SKKL01; genus DATHSN01. The sequence goes on along the minus strand of DATHSN010000261.1, from coordinate 21,070 downwards.
CTGTTCGGCGTGGAGCTGGTGCAGTTCTGGCTGTCCGACGGGGAACGCCGCCTGGTGCTGCGCGGAGGAGCCGGGTGCGCCGCTGACGTCGACCGATCGTGGCAGCCCGCGGGCGGCACCGTCGCCCGGGTGCTCGACGCCGAGGTCGGTGCCGCCCTGGTCATCGCCGACGGCGCCGACGAGCGGTTCACGGCCGCCGGAGAGCCACCGCTCGCCGCCGGGGTGCGCAGCGTCGCCGCCGCCCCTCTGGTCGGACCCGACGGCGCGGTCGGGGTGGTCACGGTCTGCAGCCCCGATGCCGGCCACTTCGACGGCATCGACTCCGACGTGCTGCGGAGCGCCGCCAACGCGGTGTCGGCCGCCATCGTCGCCGCCCGGCACCGCACCGACGTCGAGCGCCAGGCGCTCACCGACCCGCTCACCCGCCTCCCCAACCGCATCTTGTTCGCCGACCGGCTGCGGCTGGCCCTGCGCCGGATCGAGCGCAGCCGGCACCGGGTGGGGGTGCTCTACTGCGACGTCGACCACTTCAAGGCGGTGAACGACACGTGGGGCCACCGTGTCGGCGACGACCTGCTCGTCGCGGTCGCCGACCGCCTGGCCGGCGTCGTGCGTCCCTCCGACACCGTCGCCCGGCTCGGTGGCGACGAGTTCGGCGTCCTCTGCGAGGACATCGACGACGACGCAGCCCTCCTGGCCCTCGCCCACCGCATCTCCGAGGTCGTCGGCCACCAGCCGGTCGACGTCGGGCCCCGCCTGGCCCTCACGGTGAGCGTCGGCGGTGCGCTGAGCGCCCCGGGCCAGGGGGTGGCCGCCGACCTGCTGTCGGGGGCCGACACCGCCATGTACCGGGCCAAGCAGGCGGGTCCGGGCAACGTCGAGCTGCTCGACCCCGGTGCCCTCACCGAGCGACACGCTCGACTCGAGCTCGGTGCCGAGCTCGCCGGCGTCCTCGGCACCGGCGCGCTGCGGCTCGCCTACCTCCCCGTCGTCGGCCTGTCGACGACGGTGGTGGGCGTCGAGGCGCTCCTGCGCTGGGACCACCCGACCCGGGGCGTGCTGCACCCGCTCGAGTTCCTCGGCGCCGCCGCCGACGGCGGGCTCATGCCCCGCGTCGGCGACGTCGTCGTGCGCACCGCTCTCGAGCACCTGGCCGGCTGGCAGACGGGCCACGACGGTGTGCCGGACCACCTGGCGCTCAACCTGTCGGCGGCCGAGGTGATCGACACCGACCTGCTCGAGCTGGTGGCGCGCTCGTGGCGGCCCGATGGTGGACCTGCGCTGTGGGTCGAGATGACCGAGGCGTCGATCGTCGCCGATCGACGCCGGGTCGTCCCCCAGCTCCGGCGCCTCGCCGAGATGGGAGTGCACGTCGCGATCGACGACTACGGCGTGGGGGGCTCGTCGCTCGTCGACCTCGCCGAGCTCCGGGCTGATGTGGTGAAGATCGATCCGTCGCTCGTCTCGGGTGCAGCGGGGCCGGGTCTGGCGGCGCCTGCGGTCGTCGGCGCCCTCGTGTCGGCCGCCCACGCCCTCGGGGTGGCCACCGTGGCCGAGGGCGTCGAGACCGTCGAGCAGGCCGAGGCGCTGGCCGATCTGGGCTGTGGGTTCGGCCAGGGGCGGCGCTGGGGTGAGCCCCTCGCCGCCCACGAGGTCGTCGACTGGGTGTGTCGGCACCGGGAGTAGGGTCCGGCCATGGTCAGCGCATTCGTGCTCATCTCGGCCCGCTTCGACCGCATCGCCGATCTCGCCGAGGAGCTCGCCGAGATCCCCGAGGTCCGCGAGGTGTACTCGGTGGCGGGCGACGAGGACATCGTCGTCGTGGTGCGGGTCCCGAACCACGAGGACCTCGCCGACGTGGTCACCCGGTCGATCGCCACCCACGAGGGCATCACCCGGGCCCGCACGCTCATCGCCTTCCGCCAGTACAGCGAGCGCGAGCTCGACGCCAGCTGGGACATCGGCGTCGACTGAGGGGAGGAGCCGCGACGTGACCTCTGCCGACACCGTCGCCGAGCTCGACGAGCTGCGGCTGCTCGTCGTGGTCGACAACGCCACCGACTCGCTCTCCACCGTCGAACCGGGCGTGCCCGAGGTCCCCGAGATCGTCGGCCACGTCGGCCGGGTCGACCCGGTCGACGTCGACGGCACCCCCGGTCACGTCGTGTTCGACCGCATGTGCCACGCCTGCCACGGCTTCTCGGTGCTGGTCACCGCCCGGGCCGGCGACGTCGAGCGGACGATCCTGTTCGACGTCGGCCCCCACGGCCCCCTCTGGCTGGCCAACGCCGGCCGGCTGGGCGTGCGCCTCGCCGACATCGACACCGTGTTCCTCTCGCACTGGCACTTCGATCACTCCGGTGGCCTCCCGGAGGTGGTCGCCGCCATCGCCGCCGCCCGGGCCGTCGCCGGTCGTCCGGCCCCGGTGATCGACCTGCACCCCGACCGGCCCGACCAGCGGGGCACCGGCGCCCCCGGCCGGGGGTTCGTCCTGCTGGCGCCCGAGCCCACCTTCGACGAGATCCGCGCCGCAGGCGGCGACATCGCGCTGCACGGCGAGGCCCACCCGCTCGCCGACGGGCTGCTGTGGGCGAGCGGCGAGATCCCGCGCACCGCCGAGTGGGAGACGGGGCTGCCGGGCCACCACACGATCCGGGGTGGCGTCGTCGAGCCGGATCCGCTGATCCTCGACGAGCGCCTGGTCGCCGGTCGGGTCCGCGGCCGGGGCACCACCGTGCTGTCGGCCTGCTCGCACGCCGGGGTGGTCAACGCCTGCCGGTGCGCCCGCGACGCGTTTCCCGACGATCCCGTCGACGTGGTGCTCGGCGGCTACCACCTCGCCGGAGGTGGGGTCGAGGATCGCATCGGACCCACGGTGGCCGCGCTGCGCGACGAGATCCGACCCCGGGTCGTGGCCCCCGGGCACTGCACCGGCTGGCGGGCCGCGGCTGCGCTGGCCGACGCCTTCCGGCCCGGGCGCTACGGGCCCAGCGTGGTCGGCGCCACCTACGTGCTCACCGCCGAGGGCTGACCGCGGTCAGGCCGAGGCGCGCAGGTCGTCGAGGCGCTCGCGCAGGCGCTGGCCGATGACCTCGTCGTCGGCGTCGGCGTAGGACCGGCGGCTGCGGGCCACGACCACCACGCCGGTGACCGCCACCGCGGCGACAGCTCCGAGACCGATCCACTTCCACGCGCGCACGGGCCGTACCGTAGCGGGATGGCCCGCTCCACGGTGATGCTCGACGACGCTCTGCGCCTGACCCGCACCGGGGACCTCTGGCTGTTCCGGGGCGGGACGGTGGCCGACCGGGCCATCCAGGTGGCCACCAACGCGCCGGTGAACCACGTCGGCATCGCGGTGGTGGTGGGCGACCTGCCGCCGCTGATCTGGCACGCGGCGCTCGATCCGAAGCTGGTCGACGTGTGGGCGGGGCGCCATCACCGCGGCACCCAGCTGAACCGGCTCGAGGCCGCGGTGCGGCGCTGGCACGACGACCTGGGGAACCGGGTGTGGTTCCGCACGATCCGCCCCGAGCTCGACGACGAGCACGAGAGGGCGCTCCTGGAGGCGATCGACGACCTCGACGGTCGGGGCTTCCCCGTCGGCACCGGGATGGCCCGTCGGTGGCTGTCGGGGCGGGTCCGGCGCGACGCCGGCCTCGAGACGATCTACTGCGCCGAGGTGGCGGCGGAGACCCTCATCCGCATGGGACTGCTCCCGGGCGACCGCCCGGCGAACTGGTACGACCCCGGTCGGTTCTGGAGCGGCGACCGCCTCGGCCTGCAGGGTGGCTACGTCCACGACCGCGAGGTCGAGGTGGAGGTGCCGCCACCGGCGTCGTGACGCCGAGCGTCAGGCCGCCTCCGGGCGGGCCACCCGGGAGGCGACCGCCACCCCGGCGGCGCCGCCGAACAGGTGGCTCTCCCACGAGACCCCCGGGGTGGGGACCAGGCCCCACACCAGACCCCCGTAGAGGACGACGGCGGTGACCCCGAGCACGATTGAGCGGAGGCGCCGCTCGAAGATCGCCGCGCCGACGAGGTAGCCGAGGAAGCCGAACACCACGCCACTGGCGCCGATGTGGACGACCGACCGGCCGAGCAGCCACACCGCGCCACCCCCGAGGAGCATCACGCCGAGGCTGACCTGGACGAACCGATCGCCCCCCTTGAGCGCGATGAGCCCGCCCAGCACGAGGAACGGCACCGTGTTGGCCACCAGGTGGCCGAGGCCGGAGTGCAGGAAGGGTGCCCACAGCACGCCGTCGAGCCCGCCGAGCTCGCGGGGACGGATGCCGTGGCGGTCGAGCCGCTCGTCGAGCAGCAGCTGGTCGACCAGCTCGGCCGCCCACATGAGCGCGACCGCGCCGACGAGGAGCGTGAGCGCGAGCGCGATGGGGCTCGACCGCCGGTCGGGCACGGTGGGGTGGGTCACCGGCCGACCGCCTCGGCCACCGCGGCCATGCGGTCGAGGTGGGCCTCGGTCGAGTCGAGCCCGGCGCCCATGGTGATGACCGACGCATGGGTGCCGCCCGCGGCGGCCCACGCCTCGATCTTGGCCGCCACGTCGGCGGGGCCCTTGGTCGCGGGGATCATCCACTCGGCCCCCAGCTCGGCCGGATCTCGCCCGTGCTCGGCCGCCAGGCGACGCACCTCGTCCCAACCGGACGACACCACGTCGAGTCGCCCGCCGAAGATGAACCCGTCGCCGAGGCGCGCCGCCCGCTCGCGGGGGGCGCGCCCCCAGCCGCCGAGCCAGATGGGGATCGACCGGGTCGGTCGGGGGACGAGCGCAGCCCGGTCGATGCGGTCGAAGCGCCCGGCCACGTCGACGACGGGCTCGGTCCAGAGCCGGCGCAGGAGGCCGATCTGCTCCTCCTGGCGGGCGCCGCGGGTGGTGAAGTCCTGGCCCAGCGCCTCGTACTCGACGTGGTTCCACCCGACGCCGACCCCCAGGCGGAGCCGCCCACCCGACAGCAGATCGACGTCGGCGGCCTGGCGGGCCACCAGCGCGGTCTGGCGCTGCGGCAGGATGATGACCCCGGTGACCAGCTCGATCCGCTCGGTGATGGCGGCCACGTGGGCGAACATCACGAACGGGTCGTGGAACGGGTCGCGCTCGGTGTAGGGCCCCACCAGCTCGGGGGTCCGGTCGGCGTGCACCGCGCCGAGCACGTGGTCGTAGGCGAGGAGGTGGTCGAAGCCGAGCTCCTCGGCGGCCCGACCGATGCGGCGCACCGCCTCGGGATCGCCACCGAGCTCGATCTGGGGGTACACCACGCCGATCCGCATGGCGTCACCCTCCCACGCGGGCCGCGCTGCCCGCGTGGCCGAGGCGGTTCCCGATCTCGGGAATCGTCGCGGGGCCTCGTCGGTTCCGGGTGCATGCTCAGGCTCAGGATCCTCGCCCCGCTCGCCGCCCTCGGGCTGGTCGCCGCAGCCTGTGGGTCGGGCGACGACGACACCGAGGTGTCGGCACCGACACCAGCGGACGGCACCGACGTCACCGTCGACCCGAGCGCCGACGGCCTCACCGACCTGGCGGCGACGGCCGATGACACGCCGCTGTTCTCGCCGACCGAGACCGACGAGCCGTTCGACCTCGACGGCGGGGTGACGAGCGGCAACGCCGACACCGACGTCATCGACGACCCCGACGGGCGCGGGGCCCTCGCCGGTGACGTCGCCCAGGCGTCCGAGCCGTGGCCGACCGACTGGACCCGCCGCACCGTCGACGTGTCCGAGATCGCGCTCGGGATCGGCCGGGTCGATCCCCGCGACGCCATCCCACCGATCGACGTCCCCACCTTCGAGACGCCCGCCCAGGCCGCCACCTGGTTGCGTCCCGCCGAGCCGGGCGCCCTGGTGCAGGTCGACGGCGAGGCGCGCTTCTACCCGTTGTCGATCCTCACCCGCCACGAGATCGTCAACGACCGGTTCGGCGACGTGCCCGTGGCCGTCACGTTCTGCCCGCTGTGCAACACCGCGCTCAGCTTCGACCGACGGGTCGACGGGGAGGTGCTGCGCTTCGGCGTGTCGGGCCTGTTGCGGTTGAGCGACCTGGTGATGTGGGACGACGCCACCACCACGCTGTGGCAGCAGATCACCGGCGAGGGCATCGTCGGCGAGCTCGCCGGCACGCAGCTGGCCCCGGTCAGCACGGCGATCGTGTCGTTCGAGCAGTTCGCGACATCGTTCCCCGAGGGCCGATCGCTGTCGCGCGAGACCGGGTTCGGCATCTCCTACGGCGCCAACCCCTACGTCGGTTACAGCTCCGGCGATGGGCCCATCGGCGGCTTCTTCGCTCCGGAGGTCGACCCCCGCTTCCCGGCCCTCGAGCGGGTCGTCGGGGTGAGCGCCGGTGGTGAGGAGACGGCCTACCCGTTCAGCGTCCTCGAATCGGAGCTCGTGGTGAACGACACCGTGGGCGGCGAGCCGGTCGTGGTGTGGTGGGGCGGCGGCACGGTCGACGCCCTCGACGCCGGCCGCATCGCCGACAGCCAGGCCATCGGCACCGCCATCGCCTTCGATCCTCGCGTCGGCGACCGCTCCCTCACCTTCGAGGCCGCTGACGACGGCCGGTTCCGCGACACCGAGACGGGGACCGAGTGGAACCTGCTCGGCCAGGCGGTCGCCGGCGAGCTCGCCGGCGAGGCGCTGGCCACCGTCACCCACCGCAACGAGTTCTGGTTCGCGTGGGCCGGGTTCTTCCCCGACGCCCGGGTGTTCGAGGGGTCGTGATGTTGGGAGCGCCGGGAGCCGGGTACGTGGAATGCGACGGGCGCCCACCGGTTCCCCTCTCGAGACGATCGCACCTCCGGTCCCCCGGTGGCGGCCGGACGCCGAAGGAGACACGCACATGAGCGCCAACGAGCAGACCAGCACGAGCACCGACACCGTCGACGTGGTGGTGATCGGCATGGGACCGGCGGGCGAGTCGGTCGCCGGTCAGCTGGCCGAGGCCGGCCTGTCGGTGGTCGGCATCGACCGCGAGCTGGTCGGGGGCGAGTGCCCCTACTGGGGCTGCGTCCCGTCGAAGATGATGATCCGGGCCGCCCACACCCTCGCCGAGGCCCGGCGGGTCGACGGCCTGGCCGGCAAGGCCGAGGTCACCCCCGACTGGGCTCCCGTCGCCGCGCGCATCCGGGCCGAGGCCACCGACGACTGGGACGACACCGTCGCCGTGGAGCGCTTCGAGGGCAAGGGCGGTCGCTTCGTGCGGGGCCACGGTCGCATCACCGGGCCGAGCACCGTGGCGGTCGGCGACCGCACCTTCACCGCCCGCACCGGCATCGTGGTCGCGACCGGCACGTCCGCCGCGGTCCCTCCGATCCCCGGCCTGGCCGACACGCCCTACTGGACGAACCGCGAGGCCATCGAGGTCACCCAGCTGCCCGGCTCGCTCGTGGTGCTCGGCGGCGGGGCCATCGGGCTCGAGCTGTCGCAGGTGTTCGCCCGCTTCGGCGTGAAGGTCACCGTGGTCGAGGCGATGGACCGGCTGCTGCCCCTCGAGGAGCCCGAGGCCGGCGAGCTGGTGGCCGAGGTCCTCGAGGCCGAGGGCATCGGGGTCCGGGTCGGGGTGAGCGCCTCGGGCGTCTCCCACACCGACGACCGCTTCACCGTCGAGCTGGCCGACGGCTCCACGCTCACCGCCGACCAGCTGTTGGTGGCCACGGGTCGGCGCACCGACCTCGGAGCCATCGGCGCCGACGCCATCGGCATCGATCCCGGCGACCGCTTCGTGCCGGTCGACGAGCACCTGCGGGTGACCGACGGGGTGTGGGCGGTCGGCGACATCACCGGCAAGGGCGCCTTCACCCACGTGGGCATGTACCAGGCCGCCATCGCCGTCGCCGACATCCTCGGCCAGCCCCACGAGACCGCCGACTACGCCGCGCTGCCCCGGGTGACGTTCACCGATCCCGAGGTCGGCGCCGCCGGGCTCACCGAGGCCCAGGCCCGCGAGGCCGGCATCGACGTGGCCGTCGGCTCCACGCTCGTGCCCCACACCGCCCGAGGCTGGATCCACAAGGCGGGCAACGAGGGCATCATCAAGCTGGTGGCCGACCGCCAGCACGGCGTGCTCGTCGGCGCCACCGCCGTCGGACCCAACGGCGGCGAGGTCCTCGGCCTGCTCGCCCTGGCGGTGCACGCCGAGGTCCCCCTGTCGACGCTGCGCACGATGATCTGGGCCTACCCCACGTTCCACCGCGGCATCGAGGACGCTCTCGACCGCATCGAGGCCTGATCCCGCGGGCGCTGCCGACGTGCCGGTCCCGACCGGGAATCGACGCGGCCTGGGCCGGGTTCTGGTGGACATGGACGAGGCGCACGGCGAGGTGACGGTGTACTGGCGGCCGGGCTGCATGTTCTGCAGCTCGCTGCGGCTGCGCCTCGACCGGGCCGGGGTGCCCCACCGGTTGGTCAACATCTGGGACGACCCCGACGGCGCCGCGTTCGTACGGTCGGTGGCTCGCGGCAACGAGACGGTGCCGACGGTGGCGGTGGGCGAGGTGGCGCTGGTCAACCCGAGCCTCCACGAGGTCCTGGCCGTGGCATCGCGCCACGCACCCGACGCCGTGCCCGCCGGGTACCAGCCCCCACAGCCCGGGCGGGTCTCGCGCTGGATCGCCCGCGCCCTCGGCGGCTGAGCGGTAGGGGGAACGCCCGGTTGCTCAGTCGAGGGCGGCGATGAGCTCGGCGACGGGCGGGCGGGTGTCGGGGCTCGACGGGCGCGACAGGTAGCGCAACCGGCCGTCGCGCCCGATCACCGCGTCGGCACCGAGCTGGCGGACGTCCTCGGTGGAGCGCTGGAGGCGGCGCCCGTCGCGCAGCAGGCGGGCGTACATGCGCAGGGTGCCCGCCGACCACACCTGGCGCCGGCTGCCCCGCGCCACCCCGAACAGCCCGTACACGGCGAGGGCGGGGTCGGCGAGCACGGGGAACGGGACGCCGAGGTGCTGTCGGTGGGCGCCGAGGCGCGACGGGTCGCCGAAGGTGACGACGGCGATCTCGGCGTCACCGAAGTGGTCGTGGTGATCGCGCACGGCGATCACGTGCTCCTGGCAGGGGAGTCAGGCCAGGTGGCGGTGCAGCACCAGCACCACCGGGCGGCCCCGGTGGTCGCTCAGTCGCCAGGGCTCTCCGGCATGGTCGCTCAGCTCGATCTCGGGCACCTGTGCGCCGATCGCCAACGTCATCGTCGGTCTCCTGGGGTCGGGGGGGGGTCGGTGGTGGATCTCAGTGCAGGGCTCGCAGGCCGAACCCGGCGGCGGTCATGGTGGCGATCCCGAGCACCAACAGCCGCAGCTCGGGCTGTCGGCGCACCAGCACGAGCGCGATCAGGAACACCAGGCCGGCGCCGATGGCCTGGGCCAACACGCCGGCGTCGGTCCGGGGCAGGATGATCTCGGTGAGCACGTCGGTCATGGTGGCGGGGCGACGATGAGCAGCGGGTGGTGGGCGGCGGGCACACCGCAGGAACCCGCCGGTCGGTCGTGATGTTCCCCGCGGCGCCGGTCAGCGGGGGCGCAGCACCACGGCCTCGTCCGGGGCGAGGTGACCGTCCCACGGGCGGTCGTGGTCGCCCTGGCTCGAGATCTCGACCTGCCAGTCGCCGTCGACCGCCACGGTCGTCGGCCGGGCGACGAACGACACGACGACGCGCCGCTCGTCGCCCTCGGTCGCGCGGGCCCAGGCGAGCACGCCGGCGGGCGCGTCGAGCCACGTGAACCGGCCGGTGCGCAGCGCCGGGCTCGCCCGGCGGGCGGCGAGCAGCCGGCGGTAGAGGTGCAGCATCGAGCCCGGATCGGCCTCCTGGGCCTCGACGTGGTGGGTGGCGGCGTTGCGGGGGAACGGGAGCCACGGCTCGGGTCCCCAGCCGTGGCCGGGGGCCGCCGTCCAGGGGATGGGGGCCCGGCAGCCGTCGCGGCCGCCCGGGTCGATCCGCTGCGCCGGGTCGATGTCGGCGTCGACCAGCCCGAGCTCCTCGCCGGCGTAGATCACCGCCGCCCCCCGCAGGGTGAGCAGCAGCACCGCGGCGGCCCGGGCGCGGGCCTCGCTGCCGTAGCGGTCGGCGTGGCGCGGGAGGTCGTGGTTCGACAGCACCCACGCCGGCTCGGTGCCGTCGCCGTGGTGGTGCTCGGCCGCGTCGACGTGGGTGCGCCAGCCGTCGGGGTCCCACCGCTCGCGCAGCGCCGGCCACACGAAGGCCAGGTCGAACAGCTCGGGACCGACGAACGCCCGCACCGCGGCGACGTCGTCGCCCGCCACCTCACCGAGCATCATGTGGCCCGGGCCCCGCTCGGCGAGGACCCGCTGCATGCGCCGGATCTTGTCGCGGGTGAAGTCGTGGTCGGTGAGCCCGGCCTCGGGCAGCGCCGCCAGCTCGGGTGGGACGTCGGGGAGCCCCTCGGGCTTGCCCAGCGTGACGATGGCATCGACCCGGAACCCGTCGACGCCCCGGTCGAGCCAGAAGCGCAGCACGTCGTGCTGGGCGGCCTCCACCGCCGGGTGGCGCCACTCGAGGTCGGGCTGCTCGGGCAGGAACGTGTGCAGGTACCACTGGCCGGTGGCGTCGTCCCACGTCCACGCCGAGCTGGCCCGGGCGGCGACCTCGCCCAGCCCCCGGCGCAGCACCAGCTGGCCGTCGTCGTCGCGCACCCACTCGGTGTCGCCGGTGAAGTTGGCCCGCCAGTTGTTGGGCGGGCCGCCGTCGGGCGCGCTGTCGGCCCAGATGTACCAGCCGCGGTGCTCGTCGTCGCGGCTGCGGCGTGAGGCGAGGAACCAGGGGTGCTGGTCGCTGGTGTGGTTGGGGACGATGTCGACGATGACGCGCAGGCCCCGGTCGTGCGCCGCGGCGATCACCGCGTCGATGTCGGCCAGGGTGCCGAACCGGGGATCGACGTCGCAGTGGTCGGCGACGTCGTAGCCCATGTCGGCCATGGGCGAGGGGTAGAACGGCGACAGCCACACCGCGTCGACCCCGAGCCGGGCGATGTGGTCGACGTGGTCGAGGACGCCCCGCAGGTCGCCGAGGCCGTCGCCGTCGTGGTCGGCGAACGACCGGGGGTACACCTGGTAGACGACCGCCCCGTCCCACCAGCGCTGCTCGGCTCGAGTGCTCATCGCTCGATCATCGCGTGGGTATCCGTCCCTGCGGGTCGTGCCCCGTGCCGCTCATCGCTCGGGCCAGCACCTGTCGCGATGTGACTAGAATAGTGGTCATGTCCGAAGTGACCCTTCCACTCGCTGAGATCAAGAAGCGGCTGTCGGAGATCGTCGACGGCGTCGAAGGGCGCCATGACCGGGTGGTGCTGACCCGCAACGGCCGCCCGGCGGCGGTCATCTTGAGCCCAGACGACTTGGAGGCGCTCGAAGACACCCTCGACCTCCTCTCGGATCCGAAGGCGATGCGAGCCATCCGAAAGGCGGAGGCCGACATCGACGCCGGCAAGGCCGTCGACGCAGCTGCGTTGCGCGCCACGTACCTCACGTCCTGATGGGGTGGCGACTGCTCGTCGCTCCAGCAGCCGAACGGACACTGGCGAGGCTGCCCGAGCGGGTGGCGGCGGCGATCGTCGAGTTCATGGTCGGCCCGTTGATCGAGGAGCCTCGGCGGGTCGGGAAGCCCTTGCAGCGAGAGCTCGAGGGCTACTGGTCGGCCCGTCGTGGGGCGTACCGGCTCGTCTATCGCATCGACGACGAGGCCAACACGGTGAGGGTCGTCCGGGTCGACCACCGCGCCGACGTCTATCGCTCTGGTTGACCATGTCCGGCCGTGGCCGTGTCGATGGCACCTACGACGAGGGCGTGTCGCCGGGAAGGCGATCATCAGCTCCGCCTCCCTGTTCGCTGCCGAACTCGCCCCCCGGGAGCTCCCGGCGGGGCGCGGCGAGCCACGAGTGCACCGGCGCCGCGGTGGTGAGGGGCGACGGGTCCTGCATCGGCACCGGCGCGGCGGCGCCGCCCCGGGCGCAGCAGGTGAGCACGAAGTCGCCGTGGCGGATCCACCAGCCGTCGAAGCGCTCGCCGTCGGCGGTGGTGACGGCCAGGGCCCGCCAGGCGCCGATCTCGGCGTCGAGCAGCGCCACCTCGACGGTGCGGGTGTCGAGCCGCAGCCCCTGGCGCAGCACCTTGAGCGCGCTCTCCTTGGCCGACCACACCAGGTTGGCCAGCAGGTCGTGGTCGTCGGGCGCGGCAGCCACCATCTCCTGCTCGCGGGGGGTGAAGTAGTCGGCCACGAACCGGTGTGAGCGCGGCTCCACCAGCTCGAGGTCGCAGCCGAGCGCGTCGGTGCCCTCGGCCACCAGGCACACCGCCCAGCCGGCCCGGTCGGTCATGGAGATGGCGACGCCGGCGGGTGCGTCGTCGACGAACGCCTCGGGCGCGCCGTCGGCGGCGTTGCGGATCGAGATGGCCCGCAGCGCCGCGTGCTCGACGGGCCGGTCGAGGGCGCGGGCGACCGCGCCCTTCGCGGTCCACCGACCGAGGCGCGACTCGTCGCGGCGCTTGGTGAACCGCATGGTGGCGAAGCGCGCCGCGTCGGCCGGGGTCAACCAGTCGTCGTGGTCGGGGACCTCGTGCTGGCCGGCGGCGTGGAAGCGGACGGTGCGGGCCGGGTCAGCCGAGCCGTTCGAGCTCACGGGCCATGCCTCGCTCCAGCGCGTCGATGAGGTAGGGCCGCATCTCCGCCGCGGAGATGATGCGCTGCAACGACCCCACCCGCAGGGCCCGCTCGACGTCGTGGATGGTGTCGAACTCGGCGGCGACCTCACCCATGTGGCGGGTGCGGGCGTCGGCTCGCCGGGTGGCCAGCTGCGCCACCAGCTCGGCGCGCTCGGCGCCGTCGGCCGCGCTGGCGCGACGCTCGAGCTCGAGCAGCTCGGGATCCTCGGCGGTGCGGCGCTGGACCTCGCGGGCGAACACCACCGCGGCGGCGGGGGCGCCGCCGATGACCGACGCCCGCGAGCCCTCGAGCGCCACGACCTCCATGTTGTCGTGGAGGGTCCCCGAGAAGACCACGAACGCACCGCCGTGGTAGCGGGACACGACGCAGAACACGATGGGGCCACGGAAGTTGACGACCGCGCGACCGATCTCGGCGCCGTACTCGAGCTGCCACTGGCGCAGCGACTCGGGTGATCCGTCGAAGCCCGACAGGTTGGCGAGCACGACGAGCGGCCGGTTGCCGCTCGCCGCGTTGATGGCGCGGGCGATCTTCTTCGACGCCATCGGGAACAAGGTGCCCGACGTCCACACCGACGGCCCGTCGGCGGGCACGTAGCCGAGCCGGGGCAGGTTCTTCGACTCGATCCCGAGCAGGCAGACGGGGTAGCCGCCGAGGTGGGCCTCCCACACCACGGCCAGCTCGGCGCTCTCGACGCCGTACCAGCGCTCCATGGTGGGGTGGTCCTGGTCGACGGTGGCGGCCATCACCTTGCGGATCTCGAACGGTCGCTTGCGGTCGGGGTTCTGCTCGGCGGAGAACACGTCGCCGACCGTGGCGAAGTCGCCGCCGTGGGGCGACGTCCGCACGTCGCGGTCGCGGGGGTCGTTGGTGGGGGCCGGACGGGGGAAGCGCTCGCCGGGGGCCACGTAGCTGTGGTCGTAGTAGCGCATGAGGATCCGGCAGGCGTCGTGGAGGTCGCGGGCGAAGTACTGGGCCTGCCCGTTCGGGCCCATGATCCGCTCGTAGCCGCCGACGCCCTGGTTGTCCTCGGCCGACACCCCGCCGGAGTAGTCGAGGGCGTCCTTGCCGGTGAGCACCATGGCGCTGTTGGGGGTCATCACCAAGATGCCCTTGGTGTGCATCAACATGGTGGCTTCGGCGTTCCAGTAGGGCTGGGCGCCGACGTTGATGCCGGCCACGACGATGTTCATCTCGCCGCCCGCCTGGGTGAACTCGATGATGCGGCGCAGCACCCGTGCGATCCAGTCCATGTTCTCGGTGCCGCTCTCCATGGAGATGAGCGCTCCACCGGACACCGCGAACCACTCGACGGGCACGCCCATCTCGTCGGCGAGGTCCATCGCCGCGTTGATCCGGCGGCACTCGGGCTCGGAGAGGCTGCCCATGCCCCGGGTGGGGTCACCGAGCAGGATCACCCGGCGCATGCCCTCGGGGTGGGTGGCGGTGACGTTGGAGATCACCCCGACGACCACGTTCGACCGGTTCTCGCCGTCGGGACGGTCGACGGGGACCAGCCGGTCGCCGTCGAGGTCGTGCTCCTGGAAGGTGCCCGGCGGCAGGACGCCGGTGGGCTCGCCCTCGGGCGCGGCGAGCATCCGGACCAGGTCGAACGGATAGACGAGCCCCCGTTGGCGCAGGTTCACCACCCGGCGGGTGGCGGAGTCGAGCGGGCGCAGCGGCTCGTCGGCGCGATCGCGGATCTGGAGGCGGAGCCGGTCGCCCGTCGGGTTGCTGATGTCGAGCACGCGGGGCCGCACCGTGCCGCCCTCGGCCACGTTGGCGAGCAGCTGCACCTTCTCGATGCCCAGATCGGCGGTGTCGGGCGCCATGCGCTCGGCCAGGCTGGCCATCTCGGCGACGGTGAGGTCGATGGTCGGCCACACGTAGAGCAGCACGCGGTTCCAGTGCAGCCGGCGTCCGACCGGCCGCCGGGCCTGCACCCGCCGGATGGCGCCGAGCACCTCGCCGAGCACCCGGTCGAGCTCGGGGATGCGCTGAGCGGTGCCCGCCTCGTCGCGCACGGCGGTGAAGTCGCGCACCTCGGCGAGGGCGAAGAGCCGCTCGTCGCGGTCGCTGTCGCGGGCCCGACCCCGGAACAGGTAGATGTCGGGGGGCGTGGCGATCTGCTCGAGCTCGAAGGCGGCCAGCCGCCAGACCTGGAGGCGCTCGGCCATCATCGGATGGATGTCGAGGGCCTCGCGATCGGGAGCGAGACCGCCTGCGCCGTCGGGGCGGAAGGTGAAGTGCAACACGTCGGAGATGCTCGTGCCGCTCTCGGGGGACGACAGCGCCACCACCACCCGCCGGGGGGCCAGCGGGCCGAGCACGGTGCTCACCACCGCGCCGATGCGCGCGCGGGTGCGCTCGACGTCGTCGCCGGGTCCCGAGCGCCACACGTAGAGGTCGACGACCACCTGGCGGTCGTCGGCGGCGGCCAGCAACGAGCGCAGCGCGGTGGCGCCGGCTTCGAGGTCGGGCTCGTCGACGTGCGTGCTCACGACGCGCAGCGGTGTGCCGTCGCGGTCGTAGTCGGCCCACGCGTAGCTGAAGCCGTCGACCTCGCCGGTGGTCATCGCGCTCAGGTCGCGGGTGCGGTAGTAGCGCCGGGTCATGACCTCGAGGAGGACGCCGCGGGCCGCCGGATCCGACGACGAGAACCGGTGTGAGAGGCGGGCCTTCAGGGGCTGTGGGCAGTCGACCAGCGCGTCGACGTGGGCGGTGCGCCCCGGCCCCGTGGGATCGGCGACGAGCACGTCGATGTGCTCGTCGGCCCGCGCCATGGCCGAGTCGCGGACCTCGTCGAGGAACGGCTGGTCGAACTCCTGGTAGCGCAGCTCGGCGGCCAGGTCGTGCACGGCCGGGAAGCGGTGACGGGTCTCGCGAACGATGCGGTCGAGGAGCGCGGCGAGGCTGGCGTCGGCGCCCGGTGCCGGCTGGTCGAGCCGGTTCTCGAGCACCTGGAGGACCGGCACGAGCTGCCGGGGCATGCGCTGGTGCGACCGCGCGATGCGGTAGAGCGCGGTCTCGAGCTTCGGCGACGGCTCGAGGCTGGTGACCCCGAAGTGGGCGAGCGTGCGCCGCAGGTGGACCAGGAAGCGGTCGGGGAGGCCTTCGCCCATCGCGTCGAGCCGTCGGAGGTAGGCGAAGAGGTACTCCTCGGTGCTGCGCCGGGCGATGGCGTCGAGCTCCTCGTCGAGCGGGTTGCGGCGGAACAGCGCGATCACGTCGACGAAGAGCGACAGGATCTCCTCCTCGAGCTGCACCTGCTCGGCGGCGTCGACGGGGTCGCCGCACGGGTCGCCACCCGCCGCGGGTGAGATCTCGATGTCGTCGAAGCCGACGTCGTAGCCGAGGAGCAGGTTGCGGATGGTCTCGAGGCGGTGGCGGCACCCCACGTGGACCGTGCGATCCTCGGCGGCCAGCGCGTCGAAGCGCACGCGTGGGCCGGTGTCCTCGTCGACCACGTCGGGGTCGACCACCACCAGCGGCGCGCCGGCGTCGACGTGGGCGTTGGTCGAGACCAGCACCTCGCGCACCCGCCCGGGGAACTCGGCGGTGATGGCCGTCTCCATCTTCATCGCCTCGATGACCGCGACGAGGTCGCCCGTGGCGAGCACGTCGCCGGCGGCCACGGGGATCGACACGACGATGGCCGGCGAGGTGGCGCGCACGACGCCGCCTTCGTCGTGGCGGATGCGGTGGGCGTGGCCGTCGACCTCGATCTGGTGGGTGACGCCGTGCACCGAGCTGCGCACGTGGTGGCGCCGGCCGCCGATGGTGAGGTCGATGCCCGCCCGGGGGCCGCGGGCGTCGACGATGGCGGTGATCGTCACCCCCTCGACCTCGACGCGGAACCGGTCGGCGCTCGTGCGGAACACCACGAACCGGTAGCGGTGGCCCTCGTGGCGCAGCTCGACGGTGGAGCCGACCGCGTCGGCGATCTGGGGGCGTCCGCGCGAGGCCGACGAGCGGAAGCGGCTGACCTCCACCGCGGTCTGCTCGGCGTAGGCGGCGATGGCCGCGGCCACCAGGGCGATCTCGGCGTGCAGGACGCCGTCGCGGGCCAGGCTGCGCGCGCGGCGCTCGACCCAGTCGACGTCGACCTCGCCGGCCCGCAGGTCGGGCGCGCTCAGCATCTGGCGCAGGAGCGAGGTGGTGGTGGCACCCCCGCGGATGACGACCGCGGTCTGCCGCAACGCCCGGTCGAGCCGAGCGAGCGCTTCGCTGCGGTCGCGACCGACGGCGACCACGGTGGCGATGAGCGGGTCGTGCTCGGGGGTGAGCTCGTCACCCTCGTCGACGCCGGTGTCGACCCGGATCCCGGGGCCGGCGGGCAGGCGCAGCAGATCGATCGGGCCCGGCGTGGGCGCGAACCCCCGTTCGGGGTCCTCGGCGCGGATCCGCACCCCGACGGCCGCTCCGGTGGTCGTGGGCGCCGGCCCGTCGAGCGCGCCGCCGAGCGCCAGGTGGAGCTGCAGCTTCACCAGGTCGACGCCGGTGGTGGCCTCGGTGACGGCGTGCTCGGGTTGGAGGCGCGGGGTGATCTCGAGGAAGTGCAGCTCGCCGGTGGTGGGCTGGTGCAGCAGCTCGACGGTGCCGACCCCGACGTAGCCGGCGGCGGTCACCACGCGGGTGGCGTGGTCGCGGACGAGGGCGTCGAGCGAGGCGTCGAGCGACGGCGCCGGGGCCTCGTGCAGGATCCTGCGACCGCGCCGCTGCACGGTGGCGTCGCGGACGCCGACCGCCCACACCGCGCCCTGTCCGTCGGCGGCCACCTGGACCTCGATGTGGCGGCCGCCGGTGACGACCTTCTCGACGAACACGGCGTCGTCGTCGGAGCGGGCGTCGGCTGCGGCGGCCGCGAACGCCGCCTCCAGCCCGTCGACCGACTCCACCCGGCGGACCAGCCGGCCGTCGAAGCTCGTGGCCGGCTTGACCATCACCGGGTAGCCGAGGCGGGAGGCCGCGGCCCGCGCTTCTTCGACCGTCGACACCGCGCCACCGCTCCACGGCACGACGTCGACCTGCACCGAGTCGGCGAGCTGCTTGGCGACGATCCGGTCGCCGACCCGTCGGATGGTGGCCGCATCGGGCCCGATCCACGCGATGCCCAGCTCGGCGCACAGCTCGGCCACCGCCGGGTCTTCGGCCACGAGCCCCCACCCCGGCCACACGGCGTCGGCGGCGACGGTGCGCAGGGCCGCGCCCAAGCGGTCGTGGTCGCGGTAGACGTGGTGCTGCCCACCCCGGCGGTCGGCGACGAGGGCCGGTCCGAGGTGGTGCACCTCGTGGGCCTCACGGGCGAACCGTGCTCGCCGATCGAGGTCGGTGACCAGGGCGATGGTCCGGAGCGAGTCACCGGTCTGGGCGTTGTGCTCGGCGACCGCGTCGATGAGCCGGATGGCCGCCTCACCACGATCCACGATCGCGATCCGCTGGAGACGCTGCGCCCGGGGCATCAGTCGCCGCCGTCCATGCCGTCGCGGAGGGGGTTCAGCACCTCGGCGTCGAGCTCGCCGGGGAGGGCGATGGTGCGGTAGCCGGCGAGCTCGACGAGCACCCGGCCCTCGCCGTCGATCACGGCAGCGTCGTAGCTGCCGTCGCCGCGTGGCGACACGATCGCCCGCACCGGTCCCGGCGCGTCGGCGCCGCTGCGGCGGAGGACGACCGAGTCGATGTGGGTGGGCAGCGCCATCGACCCGGTGGCCGCGATCTCCCAGACGCCAGCGGTCTGGAAGCACAGCTCGACGAGGCGTGGGTCGGTCACCGTGGCGGCCGGAGCCGAGTGGTTCGGTGGCAGCTCGTCGGCCATGAGCCCGACCGCCCCGCCGTCGTCGTCGGCCCAGGCCTCGTGCAGCACCTGGTACGCGGGTCCGTGGAAGTAGATGCGGTAGATGTCGTCGGCGGCCACCACCTGGTCGGGTCGCTCGCCGACCTCGCGGGAGGCGTCGTCGTTGGGCTCGGGTGAGAGCCGAACGGTCGCCGTGAAGTGCACCGTGACCTGGGGCTCGTCCTGGTTGGCGAGCATCCGCTCGCCGACGAGTGCGCAGGTGGCGACCACGTCGTCGCCGTCGGGCACGAAGCGGGCGGTGACCTTGAGCTCACGGGGCTCGTCGCGGAAGAACTTGACCGGAGCCAGGAAGTCGATGTCGTCCACCGACGTGACGACGAGATCGGGCTGGGCCAGGCGGGCGATCTCGGCGAACGCCTCGACTCCCATCACCCCGGGCAGCACCGGCGTGCCGTCGATGCGGTGGTCGTCGAGGAACCCCTCCGTCGTCGGGTCGAGGGTGGCGGTGGCCACCAGGCCGTCGACGAGCAGGTCGCCCGTGACCCCGGTGAGGACCACCGTGTGCTCGGGGCCCACCCGGGGTGCGATCGGCCCGTCGGCATCGACGTCGAGGCCCCCGGACGGGTGCCACTCCTCGACGAGCACGCCGAGGCGCTGGCCGACGAGCAGCTCGCGGGCGTGGCGGTCGCCCACCAGCTCGCGTCGCACGATGGGGATCCCGGCGGCGGCGGGGAGCATGTCGATGCCCGCGGCCCGCATCATGGTGGGGATCGATCCTCGGGTGGCCATCCCGATGTCGCCCCACGCCGTCCAGTCCACGGCCAGGCCGATGGTGTCGGGTCGGGTCGACCGGAAGCTCGACGTCCACTTGCACAGCAGGTCGTTCGCCGCTGCGTAGTCGGCCTGGCCCCCGTTGCCGAACCGCCCGGCGATCGAGCTGAACACGACCGCGGCCCCGATGTCGAGGTCGCCGAGTCCGGCGAGCAGGTTGAACCACCCGTCGGCCTTCACGTCGAAGACCAGGTCGAACTCGGCGGGGTCCTTGTCGGGCAGCAGCCGGCTGATCTCGAGCCCACCGGCGTGCAGCAGCACGTCGACCCGGCCGCTCAGCTCGCGGATCTGGTCGGTGACCGCGGCCATCGCCTCGCCGTCGAGCAGGTTGACGCTGTGGTAGTGCGCCGTGCCGCCCGCCGCCTCCACGGCCTGCACCGAGGCCAGCGCCGCGTGGCGCCGCTCGATGCCCGCCAGCTCGCGCTCCACCAGCGCGGGCGTGGCCCGCTCACCGGACTCCTTGAGCCGCTCGAAGATGGTGCGCTTGAGCTCGTCGCGGTCGGCGGCGAAGGCCGCCAGGTCGGGGTCGTCGGGATCGGGCGTGGGCGCCAGGTCGAGCAGGTGGAACACGCCGCTCGACGCCCGGGCCAGATCGGCGATGATCGCCGACACGATGCTCCCGGCCGCTCCGGTGACGACGAACACCGAGTCGGGGCCGAGCTCCATGCCCGTGGGCTCCTCGGGCATCGGCTGCTCGGCGAGCACCACCACGAAGCGGCGCCCGTCGCGGTGGCCGACCTCGATGGCGCCCGGGTCTCGCTCGGTCTCGGCGACGAGGAGCTCGGCGACCGCGGCGGGGTCGACGCCGGCGGCCAGGTCGACCGCCTTCACCAGCGCGTCGGGCCGCTCACGCTTGAACGTCTTGGTGGCGCCCACGACCGCGCCGCCCATGGGGGCGACCGCGCCCTCGTCGTCGTAGCCGTGGCGTCCGCCGAGGCGGGTGGCGGCGACGACGAACGAGCCGGGTGCGCCGAGCGGCTCGTAGAGGTGGCGCAACGTGCGGTAGAAGAGCTTCACCCGCACCCGCAGCGCCTCGCGCCACGCCGCCAGGTCGAGGTCGGTGACGGCGTCCTCGACGTCGAGCGCGGGCAGCCAGTAGAGGCCCGTCACGGGGCCGTCGCCCCGCCACTCGTCGATGCGGGTGAGCAGGTCGTCGGCCGGCGGCGCGTCGTCGATGACGAGGACGTCGACGCCGGTGTCGCGGAGCCGTTCGACCAGTGCGGCGCCGTCGCCGCCCTGGTCGAGGGCGACGATGACGCGGCTCGACGCGTCGAGGGTGATGCCCGTCGGCACGCAGTCGGCGAGGTCGGGACGCAGGACGCTGACGGCCAGGCGGCGGGGGATGGCGGCCGACGCCTCGTCGTCACCGACGAGGAGCTCGGGCCCGGCACCGGCCGGCGCCGGGCTCGACGCTCCGGCGGAGGCACCGTCGGGGGAGGGGAGGCCGGTCGCTCGTTCGTGCACGAAGCCGACGACGCTGGCGAGGGTGGGGTAGTCGCGCAGGGAGAGGTTGTCGTCGCGGGGGATGCCGTACTCCTCGCGGATGGCGGCGAAGGTCTCGGCTTGTTTGACGGTGTCGATGCCGAGGTCGGCTTCGAGGTCGAGGTCGAGGTCGAGCATCTCGGGTGGGTAGCCGGTCTGGGCGGCGACGACCTCGAGGACGCGGGTGACGACCGGGTCCTGGGCCGCGGGGGCCGCGGCCGCCGCGGGGGCGGTCGCGGGTGCGGGTGCTGCGGTGGGGACGGGGGGCAGGCCGG
>DATHSN010000260.1:0-2230 GCA_035464115.1 Acidimicrobiales bacterium | reverse complement strand
CCGCGTCGCCCGCCCCGAGGGCGTGGAGCACGAACGTGGTGACGACGTCGATCGCCTCGTCGGCGTCGTGCGCCCCGGTGGCCACCGGGAGCCGCTCGGCGCCGACGCAGCCGGTGATCAGCCGCACCACCGCCGCCACGTCGACCTCGCGGAACTCGCCCGACGCCACCCCCCGCTCGACGATCTCCGTGGGCAGCTCGGTGATGGGCTTCAGGTGGTCGAGGATGCGGTGCATCCCCTCCGGCCCCAGCTCGGGCACCAGGTCGTGGCTGGCCACCTCGTTGGAGGCGAACTCCCGCATCGACATCTCGATGTAGCGGGCCATCGCTTCGGCTGCCGTCGGGGCGTCGGCGAGCAGCGCCCGGGCCCGCTCGACCATCGCCGCCGCCTCGCGGTCGAGGAGGGCGTAGAGCAGCTCCTCCTTGTCGGGGAAGTAGTTGTAGATCGTCGTCCGCGAGACCCCAGCCCGGGCGGCCACGTCGGCGAGCGACGTGCCCGCGAACCCGTGCTCGTTGATGAGATCGCGCCACGCGTCGAGCAGCGCGGTGCGCTGCTGGGCCCGGTGAGCCTCGAGGTTCTCCGCGTTGATCCTGGGCATGGCGGCTTGATTTTACGACGAACCGTCATGATACTGCGCACCGATGTCACTCGCCCTCCGGGAGATCCGCCGGGCCAAGCTGCGCTTCGGGCTGCTGTCCGGCGCCATCGGCCTGTTGGTGTTCCTCATCCTCTTCCAGCAGACCCTCCTCGGCACGCTCCTCGGATACTTCACCGGGGCGCTCGAGAACCAATCCGGCGAGGTCATCGTCTACGGCGAGGACGCCCGTCGGAACATCGAGGGCTCGGTCGTCACCGA
This sequence comes from Acidimicrobiales bacterium, assembly GCA_035464115.1. Classification (GTDB taxonomy): domain Bacteria; phylum Actinomycetota; class Acidimicrobiia; order Acidimicrobiales; family SKKL01; genus DATHSN01. The sequence goes on along the minus strand of DATHSN010000260.1, from coordinate 1,374 downwards.
CGAGCAGGTGGCGGCGGTCGCCGCGGTCGACGGCGTCGCCGACTCCGCTCCGCTCGGCGAGGGCACCTTCACCGTGCGGGCCGACGGCGAGCTCACCGACGCGGTGCTGTGGGGCTACCGCCTCGGCGGTCCCGGCGAGCCGACCCGGCTGGCCGAGGGCCGCCTCCCGGAGTCCGACTTCGAGGCCGTGTCGACCACGATCGACGCGGCCAACGGCTTCGGCATCGGCGACGAGGTCCTCCTCGCCGACGGACAGGTCACGATCACGGTGGTCGGCCTCGCCTCCGAGAGCCGCTTCAGCGTCCTGCCCGTGCTGTTCACCTCGTTCGACACCTATCTCGCCGCCGCCTCGGCCGTGAACCCCGACGCACCGTTCATCCCGCCCACCGTCGTGCTCGCCAACCCCGTCGAGGGCGTCAGCGCCGCCGAGCTCGCCGAGCGCATCACCGCCGAGGTGGCGGGCGTCGAAGCGCTCGACCGGGCCACCGCGGTCGACGAGCTCCCCGGCGTGTCGGCGGTCAGCCAGTCGTTCAACCTCATCCTGCTGCTCGCCTACGTGGTGGTCACCCTGGTCATCGGGTTCTTCTTCTTGATCATCACCGTGCAGAAGGCCCAGGCCCTCAGCCTCCTCAAGGCGATCGGCGCATCCGATCGCACGCTGGTGGGGTCGCTGCTGTTCCAGGTCGCCGTCGTCACCCTCGGCGGCATCGTCGTCGGTGGCGGTCTCCTGCAGCTCGCCGCGTTCGGATCGAGCGAGGAGTTCCCGATCGAGGCCGATCCCGTCCTCGTCGGCGGCACCGGCGCCGTGCTGCTCGTGCTCGCCGGGCTGGCCGCCATCGGATCGGTGCGACGGGTGGTGCGGTTGCGACCCACCGACGCGGTCAACCCGCAGGCCCTCGGAGGGCTGTCGTGAGGCTCGCCCTGCGAGAGCTGCTCCGCCGACCCGGCCGCTTCGCGGTCGCCGGCAGCGCCCTCACCCTCATCGTCGTGCTGCTGTTGCTCCTCGGCGGCCTGCTCGACGGGCTGTTCCTCGGGTCCACCGGCCTGTTCCGCCAGCAGCAGAGCGATCTCATCGTCTACTCCACCGACGCCCGCGAGTCGGTCATCCGGTCACGGATCAGTGCCGACGACCGCCAGGTCATCGCCGACGCCGACGGCGTGGCGACCACCTTCGGCATCGGCACCGCGCTCGTCCCCGCCCGAGTCCCCGACGAGGCCGAGCTGGCCGACACCGCGGTCATCGGGTACGAGGGCGCCATCTCCGGCGTCCCCGACCCGCCGGCGCCCGGCCAGGCCTTCGCCGACCGCAGCCTCGAGGCCGATGGCGTGTCCGAGGGCGACGTGCTGCTCATCGGGCCCGAGTCGATCGAGATC
>DATHSN010000259.1:0-6430 GCA_035464115.1 Acidimicrobiales bacterium | reverse complement strand
GCCGCGAGCGATCAGCCGGGCCATGGCCAGACGCCACCGGGGGCCGGTGCTGCCGGCCTCGTGCGACCAGCCGTGGAACGCGATCTCGTCGCCCTGTTCCTCGCGGGCCCGCAGCCACGTGGCGAGGTCGGGTGAACGGGCCAGGTCGGGTCCGCGCCATGGCCCGGCGATGGCGAGGAGGGTCGCCGGCACACCTCGGGCGACGAGGTCGGCGCTCCAGGAGGCGGTGGCGTCGGCCGACGAGGCCGCCACGTCGTGGAGCGACACCACGAGGTGCCCCTCGAGCGGGTTCATGCCGCCCGGACCTCCCGGAGGCCCCGGGCGTCGCGGTAGTGCCAGAGCAGGGCGTCGCCGATGCGCTCCCAGGTGCGCAACCGGACCGAGGCTCGGGCCGCTCGGCTCATCCGCTCGCGGAGCCCGGGATCGGCGACGAGCCGAGCGACGGCGCCGGCGAGCTGCGCGACGTCGTCGGGCGGGTACAGGTAGCCGTTCTCCCCGTGGCGCACCAGGTCGAGCGGTCCGCCGACGGCGGGCGCCACCACGGGCACACCTGCCGCCAGCGCCTCTTGGACCGACTGGCAGAACGTCTCGTCCGCGCCCGTGTGCACGAACACGTCGAGCGACGCGACGGTCGTGGCCAGGTCGTCACCGTCGAGGAACCCGAGGAAGGCGGCGCCCGGCAGCTGGCGGCGGAGGCTCCGCGCCCGAGGCCCGTCGCCGACCACGACGAGGCGCAGGCCGGGGATGCTCGACAGGTGCTCGAGGAGGTGGACGCGCTTCTCGGTGGCCAGGCGGCCGACGTAGCCGACGAGCACGTCGCCTCCCTGCCCCCCGAGGAGCTCCCGTCGGCGTGCTGCGCTCCGCCGGGTCGGGTCGAAGCGCTGCTGGTCGACGCCTCGCGGCCAGATGGCGACGTTGCGCACACCGTTGGCGCGCAGCTGCCAGGCCGCGCTGGTGGACGGCGCCAGCGTCCGCTCGGCGCGGTTGTGGATCGACCGGAGGTGGTGCCAGACCGCCGGGTTCGCCATCCGGAGGTGGTAGCGGCGGGCGAAACCCGGGAGATCGGTCTGGTACACCGCCACCGCCGGAACCCCGAGCTCGTCGGCCACCCGTGCCGCGGTGTGCCCGAGCAGCACGGGCGCGGCGAGGTGGACGACGTGCGGTCGGAAGCGGCGGAGCGCCTCGGGGACCTCCTGGCGACCCAGGCCGACCCGCACGGACCGGTACATCGGCAGTGGACGGCTCGGCACCCGGACGACCTCGACGGGGCCGTGGTGATCCGGACCGGGACCGGGTGCGATCACCAGGGCCTCGTGGCCGCGTCGCTCGAGGAGCTCGAGGACTCGCAGCACCGAGTTGGTGACGCCGTTGACCTCGGGCAGGAAGCTCTCGGCGGAGATGGCAACTCTCACCGCGCGGACGGTACGGATGGCGCACGACGGGACAGGTGGTTCTGGGTGACGCGGCAGTGAACATCTCGCGACGACCCGAGCGGGTGGCCAGCGGTGCCGCCATCGCATCGACGGCGGTCATCGCCGCCGTCGTCATACCGCCTGCTTCCGCCGGGTTGCGAGTGACGTCACCAGGCGTCGAGGTCGTCGTCCTCGTCGTGGTGGTCTGGCCCGTCCTCGTCGAAGCGGCAGCCGCACGAGATCGCCTGGCCACGACAGAGCGGGCACTGGGCCATGTCGCAACCGGGATGGTGGAACCCACGGGGCGGGGTGCCGCAGTCGCCGCAGGGTCGCTGGCTGCGGTTGGGTGGGAGTGGGTGCGCGATGCCGCTGCGGTGGAAGGCCGTGACGGTGCACGACACGTTCCGGGTCATCTCCTGGTCGCACCAGTCACAGACGGCCATGGTCGCCGACCTCCTTGGTGGACGCGAGCGTGTGGAGCTCGTCGTGGAGCTCGTGGCGCTCATCGCATCGCAGGCGGGCGATGCCTTCCAGTGGGGCCCACCAGCTGGGATCGGCGGGCTGGCCGTCGGGTGGGAACGCGAACTCGGGCACGGGAGGCCTCCAGAGTCGGGTGTGTGTGCGGCCGAAGGCTCGGCGAGCGCCCGATCGGAGATCCCGGCGTGGTCGAAGTGTGCCCGCGGGGTGTGACACTCCGAGCGGGATCGGTGCGCGGCGTCAGCCGGAGCGGGCCGTCTCAACACCCGGTCGCGTCGCGCAGGCGCTGGCACGCCTGCGCGAGCCGGCGGGGAGTGAGGGAGGCGACGTGTCGACGGAAGGCGTCCCTCGGGATCGTGTGGAGGTTGTCGAAGTTGACGACGCAGTCGGTCGGGACGCCGTCCTCGGCGGCGGTGAGCTCCAGCTCGGAGACGACGCCTCGGACGGTGCGGGTGATCGCCGCCACGACGACGGACCCGATGCGATCGGCCACCGGGTCGCGTGTGAGCACGAGGACGGGTCGAGCGCCGCCGGGGGTCGCGGCGAACCACACCTCACCGCGTCGCATCGGTCCAGTCGGCCCAGTCCTCGGCCGGTCCCCAGTCGGCGATCTGACCGATCGCCGACTCGTCGTCGGTGAGCGGCTGGTCGAGCCAGGTGTCGACGTCGTGCTCGGACGCCAGCCGGGTCAGGTGACGGTGCAGCGCCTGGCGGAGCAGCTCGGACTTGTCGATGCCGAGTCGGTCCGCCCACCGTTGCGCCGCCGACGCCTCGGCGTCGTCGACCCTGAAGCTCATCATCGTCATACACCGGGTCTACTTCGTATGACGCTCGCTCGTGCTCACACGATCCGGTGGTCGTGGGCGAAGACGATGGCGGCGCTGCGATCGCGGAGGTCCAGCTTGGTGAGGACCCGGCCGAGGTGGGTCTTCAGGGTGGCTTCGCTGACGAACAGCTCGGCGGCTGCTTCCCGGTTGTTGAGGCCGCGCCCGACGACCCGCAGGACGTCGAGCTCCCGATCGGTGAGCGCCGAGACGTCGACCGCGTCCGACGGCGCGTGATCCCGGTACGCGGCGAGGACCCGCCCGGCGACGTGCGGGTCGATCCAGGCGTCACCGGCCGCGACCGTGGCGATGGCCCGCAGGATGTCCTCGCCGGGCGCGCTCTTCAGCACGAAACCGGCGGCGCCGGCGCGCAGCGCCGCGGCGAGGGTGTCGTCATCGTCGAACGTGGTCAGCACCAGCACCGGGGGGCCGCCCATCGCTCGGACGGCGCCGGTGGCGGTGGCGCCGTCGGTGCGCTTCATGCGGATGTCCATCACGACCACGTCGGGCCGGCACCGTGCGATCTGGTCGACGACCTCGTCGCCGTCGGCGCACTCGCCCACGACCGTGAGTCCGGGATCGGTGGCGATCAGGCTCCGCAGGCCCTCGCGGATCACCTCCTGGTCGTCGACGAGCAGCACGCGGATCACGTCGGGATCCTGGCGCTCAGCACCCACCGGTGACCATCTGGCGCCGCGCCCACGTCGAGGGTGCCGCCGATGGCGGTCACCCGTTCCCTCTTCCCGGTCAGCCCGCTCCCCGGCGGCGCGGGGGCGGCGCCGGCGACACGGTCGTTGCTGATCCGGACGTCCACGTGGTCGCGGGTGCCGGGGACGTCGACGGTGACCTCGATGGTTCCGGTCCCGTGCCGCACGGCGTTGGTCAGCCCTTCCTGCACCACCCGGTACACGGTGAGCGCCGTCATGGCCGGGAGGTCGTCGAGGTCGCTGCTCGCGGCGTAGGTGACGTCGGCGCCGGCGGCGCGGACGCCCTCGACCAGCTCGGGCAGATCACCGGCCGACGGCGTCGGCGGACCGTCACCGGAGTCGTCGCGCAACAGGTGCACGACGCTGCGGATGTCGTCCATCGACCGGCGTCCCTGCTGCTCGGCGCGCTCCAACGAGGCGATCGCCGCGTCGGGGTCGGACCGGACCGACAGCCGGGCGGCGGTGGTGTGCAGCATCGACGCCGAGAGGGTGTGGCCGACCACGTCGTGGACCTCGCCGGCGAGCCGGCGCCGCTCGTCGACGAGGGTGCGCTCGGCGAGCTGGCGTTCGATCGCCAGCCGTTCGTCGAGGATCCGCAGGAAGACGAGCACCATGCCGAGCGTGCCGATTCCGACGAGCGCGACCCGGGCGACGAAGTCGGACTGGCCGACGCCCTGGCTGATCAGGATCAGCGAGATCGAGACCGGCACCGACAGCCACCGGACCGTCGGGCTCGAGCCGCTCGATCGTCGCGCCAGCTGCTCCAACCCGATGATCAGCGCCGCTCCACCGGCGAGGTTGGCGGCGAGGCCCCCCACCCCCCACACCCCCCACAGCCCGAGACCCGTCGACCAGATCACGAACCCGACCACGACGAGCCAGTGCGCCGAGCGGCGCGACCGGGCATCGGTGCCCGCGTCGTGGAGGGCTCCCTCGGCGACCATCGGCGCATGCTCCCAGATCGGTGGCCGACCAGCACCAGCCGCCGGTCTGATTCGACCTGGCCCAGAAGATGACGCGAAGCAGATCCGGGGCCGACGACGGCACGGCATCGATCCCCGACACTTCGATGCATCGAGCCGCGGACATCACCGCGGCGACGGACCGAGAGGAACCACACCATGACCGAACGGACGCGACCGGCCTACCAGCTCCCGCTCACCCTCGGACTCGTCGGGGTCGCCGTCGGCGCCGCCATCGGCGCCGGCACCGGCATGTGGTGGATGATGGGCGTGCTGGGCGGGGCCTTCCCCGGCTTCACGGCGCTCCTCCGACGCGACGGCCGCTGAGCCGTGGGAGCTCGTGTGCGACCGTCAGCCGGCGGGTCCCCTGCGGGGGCAGAGCCAGCACCGGCGATCAGCGTCCGCGGCCTGCGCAAGTCCTACGGCGACCGCGACGTGGTCCGTGGGGTGAGCTTCGACGTCGGCGTCGGCGAGTGCTTCGGGCTGCTCGGCCACAACGGTGCCGGCAAGACCACCACGATCGAGATCCTCGAGGGGTACCTGCCCCGTGACGGCGGGTCGGTGGCGGTGCTCGGAACCGACCCGGCCGACTCGACGGGGGACTGGCGGTCCCGCATCGGGATCGTCCTGCAGGACATGGATGTCTTCCCGACGCTCACCGTCGCCGAGACCGTGCAGATGTTCGCCGACCTCTACCCGATGCCGCGCGGGGTCGACGAGACCATCGACCTGGTCGACCTCGGCCGGCTCGCGACGACCCGGGTCGGCGGCCTGTCCGGGGGCGAGAAGCGACGCCTCGACGTCGCGCTCGGCCTCGTCGGCGACCCTGAGCTGCTCTTCCTCGACGAGCCGACCACCGGCCTCGACCCCGCGGCGCGCCGCGACGCGTGGACGATGATCGAGGGCCTCAAGGCATCGGGGGTGACGATCGTGCTCACCACCCACTACATGGACGAGGCCCAGACCCTCGCCGACCGCCTCGTCATCCTCGACGACGGCGTGGTCGCCGCCGAAGGGACCTTCGGCGAGCTCCTCGAACGTCACGATGCGGCGACCACGATCTCGTTCCGGCTCCCTGTCGACACCGGGGTCGACGACCACGCCGCCGCCCTTCGCGCGGTGATCGAGGTGGATGTGCACCTCGAGGGGCACCGGGTCGAGCTCACCAGCGCCCATCCCCAACGAGATCTGCACCTGCTGCTCGGGTGGGCCGATGACCATCGGATCGTGCTGAGCGACCTCGCGGTGCGACGAAGCTCGCTCGAGGACCTGTTCCTGTCGATCCGGAACGAGGGCGCCAGCATCGACGTGGATGCCGAGGCATCACGATGAGCGCCGCGACGGTCGTCGTCAGCCAGACCCGCTACAACCTGCTCGCCACCGTCCGCGCCGGCTCCGCCATCGCGTTGGGCATCGTGATGCCGGTGGTGTTCTACCTCGGCGCGTCCGCTCTGTTCGGCTCCGACGCCATGGGTGGCGACTCGCCCGTCGAGGTGCGCGGCGCCGGTGAGGCGCCCGACCTGCGCACGTTCTACGTCGGCGGGTTCATGGCGTACGCCGCCATCTACGCCGCGTTCGTCGCGTTGTTGCCCGATGTCGTCGACATCCGCGAGCGGGGCCTGCTCAAGCGGCTCCGTGGAACGCCGCTGCCGCTGTCGGCGTTCGTGGCCGCCCGATTCGCCATCGCCGTGCTGATCACCACGATCGGCGTCGCTGTCATCGCTGCCCTCGGCGGGGCGGTCTTCGATGTCCCCACGCGAGCGGAGGCATTCGCGGGTCTCGCCGTCTACACGCTCGCCGGCACCATCACCTTCGCCTGTCTCGCGTTCGCCGCCACGACGATCACCCGCAACCAGTCCGGGGCGCAGGGGCTGTCCAACGGCGTCGGTATCCTGCTGGCGATGATCTCGGGCGTGTTCTTCGAACCCGGGTTCCTGCCCGACCCGGTGCTGTCGATCGCTCGGGTCCTGCCTCTCGAACCGCTCGCCAACGGGTTCCAGTCGCAGTACGTCACCGACGCCTCCGGTGTCGGCCTCGACGCCGGCAAC
>DATHSN010000258.1:0-2374 GCA_035464115.1 Acidimicrobiales bacterium | reverse complement strand
CCACCACCCCGAGGCCGGCCAGGGCGGGCCGCGCCTCGCGGCGGGCGGCCGACGCCAGCGCCTGGCCGGCCACGACCACCACCATCACGAGCAGCACCGGACCGGCCACCCGCACCACGTCGGCCAGCGGCCCGGCCGCCTGGCCCATCGGGATGGTGGCCAGCGGCACGCCGCCGAAGGGCCACGCCCAGCGGGCGACCTCGGCCGCAGCGATCGCGCCGGGCAGCGCCACCCGGCGGCCCGCACCGGGCGGGGTGGCCGCCGCGGCCAGGCCGAAGTAGGCGGCGTAGGTGACCGAGGCGATGACGTAGCCGGGGGCGGTGAGGTCCCACATCCACACCATCCCGGGGAACAGCCACACGGCCGCCACCAGCCAGGTGCGGCGGAACCGCACGAGCGCCGGTTGGTCGGCGATGAGCCCGTCGAGCAGCGCCACCCCGATGATGGCGAGCGGCCACCACCCCCACGGCGGCACCGCGGCCACCAGGCAGACCCCGGCGGCGATGGCCCGGGCGGCGACGCCGGCGCCCGCAGGGCGACGGTCGGGCGCGGTCATCGGGGCACCGCGAGGCGCGGGAGCGAGGCGGAGAGGGGCACGGAGGACGATGATCGCCGCGGCCCGGGCCGCGGGCCAGTCACCCGGGGTGGGGGGTCGGCGCTAGACCTCGTCGCCCGGCATGACCGCGGCGCCCGGGTCGGAGGCCGACGGGCCCGGATCGGGGAGCACGCCGGCGGGGATCTCGGGGCCCTCGACCGGGGCACCGGTGTCGTCGACGAGCTGCCAGTGCGCCACGATGCGGTAGCGGGCCGATCCCTTGGGATGGCAGGCGAACGTGGTGGCGGTGTACTCGTAGGTCTGCTCGGAGATCCAGAGGGCGTCGGGGGTGACGATCTCGGTGCTCACCAGCTCGTAGGTGTGGGTGGCCTCGGGCGTCTCGATGAGCATCTGGTCGCCCGGCTCGAGCAGGTCGAGGTCGTAGAACGGCTTGCTGTAGGTGGTGCGGTGACCGGCCACCACCATGTTGCCGAGCTCGCCGGGCGCGGCCGTGCCCGGCCAGTGGCTGGGGCCCCGGTTGATGGCGGTGAGGGTCATGCCCTCCTGGAGCGGCTCGTCGACGCCGATGGCGGGGATGCGGAGCCGGCCGAGCACCACCTCGGGGGTGGCTTCGTAGGCGTCGAGCGGCAGGGGGCCCGGCACCGGCAGGGCGGGGATGTCGGGTGCTGCGCCGGTCGACTTGGCCAGCACCGTGTCGACCTCGACCTCGGGGTCGGCCGCCGGCTCGACGGGGATCGACGTCGACGGCGCGGTGGTGGCCGGCGGGGCGTCGGCCTCGACCGTCGCCGGGTCGTCGCCGCACGCGACGGCGACGAGGGCGAGCACCGCGAGCACCGCGGCGACGAGACGACGGGGGGAGGCCACGACTCCAGGGTGCCATCCCCCCGCCCCCGATGCCACGGGCCGTCCTACCCAGTCCGCGGGCGCGCCGGTCGGGCGCGACGGGGAGGCCGCAGCTGAGCGGTACCGTCCGGGCTCGTGTCCCGGATCTCTCGACCTCGGCGAGGGCGGCCCGTCAACCGAGCCGTGATCGCGGCCCTGACGGTGGCGGCGGCCCTCGTCGCCCTGACCGGACCGGTGGCCGCCCACGGGGGGGCGGGTGAGATCACCCTGGTCGGCGCCGACCCGGTTGGTCCGGGCGAGCTGGCCGTGGTGGTCGACGTCACCTTCGTCAACGACGGGCACGAGGCCGAGGTCGGGTCGCTCACCGTGGAGGGCACCGGTCCCGACGGCACCCGGATGGGGCCCGACGAGCCCTTCCGGCCCACCGATGTCGCAGGGCGCTACGGGGCCGTGGTGGCGTTCCCCGCGACCGGCACCTGGTCGCTGTCGATCACGTCGACGTTCCCACCCGGCCGCCTCGACACCACCGTGGAGGTCCCGGGCTCGGTGCCCGGCGGAGAGGCCGGGGGGCAGGCCGCCCCCGAGACGGCGGCTCCGGACGACGCCGCGGGCGAGGACGGGGCCGTGGGTGCCGATGCCAATGGTGTCGACGGGGCGGTCGACGGGGCGGTCGACGGGGCCGCGGAGCAGGAGGCGGTGGCCGCGCCGGCGACGGTCGACGCCGATGCGACCGCCGCCACCGACGACGACGTGGGCGCACCGCCGACGCCCGGGGCCGACGACGGCCGGTCGGGCGCGGCCCCCTGGTCCATCGGCGTGGCGGTGGTGGTGCTGGCGGCCGTCGCCGGCGTCGTGATCGCCCGTCGCCGCCCGGTCTGAGCTCGCGCTCGCCGGGCCGGCGTTCTGGCGAATCGTGGGTGCGCGGGCGCACCGTGGGTTCGCCGGTTCGGATGGGGCCGGCGTTCTGGCGAATCG
>DATHSN010000257.1:0-3362 GCA_035464115.1 Acidimicrobiales bacterium | reverse complement strand
GGTCGTGATGCCCTGGCGGGACACCAGCGCGAGGCCGCTCCAGCGGTGCTGCTTGACGAACTGGTCGCCGAGCGGGAGCGGTGCGGCCTGGCGGGCGAGGGTGATCGGACCGGCCACGGTCTCCCAATCGACGTCGCTCGTCGCCGAGAGCGGTTGGCGCTGCACCGTGGCCTCCACGATCGGCGCGGCGCTGTCGACCGTGGTCGTGGTGAAGCTGGCTCCGGTGACCGAGATGCTCAACCGGCGGAACGCGCCGAACCGGGCGCCCGACACCGTGGCCACCCGGTTGGGCGCCAGCTGGACGATGTCGGCGAGCACCACGGGCGAGAGCCCGAGCGTGGTGTCGGCCGGTGACCCGGGCGGGTCGGAGGCGACGATGGCGGCCGGCTGGAAGCGGGCGAGGGCCAGGCGCACGAACGGCCAGTAGGAGCCGAGCTGGAGGTCGATGTCGCAGCGCCACATGTCGCGGGTCGCGTCGTAGACCACCCGGTGCGGGACGGCGCGCACCACCGGACCGCCCGGTGGGCGGAGGCCCACGGAGCCGGCGAAGCGGCGGGGGAACGCGGCGTCGTTGAGCGCGCCCTGGACCGAGCCACCGGCGTGGATGGGGTCGCGTCCCCACTGGGTGACGAAGGGGGCGGCGGACGGTGCCGGCTGAGCCGAGCCGGTGAGGTAGAGCACGGCCAGCTCCTCGCCGAGCCCCGAGGTCCACCAGGGGCGCTCGAGCCAGACCCGCACGCCGGCGCCCTGGCGGGTGCTGGTGGCGGAGCGCCCGCTGCGGCTCTCGGTCCACCCGAAGGTGGGCAGCACCGAGTGGATCACCGGGGCGGCCGGTCGGGCCGACGCGAGCACGCTGCGCACCACCACCGGCTCGGAGCGACGGCTGACGGGCCGGGTGACGAAGCGGGCGGTGAGCTCGGTCTCGACGGGGATGGCGTCGCCGAGGCGCAGGACCTTGGTGGCGCCGTCGGAGGCGATCACCCGGTAGTCGCCGCCGTCGCCGTCGTCGCGCTGGTAGGTGACCGGTTCGTCGTCTGCCTCGGCGCCGGGGCCGGTGAGCGCGACCGTGCCGGGCACGACCTCGGCGGCGATCTCGGCCGAGCCGTCGGCGGCGAACGTCACCTGAGCGGTCTCGACGAAGTTGTCGAGGAACGCGGTGGTGGCCTCGAGCCGGTAGGAGATCTGGCGGTGCTTGGTGTCGCCGTGCTCGTGGATCGGCCGGTGGGCTGCGTCGACCACGCCGTCGGTGCCCGGGGCGCCCGCGGTGTCGCGGGGCAGCTCGGCGGCGACCACCTCGATGCGGCGGATCTCGGGCGCGCTGGTGCCCGGGCCGAGGTCGACCCCCTCGTCCCAGGCGGCGAGCAGGTCGAGACGCCCCGTGCTGTTCGCGTGCCACACGCTCCAGGTGGAGAGCTGGCTGGCCGTCTCGGCGAGCTGGCGGGGTGTCACGACGAACTGCTCGGCCGGCTCGCCCACCAGCTTCGGGTCGGTGAGGGGCTGCTTCACCGCGTGCACGAGCGTGAGTGGACGCCACGGGGTGACCATCCAGTGCCGGCCGGCGATGATCCGCCGCCCGAGCGGCGTTGTTTGCAGCGCCTCGACCGACGCCGGCCAGTCCAGGCCCTGCGCCTCGAAGATCTTGGCGGCGAGCCAGTCGGCGAGGCCGAAGCGCAGCAGGTCGTCGCCGTCGAAGCGGCTCGACATCCGCAGGCGCAGGGTCTCGGCCTTCGGCAGCCCGACGCGGAGGAGACCCTCGCGCTCGTCCCAGCCGATCGTCACCCCGGAGGTCGACTCCACCACGACGATGCGCAGCGAGCGCCACGCGTCGGGCCACCCGGCGCCGTCGAGGCGCAGCACCGGCGCCGGCTGACCGAGCGTCTCGTCGAACAGCGGGGCGCCATCGGCGCGCACGATCTCCACGGCCCGGGCCAGCGGGTCGGGCAGGAAGCCGACCGGCAGCGGTCGGGGGACCTCGCGGCGTTCGCGGCCCGGATCGACCAGCGGGAAGTACCGGCTCGTGCCCTCCTCGCCCGCGGTGGGGTCGTCGGGGTCCTCGACGCCCTCGTCGTCCTCCTGCAGGGCGTAGGCGTCGCGTGCGGCGAGGACCGGATACCGGCCGGGGTCGGGGCGCCCCTGGGCGTCGTCGAGCACGCCGTGGCGCTCGGCCTCGGTGACGGTGGTGCGGGGTGGGAGCACGAGGCGTGCCGCGATCGGCTCGGCGGACTCGGCCGGGGTCTGGTCCCAGCGGTGGCTGCGGAGCACGACGCGGTCGACCTCCTCGCCGGGCAGGCGGGGGGCGGTGAGGAGCAGATCGGGGCTGCGCACCGGATCGAGCCGACCGAACAGCACCCTCGGCGACGCGTGCGCCGACGACCCGGGGTCGCCCGCCGGGCCGTTGCCGGCCAGGTCGACGGCCCGGACCCGCAGCTGGTAGCGACGCCCGTAGCGCAGCGGCACCAGCGTCCCCGGGGTGGGCTGGTAGCTGACGACCACCGGCAGCGCGGGGAGCGCGTCGGCGGTGGGGCGCTCGTCGAGCTGGTCGTCGGTGCCGATGACGGTGCCGGGCTTCGGGGCCACCGGGCTCCACCCGTCCCAGCGGATCAGCTCCTCGCCCACGTAGAGGTCGCCGGCGTCGTCGCCGCCCAGCGCCTCGGCGATCCAGCCCTCGGCGTCGGGGAGCTCCCATCCGGGGGCACCGGTGATGTCGACCCGTCCCCGGCGCGAGGCGAGCGATCGCCAGGCGCCGCCCTCGGGCCGAACGTCGAGGCGCCAGCCGCGCACCAGGTCGTCGGCGTCGAGGATCACCTCGTCGGCCGGTGCGTTCGGCGGGGCCGACCGCAGCTTCGACATGAGCTGGTCGCCGCGCTGGAACACCCGCACGTGGAGCTGCTCGGAGCGCCCCACCCGGGTGAGGCCGATGCCGCTGGCCCGCAGCGCCGGCGGGGCCTCGTTGGTGGGCGTCGACCGGCTGCGGCGGGCCGCCATCAGCTGGAGGGTGCCGCCGAACGACGCGGCCGAGAAGGTGGCGGCCTCCACGTCGAGGGTCACCGGCACGAACCGGGTCCCGTCGTTGAGTTGCAGCAGCAGGTCGTCGGAGAGGTCGCTGCCGCTGCCGGGGGCCAACGTGAAGGTGGTGGCGTCGGCTCGGCACCGGGTCCAGGGCGAGGCCGCCACCTCGAACCCGAGATCGAGCGGGACAGCCTCCCCGCCCTCGGGCGGGTCCACCGGCGTCGTCTCGCCCGGCGGGGGGTCGATCGGGGTCGTCTCACCGCCCCCGCCCGCGTCGCCGCCGTCGCCCGAGTCGCCGCCGTCCGGCTCGTCGACGAGGATCGGCTCCTCGCCGAGGATCGGCACCTCGCCGA
>DATHSN010000256.1:0-5029 GCA_035464115.1 Acidimicrobiales bacterium | reverse complement strand
GCCGCGCTGGTGGCGGCCGGCGAGGCCCGGTGCCGGTGGACGTCGACCCGGCTGCCCCTCGACGACACCGCGGCGTGGATCGACGCCTGCCGCGACGCCGACCTCATCTGGATGGAGTCGCCCTCCAACCCGTTGCTGGTGGTGGCCGACACCGCGGCGATCTGCGCCGCGCCCCGCAAGCCCGGCGCGCTGCTCGCCGTCGACGACACCTTCGCCACCCCGCTCAACCAGCGCCCCCTCGAGCTCGGCGCCGACGTGTCGGTGCACTCGGCCACCAAGCTCATCGGCGGCCACTCCGACCTGCTGTGCGGCATCGCGACGGCCGCCGACCCGGCGCTCGCCGCCGAGCTGCGCACGGCCCGGGCGCTGGCCGGCGCCACCCCCGGCGCGCTCGAGGCGTTCCTCGCCACCCGCGGCGCCCGCACCCTGGCGGTGCGCCTCGACCGGGCCCAGGCCACCGCCGCCGAGCTCGCCGACCGGCTCGCCGCCCACCCCGCCGTGGCGACGGTGCGCTACCCCGGCCGCACCGACCACCCCACCCACGACGTGGCCCGCCGGGTGCTCGACGGGTTCGGCACCATCGTCACCTTCGACGTGGCCGGCGGCGAGGCCGCCGATGCGCTCTGCCACCGGGTGGAGCTCGTCCGCCACGCCACCAGCCTCGGGGGCGTCGAGTCGACGGTGGAGCGCCGGTCGGTGATCCCCGGCCAGGAGCACCTGCCGCCCGGACTGCTCCGGCTCAGCGTCGGCCTGGAAGACGTCGACGACCTGTGGCACGACCTCGAGGCCGCGCTCACCCGCTGATCGGCGATCGGTCATCCGCCGGTCCTCGGCACCTCTGCGGCGGTGACCGTGACCTCGAGGTTCACGAAGGGAGGAACGAAGTCGCAGGTGTCACAGGCGAGCCGGCTGGTGCCCCGGAGCACGACAGGTCCGGCCAACGCGTCGAAGACGGGCACGTCGGCGTGCACGTTCGCCGGCGTCCGCCAGATCGGCGGGCTCAGCGCTTGGCGGGCCACCGCCCCACACTCGGTGTGCCGCGTGTAGATGCCGATCGCCCGGAACCGCAGCGTGGGTCCGGCGGAGGCCGTGAACGTCGGATCGAGCTGGAGGTCGTACGCGTCGAGGTCGCGGCACGTGGGGCTCTCGGTGAAGAAGCCCAGACTGAGGTCGATCCGCCGGTACAGCTCGTCCCCGTTCGCCGAGTTGACCACGTACTCGATGTTGGTCTTGTCCCCGAACCGCCACAGAGGGGCCTGGAGCCGATCGGGCTCCGAATCTGCGCTCATCCGGACGCGCACGCCGAGACGGTAGGTGACGTCGATGCGCTCGGTCTCCACCGGCTGCGACCAGTGCCGCCAGAACCCGGTGGTGGGGCCGTCCGGGCGGGGCCCCCAGACGGCTGACAGACCGGTGCTCCCGGTGTCGTCCACGGAGGTCAGCTGGATGATCGGGACGTAGCGGCTGCCCGGACACACGTCGACGAGGAGCTCCCCGCTGGTGGCGGGCTCGGTGCTGCGCGCCGAACCGAAGCCGGCGGGCTCGGTCGTGTAGCACCCCGGCCCCTGGCGCTCCAGGGTGACCTGAGTCAGCACCGGGCGGTCTGCGGACCAGCGGACGCGGACCCGCCGCGCCGGATCCCTCGGGTCGGGCTCGACGACGGTGTCGCCGAGGTTCAGCTGCGGCAGGGCGCCCTCGGCGCCGGCCGCGGGGTCGTCGGACTCACCGAACGCACCCGCCGCGACCCACGTCCAGCCGCTCTCGACAGTGGGCCAGCGCCCGGGGCCGTAGAACGCCTCGATGATCAGGTCGCCCGCGCTCACGACGGGGCCGACGGCCGGGAGGGGGACGACGTAGCGACGGTGGCAGTCGGGGCAGGGAGCCGTCTGCAGGCGGAGCACCGCTTCGGGGAGCGGCCCCCACGGCGTGTTGGCCGACACTCGGAGGGTCCGGTTCCGCTCGACCACTTCGATGCGACACAGCTCGGCGGGCAGGTCGCTCGACGCGAAGCTCATCAAGCACGTCTGCTGGCCACGGGCATCGTCGAGCACGAGGAAGAACGAGTCCGGATCGGGCAGCTCGGTGGACGGGATCACCCGGGTCACCTGCAGCGTGACCTCCGGGCGCCGCGGCGGGTTCACGACGAACGCCTGGCGCTCGACGATCGTGCGGTCGGGATCGAAGTCGACGTACCAGGTGACGCACACGTGGTGGGTTCCCGGCTCGAGGAGGCCGGCCCCGAAGAGCCGGACCACGTCGAAGCGGCGGTCGGTCGTGCCCGGGCTGAACGCCACCGGCCTCGAACCGACGTAGCTCGCCAGCTGCGTCATCGGACGGGGTGGATCGGCGACGAGGTCGTCGACGGCCTCGCACCCCTGGGTGCGCGGATCGTCGGTCTGCGCGAACACCGCCACCTCGACCGTCTCGCGCGACTCGGCCGGCACGTCGATGCCGAACGACCGGTCGTCGCCGGGCACGATGCGCACGGGTGGTCGACCCGTTCCCTGGACCTGGAGCTGGCCCGACCAGCGGTCGACCTGGAACATGACGTTGGTCGCCTCGACCTCGACGCCGTAGCGGAAGGCCCCGTCGATGCGGCGCAGGGCGACGCACGTGGTGACGTCGGTGAGCTCGCCACGGGTGTGGGCGTCGATCACCGCGGTCGACGGTGCTGCCTCGGTGACCAGCGGGTCGGCGTCGAAGCCCACGGCGCCGTGGCGGACGATGAGGTCCGCCGGCTGGTTGGTGTGGACCACGATCGCGAACCGGTCGCGGGCCAGCTCACCCAGCTCGGCGGCGCAGCGGTCGTCGCGGGGTGCCACGGCGCCCCACACCACCATCTCGGCCGTCGAGGCCAGCAGCACCGTGCCGCCAGTTCCCTCACCGCAGTCGGCAGGAGGCGCATCGGACGCGCACGGGTCGGTGAGCGGCACGACCCCGGGGATCGGCTCGACGCCAGCCCCGCCCACGTCGTCGGCGAGGTCGGGGGCGTCGAGGGTGCCGCCGTCGCCGGACTCGCCCCCGTCGCCCGACTCGCCCCCGTCGCCGCCGTCACCCGTCCCGCCGTCACCCGTCCCGCCGTCGCCGGTCCCGCCCTCGTCGCCCACCGGGCCCGTACCGCCGTCGCCCGACCCGTCGGCGCCCGGTCCACCCACCGCCGGCTCGGTGCCGCCCGCCGGTGGCTCACCCGCGGCGGCTCCGTCGCCCGTCCCGGACCCAGCGCCCACCGTCCCGTCGGTGTCGTCGGTGTCGCCGGGGGGCGCCTCGGCCGGTGAGGGCAGCGCCGGCCACATGATCGTGGCCGGCTCGGGCTCGGCCGCGGCGTCGAGGACGTAGAGGCCGTCGGCCGGTGGCTCGTCGGAGAACTGCGGAGCCTCGGCGTCGATGTCGGTCGGCACGTCGCCCTCGCCCTCGCTCCCGCCCTCGAGCACCTCCTGGGACTCCTCGGCGGTCAGACCGGGCACCGTGGGCCGGGTGACGACATCGGCCGGCGCCCAGGGAGCCACGTCGACCCCGTCGATCACCGGGAGCTCCACCATCTCGACCGTCTGCTCGGCGGCGGGTTCGGTGGGCAGGGGTGTCGTCGGCGCCGCCGCGTCGTCGCCGCTCCCGCCCGTGACGACGAAGGTCACCAGCCCGACCACGACCACCGTGGCCAGGCCCGCCCCCACCAGCGCCCACGGGAGCTGGCGGCTGGTCGGGCCGGGACCCGACGCGTCGGTGGTGGAGTCGGGCGCGGGAGAGGCGGCGGCCATGCGAGCACCGGACCACGACCGCGCGCACCCGTCGTGAGCAACTCTTGCTCACGACCCCGTCGAGGGGTCGTGGTCCCCTCGGGCCATGGCCCCCACCCGACCGTCCCGTCGAGACCGAGGCGCCGTCCCCCTTGCGGTCGCCCTCGTGGTGCTCGCCGGGGCGGTCGGGGGTGTCGGGGTGGGACTCGGGGTGCGGACGCTGCTCGACGACGGAGGCCCCACGCCGATCGCCGCCGCCAGCGGATCCTCCGCGGCCACCCGGACCCTCACCGCCCACGACTGCCCGGAGGGCGAGCAGCTGGGCACGTTGCGCTCGGGCGACCGGGTGTTCGTCACCGCCCGCTCCGCCGAGGTCGACGGCTGGCTGCGGGTGCGCGACCCGCTCGACTCCTCGGTGGCCTGGTGGGTCGACGCCACCGGCGTCACCCCCGACACCGAGGTCGCCGACCTGCCCGAGGTCGACTGCGACAGCCCCCTGCTGGCCCTCGTCGCCGACGCCGGGGCCGTCGAAGAGGAGGCTGCGCTCGAGGAGACCCCCGAGGACGACGTGCCCGAGGAGGACGTGCCCGAGGACGAGGTCACCGAGGAGGACGCTGCCGCAGCGTCCACGACCAGCTCGACCACCTCCACCAGCACCACCACGACGACCCGGCCGACGACCACGACGACCCGGCCCACCACCACGACCACCACGCAGCCCACGACCACGACGACCACCGCGCCGCCCGACACCAGCGGGCCCACGGTGAGCCTCACCCGGTCGGCGGCGACCATCGATGAGGTGGCCGACGGCTTGAACTGCCCGAACCCCTCGACGTCGACGGTCACCGTCTCGGCGAGCGATCCGTCAGGGGTGACGAGCGTGGTGATGGGCTGGTCGGGGGCCGCCTCCGGGAGCGCCACCTTCGCGACGAGCGGCTCTCGGACCTTCGGCCCCTTCGCCTACACGGCGGGAGCGCCCCAGGGCGGCTCGGCCACGATCAACGTCAGCGTGACGGCGACCGACCAGGCCGGCAACCAGACCATCCGGGGCACGTCGATCACCGTCCGCAGCGCAGACCTCTGCTTCCAGTGACGAGCACGCCGTGACCGAGCCGCCGGCCACCGACCCGCCCGACGACGCCGCGCTGGTCCTGCTGGGCGACCGGCTGGCCACGGACCCAGCGCTCGTCGCCGAGCTGCTCGCCGATCCCGGCGGATGGGCGCGGGCGCACCGGCTCGGCGACGACCAGCTCGACCGGCTCCGAGCGCTCGTGACCGAGCGGGCGACGGCG
>DATHSN010000255.1:0-17497 GCA_035464115.1 Acidimicrobiales bacterium | reverse complement strand
CTCGGCGGCGGCGGCCTCGCCCTCGGCGAGCTCGGCGGCGACCCGGGCGGCGTCGGCCTCGAGCGACGCCACCACGGCGCGGTCGACGAGGGCGCCGCGATCGCGCTCGACGCCACGCGCCCGCTCGGCGAGCAGGGCGCGCAGGCCCCGGGCCCGTTCCCGCAGCGACTGGCACCGGGCCAGCGCGTCGCCGACGTCGTCGCCGCCGGCGGCGGCCAGGTCGGATTCGGCGGCGATGACCCGCGCGTCGAGCGCGGCGAGCTGTCCGAGCAGCTCCTCGACCTGGGCGCCGAGCTCGACCTGGGCGCGGCGCTCGGTGTCGAGCCGGGTGCGCAGCCCGGCCAGCTCGCGCCCGGCGAGGTGGAGGCGCAGCGCGGTGAGCTCGGCGACGACGTCGCCGTGGCGGCGGGCCGCGTCGGCCTGGCGCTCGAGGGGCCGCAGCTGGCGGCGCACCTCGCGCAGCAGGTCCTGCAACCGGATGAGGTTGCCCTCGGTGGCGGCGAGGCGGCGCTCGGCGCGCTCCTTGCGGCGCCGGTACTTGAGCACCCCCGCCGCCTCTTCGATGATCAGCCGACGATCCTCGGGCCGGGCGTTGAGCACGGCGTCGATCTGGCCCTGCGACACGATGACGTGCTGCTGACGCCCCACACCGCTGTCGGAGAGCAGCTCTTGCACGTCGAGGAGCCGGCACGCCACGCCGTTGATGGCGTACTCGCTCTCGCCGGTGCGGAACAGGGTGCGGGTGACCGTCACCTCGGTGAACTCGATGGGGAGCAGGCCCGCCGAGTTGTCGATGGTGAGCGCCACCTCGGCGCGGCCCAGCGCGGCGCGCTTGGTGGTCCCGGCGAAGATGACGTCGTCCATCTTCTGGGACCGCACCGCGCTCGGTGCCTGGGCGCCGAGCACCCACCCGATGGCGTCGACGACGTTGGACTTGCCGCTGCCGTTGGGTCCGACCACCACGGTGATCCCGGGCTCGAGCTCGAGGACCGTGGTGTCGGCGAACGACTTGAAGCCCTTGAGGGTGAGCGTCTTCAGGAACACGGCGTCGTCAGACCTGGCACTGCTCGCAGAGGAAGGCGGTGGCGTTGGCGACCCGGGCCTTGACGATGGGGGTGCGGCAGCGCCGGCAGGCCTGCTTCTCGCGCCCGTGCACCTGGAGGTGGTCGCCGTAGTCGCCCGCGCCACCGTAGATGTCGGTGAACCCGTCGCCGTCGAGCGACGTGCCCCGGTACTTCATGGCGTCGTGCATGATCTCGACGACCGAGCGGTAGAGGCGGCGGACCTCCTGGCTCGACAGGGTGCCCGCGGTGCGATCGGGGCGCAGGCCCGAGGCGAACAAGATCTCGTCGACGTAGAGATCGCCGAGGCCGGCGATGATCCGCTGGTCGAGCAGCAGTGGCCGCAGCTTGGTGTCGTGGCGCCGCAGCAGCTCGCCGAACACCACCCACGAGATGGGCGACTCCACCGGATCGAGGCCGAGCGATGCCAGCTCGGGGTGCTCGGTGGCCAGGTCGTCGGCGGCGAGCACCGACATGCGGGCGGTGTCGGCGCCGTCGAGCAGGCGCAGCTGGCCGCCCTGGGTGAAGGTGATGACCACCTGGGTGTCGTCGGTGATCTCGTCCTTGGCCGCCGACTTGCGCAGCGTCCCCGACGAGCCGAGCTCGATGAGCAGCACGTCGTCGGTGTCGAGGGGGGCGACGAGCGCGGTTCCCCGCCGCTCGACCCCGGTGATCTTGGCTCCCTCGAGCTTGTGGGCGAAGTGCTTCTTGTTGGGGTGGCGCCCCACCGCCGACATGCCCGTGACGTCGACGGTCTTGACCTTCTTGCCGACGACCTCCTTGTCGAACCCCCGCCGGATCGTCTCGACCTCGGGCAGCTCACGCATGGCCCACCCCGCTCCCCTCGTCATCGTCGGTGACGCCGATCGGCGCCACCTCGTCGTGCGGCCACGGCGCGGCCGTGGCGTCGCCCTCGGGCCGCAGCGCAGCCAGGGCCTCGCGAGCCGCCGCCTGCTCGGCCCGCTTCTTGGACGACCCCGAGCCATGGCCCCAGATGCGTCCGCTGATCCGGACCGCGGCCCGGAACTCCTTGTCGTGATCGGGACCCGAGGCCTCGAGCTCGTAGCTGGGCACGTCGCCCGCGAACCGGGTGACCGCCAGCTCCTGGAGCCGGGTCTTGTGATCGTCGGCCTCGAGGCCTCCGTCGGGGGTGACCACCCGGTGCATCACCAGCTCGGCCACGACGCGGCGAGCGGCGTCCCATCCGCCGTCGAGGTAGACGGCGCCGAGGACGGCCTCGAGGGCGTCGGACAGGATCGACTCCTTGGCCCGACCACCGGCCCCCTGCTCGCCCCGGCCGAGCCGCAAGGCGTCGCCGAGGTCGACGTCGGCCGCCACCGCGGCGAGCGCGGTCGCGCTCACGACCGACGCCCGCATCCGGGCCAGATCGCCCTCGGGTCGATCGGGATGGTCGGCATAGAGGTGGTGGGTGACGGCCAGGCCCAACACGGCGTCACCGAGGAACTCGAGCCGCTCGTTGGAGTCGTGGCCGGGGTGCTCGGCGCACCACGACCGGTGGGTGACGGCGAGCTCGAGCAACTCGGGCGCTGCGAACCGGTGGCCGACGCGCAGAGCGAGGTGCTCGAGCGACGGTGCGGTCAGGATCCTGCGCCCACGCGGCCGTGGACGTAGTCGACCGCGTCGCGCACCGTCTTCAGGTCCTCCAGGTCGTCGTCCTCGATGCGGAACCCCACCGTGCGCTCCCCCAGCTCCTCTTCGAGCGCCTCGACCAGCTCGATGAGCGCCAGCGAGTCGGCGTCGAGATCGTCCTGGAAGGACTGTCCCTCCGAGATCGTCGCCGGATCGATCTCGAGGATGTCGGCCAAGCGGTCGCGGATGAGCTCGAACACCTCGTCCCGGCTCATCGGCGTTCCTTCGACGTGGGTCTCGGCGGGCACGTGCGGTACCTCAGGTGCGGTTCGACGGACTGGAGCGCGCCGGAGCATAGCCGGAACCCTCTTCGTGCGATCGTGAACAGCGGGCCGTGAGGGGCTGACCGCGTTCAGCGGCGGCGATGGGGCGGTGGACCCTCAGGGGGCGGCGATGGCCGCGGCGATGCGGCCGACGAGGTCGGCCTCGACCATCTCGGCGGCGACGCGCACGGCGTTCACCACCGCGGTGGCCGACGACGATCCGTGGCTGATGATGCAGACGCCGTCGGTGCCGAGGAGCATGGCCCCACCGGTGTTCTCGGGATCGAGCTGCGCGTAGAGCGGCGCCAGCGCCGGCAGGAGCACGCCGGCGGCCTCGCGGGCCTCGTCGGTGGCGTCGAACACGCCGAGCAGCGCGCCGACGAGCGACCGCATGCCGCCCTCGAGCGCCTTGAGGGCGACGTTGCCGGTGAAGCCGTCGGTGACGACGACGTCGGCGACCGAGGCCATGAGGTCGCGCCCCTCGACGTTGCCGATGAACTCCGCGCCGGCCGCGGCGGCCCAGGCCGGATCGGCGAGCAACGGGTGGGTGGCCTTCACCAACGGGTTGCCCTTGGTGGGCTCCTCACCGATGGAGAGCAGGCCGACCCGCGGGCGGGCCACCCCGTAGCGCTCGCGGGAGTAGACGGCGCCCATGGTGGCGAACTGGGCGAGCCAGTCGGGCTGGCACTCGGCGTTGGCCCCGGCGTCGAGCAGCACGGTGGGTGAGCCGGCCGGATCGGGGATGGGGGTGGCGATGGCGGGGCGGGCGACGCCCTTCACCCGGCCCATGCGCAACAGGGCGCTCGCCATGGTGGCGCCGGTGTTGCCGGCGCTGACCATGGCCGAGGCCCGGCCGTCGCGCACCGCCTCGGCGGCGCGCACGAGCGACGAGTCCTTCATGCGCCGCACGCTCGACCCGGCGTCGGCGTCCATGGCGATGACCTCGCTCGCCGCGATGACCTCGAGCGGGCCGGGATCGCCGATCTCGTCGGGGCGACCGACGAGGACCACGGGCACGCCGAGCTCCTCGTGGGCGCGACGAGCTCCGGCGACGATCTCGGCGGGGGCGTGGTCGCCCCCCATCGCATCGACGGCGACGGGCAGCACGATCGGCGTCGTCAGTCGACGTCGATGGCCTGGCGGCCGTTGTACCAGCCGCAGTTCCCGCACACGACGTGCGGGAGCTTCGCGGCGCCGCAGCGCGGGCACACGCTGCGGGGCGGCGTGCCGAGCTTCCAGGCCGAGGCCCGGCGGCTGCGGCTCTTGGCCTTGGAGGTCTTCTTCTTGGGGACGGCCATCGTGGTGAACCTCTCGTGGTCCCGCGGGGGCGGTGGGGGACGGCGGGGGCCCGGGCGCGCAGGGGCGCGGGCACAAGGGGGTGAGGATAGCGGTGGCGGGGGCTACGCGTCGAAGCGCAGGTCGTCGAGGGCCGCCCAGCGCTCGTCGCGCCGGCCACCGTCGGCCGGGCCGGCGTCGTCGGCCGCCTCGCCGGCCGGGCGGGCCGGGAACTCGTCGGGGACCGGGCCCCGGCAGCTCTCGTCGCACAGCGGCGCGATGGGGAGGGCCAGCAGCGCCGCCTCGCGGACCATCTCGCTCAGGTCGAGCTCGTCGCCCTGCAACGCCCAGATGTCCTCGTCGTCGGGGTGGCGGGCGGCCACCTCGAGGACCTCGACATCGAGGTCGCCCTCGATGGCCCCGAGGCACCGTCGGCACTGCCCCACCCACGGCACCCGGAGGTGGCCGGTGATGGTGAGGGTCCCGGGATCGGCGGTGGACTCGACGACGAGGTCGATGTCGATCTCGGCGTCGTCGGGCACCGCGGCCGACGACACCTCGAGGCCACCCACGCGGACCGAGCGGCGCACCTCGCGGCGAGTGCCGGGTCGGTGCAGCAGGTCGGTGACGCCGATCCGCAGCTGGCGGTCGCGGCTCACGACGTCCGGCGGCGCCGGGGACCGCCCGGGGAGGTCATCCCAGGTCCTGGTCGAACAACGGACCCGTGCGCGGCTCGTCGCGGTCGGCATCGCCGCCGCGGTCGGCAGCGTCGCCGACCTCGGTGTCGGGGACGGGCGCAGGTGCCGGCGGGGACACCGGCGGCGCCGCGGCCGGGCGCTGCTCGGCGGCGGGGGCCGCGGGGTCGTGGTCGGTGGGCTCGGGACCACCGGTGAGACCCGGACCGCCGGCCGCCGAGGCCGACCCCTGCAGCCGGGCCCGCCCCTCGCTCACGGTGCGCCCGACGCGCTCGAGCACGATCTCGAAGCTGGCGAGGCGCTGGTCGCAGTAGTCCTCGACCTCGTGGCGCATGGCGCGGGCGTCGGCACGGGCCTGGTCGACGAGCTGGCGGGCCCGCTGCTCGGCGGCCTTGACCACCTCGGTGCGCTGCACCATGGCCTCGGCCCGGGCGCGGGCCGCATCGAGGATCTCCTCGCCCTCGCGCCGCACCGACGCCAGGTACTCGTCGCGCTCCTTCAGCAGCCACCGGGCGGCCCGCAGCTCGTCGGGCAGTCGGTTGATGCCCTCCTCGAGCAGCTCGAGGACCTCGTCGCGGTTGACCATGACCGAGGTCGACAGCGGCATCGGGCGCGCCGACGCGATGACGTCGGCGGCACGGCGCAACAGCTGCTCGGACTGCGGCGGCTGGTGATCGCTGGCGCGCACCGGGCGGGGATCGTCGCTCACGCGGGTGCCGCCCCGTACTTGCGGGCCAGCCGCTCGGCCACGGCGGGCGGCACCATCGACGACACGTCGCCGCCGAACCGGGCGACCTCGCGGATGAGGCGCGAGGCGAGGAACGAGTGCTCCGACGCCGAGGGGATGAAGACGGTGTCGACCCCGGAGATGGCGTGGTTCATCTGGGCCATCTGCAGCTCGCTCTCGAAGTCGGAGACGGCGCGCAGGCCCTTGACGATGAGATCGGCGCCGAGGTCGCGCGCCAGGTCGACGACGAGCGACGAGAACATGGTGACCCGCACGTTGGGGAGGTGGGCGAACACCTCGGTGATCATCGCCTCGCGCTCCTCGAGCGAGAACAGCGGCTCACCCTTCTGCGGGTTGCGCACGGCCGCGACGACCACCGCGTCGAACAGGCGCGCTGCGGTCTCGACGATCTCGAGGTGGCCGTTGTGCACGGGATCGAACGAGCCGGGATAGAGCACGACGGTCACAGAGGTCACTCCGATGGGGTGCGGCGCTGGGCGACTGTCACCAACGTACCCCCGTAGCGACGGACCCTCGTGGCGTCCCACCCGTCGGGCAGATCGAGCTCGCGGTCGGACTCGGCCACCACCAGGTCGGCCGCCAGCTCGTCCAGCAGCGCCGTCCAGCCATCGAACGCGTACGGCGGATCGCACAGCGCCACGTCGACGGGCTCCATCGTCCGCACGAAGGCAAGGGCGTCGGCGCGCACCACGGTGGACCGGTCGGCCACGCCCAGGTGCTCGATGTTGGACCGCACCACGTCGAGGGCGCGGGGATCGGTGTCGACGAACGTGGCGTGATCGGCCCCGCGGGACAGCGCTTCGAGCCCGAGAGCGCCGCTGCCCGCGAACAGGTCGAGCACCCGGGCGCCGCGGACCGCGTCGAGGCTGCCGAGCGCGTTGAACACCGCCTCGCGCACCCGGTCGCTGGTGGGGCGCGTCGAGCGCCCGGGCGGGGCCTCGATGCGCAGACCGCGGGCGCTCCCGGCGACGATCCTCATGGTGCTGAAGGTACCGTCGGCGTCATGGAGGCCCCGGAGCAGATCGTGTGCGTCGACTGTGGCGGCACGTGCCACCGGATCACCCATCTCCCCGAGATGGGGTTCGAGCCGGGCGACGTGGTCGCCTACCGGTGCGCCGACTGCATGGACCGGTGGGACCTCGTGCTCGACGACGCCGACGACCCCACCGAGCGGTGGATCTGATCCCCCGCCAACGCTGACCGCGGTCAGCTCTCGTCGGGGAGACCCCCGTCGAGGCCGGCCCGACGTCGCAGCCACCGCCACTGCAGGGCGCGCCGCCCCACGGCGACCACGTAGGTGAGGCCGAGCGAGGCCACGAAGGCCCCGCCGACCACGTTCCAGCGCACCATCAGCACGACCCCGGCCACGAACGCCACCGCGCCGAGGGAGGCGTCGATCACGAGGATCCGACGCCAGTTCGAGGCGTAGATGGCCGGGCTGGCCCACTTGCCGGTGGGGACCCACTCGTCGTCGGGCTCGGCGGGGCTCACGGTGTCGACGGTCTCCTCGTGCGGTGGTCGGCGGTCGGTGGGGTCAGGACTTCTGCAGGAACTCGGCGGCCTCGTCGTCGCCGAGGAGCAGCTCGATCTCGTCGGCGAGCACCGGGTGGGTGGCGAGCTCGGGGTCGGCGTCGACGATCGCGACCGCCTCGGCGCGGGCGATCGCCACCCACTCGCGGTCGCGTCGCAGCGAGGCGAGGCGCAGGTCGTTGCGCCCGGTCTGGCGCTCGCCGAGCAGGGTGCCCTCGCCCCGCAGGTCGAGGTCGGTCTCGGCGAGCACGAAGCCGTCGGTGGTGGCGACGAGCGCCTCGAGGCGGGCGACGGCGTCGGGTGTGGCCCCCTCGGCCACCAGGTGGCACCACGACCGCGCCGCTCCCCGGCCCACCCGACCCCGCAGCTGGTGGAGCTGGGCGATGCCGAACCGGTCGGCGTCGAGCACGACCATCACCGTGGCGTTGGGGACGTCGACGCCCACCTCGATGACCGTGGTGGCGACCAGCACGTCGAGCGCGCCCCGGCGGAACAGGTCCATGGTCTGCTCGGTCTCGGCCGCCGACACCCGCCCGTGGAGCAGTCCGAGCCGCAGGCCCGCGAGCTCGTCGGCCCGGAGCCGCTCGAAGGTGGCCTCCGCCGAGGCGATCTCGAGCTTCTCGGAGTCCTCGACCAGCGGGCACACCACGTAGGCCTGGCGCCCCTCGGCCACCTGGTCGCGCACCCGCGCCCACACCTCGGCCTCGTCGTCGCCGCCGGGGGTGACCCAGCTGGTCTCGATGGGCGTCCGCCCGGGGGGCAGCTCGTCGAGCACCGACACGTCGAGATCGCCGTAGACGGTCATCGCCGCGGTGCGCGGGATGGGCGTGGCGGTCATCACCAGCACGTCGGGGTGGTGGCCCTCGGCGTCGGCGGCCCGCAGCGCGGCGCGCTGCTCGACGCCGAACCGGTGCTGCTCGTCGATGACCACCGCGCCCAGCGCCCGGAACTCCACCGCCTCCTGGATCAACGCGTGGGTCCCGACCACGAGGTCGAGCCCGCCGGTGGCCAGCTCGGCGAGCAGGCGGCGCCGCTCGGCCGCTGCCACCCGGTTGGTGAGCAGGCCCACGGCGACGGGCCGACGCCCGGTGAGGGTGCCCGGGTCGTCGACCTCGAGCCCCTCGACGAGGCGGCGCACCGCCAGGTGGTGCTGCTCGGCCAGCACCGCCGTCGGCGCCATCAGCGCGCCCTGCCGGCCGCCGCCCACCGCGACGAGCAGGGTGGCGACGGCGACGATGGTCTTGCCCGCGCCCACGTCGCCCTGCAGCAGTCGGTGCATGGGCGCCGGCCGCCCGAGGTCGGCGACGATCTCGTCGATGACCCGGGTCTGGGCACCGGTGAGCGGGAACGGGAGCGCCCCGAGGAAGCGGTCCACGAGCTCGAGGCGGTCGATCGGGTGGGCCACTCCCCCGCCGGCGGCCTCGAGCCGACGCTTGCGCCGCACGAGCGCCAGCTGCACCCGCAACAGCTCGTCGAACACCAGGCGGCGCCGGGCGACGGTGGCGTCGGCCATGGTCTCGGGCTGGTGGATCCGGGTGAGCGCCGCGGTGCGATCGACCAGGTCGTGGCGGGCGAGCACATCGGCGGGCACGGGATCGGCGAACTCCCGCGACCGGCGCAGGGCCTCGGCGATCCACCCGGCCAGATCCCAGGAGGTGACCCCGGCGCTGTCGGACTGCGGGTAGACGGGGACGATGCGCCGGGTGCGGTCACCCACCAGGTCGACCACCGGGTTCGTCATCTGCAGCGTGCCGCGGAAGCGCTCGACCTTGCCGAACACGAGGACCTGGGTGCCGGGTGCCAGCTGGCGCTCGCGCCACGCCTGGTTGAAGAACGTGAGCGAGAGGCGGTCGCGACCGTCGCCGACCTCGACGAGGACCAACGCCCGTCCCTGCCGGGTCCGGCGCGACGACACCCGTCGGACCTCCACCAGCACGGTGGCCTCGTCGCCCTCGACCAGATCGGTGAGTCGGGCCTCGCGGGTGCGGTCGAGGTAGCGGCGGGGGTAGTGGGTGACCAGGTCGAGCACCGAGGTGATGCCCAGCTGCTCGAGGGCGCGGGCGCGGCGCTCGCCGACACCGGAGATCTCGGTGACGGCGATGTCGGCCAGCCGGCGGAGGGTGCGGGCCATCAGGGGGTGCCGGCGCCGGCTGCGGTCACTCGACGCCGAGCAGGTAGGGGTAGAGGGGCTGGCCGCCGCTGTGCACCTCGGTCTCCACGCCGGGGCGGTGGTCGGCCAGCCACTCGGTGGCCCGCCGCGTGACCGCGGCCGACGCGCCCTCGCCCTCGATGATGGTGACGATCTCGTGGTCGTCGCCCACCAGGTGGTCGAGCAGGCCCACCAGGGCGTCGCCCAGGTCGGGCTCGACCGCGCGGATCGCGTCGCGGTCGATGCCGAGCCAGTCGCCCGCCGAGATCGGCCCGATGTCGCAGCTCGAGTCGCGTACCGCCTGGGTGACCTCGCCGGCGGTGACGGCGGCCGCGGCCGACGCCATGGCGTCGTGGTTGTCGTCGGCGCGGGCGCCCGGGTCGTAGGCGAGCAACGAGGCGAACCCCTCGGCGATCCCGCGCGAGGGCACGACCCGGACGGTCTTGTCGGTCTGGCTGTCGACCTGCAGGGCCACCGGGATGATGTTCTTGTTGTTGGGCAGGATGATCACGTGGCGGGCCGGCGCGGCCTCGACCGCCTCGAGCAGCTGCGCGGTGGACGGGTTCATCGACTGGCCGCCCGCCACGATGTGGTGCACCCCGAGCGAGTGGAAGATGCGCCGCACACCCGATCCGGTGGCGACGGCCACCACCGCGCACTCGACCGGCTGCGCCGGGGCCTCGGGCTCGGCCGAGGCGGCGCCCTCCCGCACCCAGCGCTCCTCCTCCACCTGCTCGGCCAGGTCGGTGACGCGGATCTGCCGGGGCCGCCCGCAGTCGATGGCGGCCTCGATGGCGGCGCCGATGTCGTCGGTGTGGATGTGGCAGTTCCACAGGCCGTCGCCGCCCACCACCACGATGGAGTCGCCGATGCCGGCCCAGACGTCCTTGAAGGCGGGGATCGTCTCGTCGGGGGCCTCGAGGAAGTACATGACCTCGTAGCGCAGATCGTCGCCTCCCACCTCGTCGTGCGGTGAGCTCGGCACCACCAGGTGGGGGTGCCCGCCGACGATGCCCTCGTCGGCGGTGGGCTCGGGGATCGGTCGGCCGTCGGCCACGTGCAACAGGGCGTCGAGGAAGAGCAGGAACCCGGTGCCGCCGGCGTCGACCACGCCCGCCTCGCGGAGCACGGGGAGCAGGTCGGGGGTGCGCTCGAGGGCCTCACCGCCGCGCTGGCGGGCGGCTTCGAGGGTGGTGACGAGGTCGGCGCCCGACTCGGCGGCGTGGGCGGCGGCGGCCGAGGCCTCGCGCACGACGGTGAGGATGGTGCCCTCGACCGGCCGCATGACCGCGCCGTAGGCGGAGCTGGCGGCGGCGACGAGCGCCGCGGCGATCGAGCCGGCGTCGACGTGGGGCCGGTCGCGCACCACCTCGGTGAACCCCCGCAGCACCTGCGACAAGATGACGCCGGAGTTGCCGCGGGCCCCCATGAGCGAGCCGTGGCTGATGGCCCGGCACACGGCTGCCATCGGTCCGGCGTCGTCGTCGACCCCGACGCCGTCGAGCTCGGCGACCACCGACTCGAGGGTGAGCGCCATGTTCGTGCCCGTGTCGCCGTCGGGCACGGGGTAGACGTTGAGGCGGTTGATCATGGCCTGGTGGGCGCGCAGGGCGTCGCGGAACCCGGCCACGCTGCGGCGCAGCGCGTCGGCGTCGAGCCGCTCGAGGACGGTCATGGGGCGCGAGGCTACCGGCCGGCCGGCGGTCCACCCGGAACCCGCCGGTGGGTCCGCCCCGCGTCGGTGCTAGCCTCTCCCGGTCCTGATCTCTTCGTCCCCCGTGAGGTGCCCCATGGCCGCGGTCTGCTCGGTCTGTGGCAAGAAGCCGTCGTTCGGCATGCAGCTCAGCCACTCGCATCGTCGCACCAAGCGGCGGTGGAACCCCAACATCCAGCGCGTCCGCGCCATGGTCAACGGCAGCCCGCGTCGCGTCGACGTGTGCACCGGGTGCCTGAAGGCCGGCAAGGTCACCAAGGCCGTCCGCTAGCACGGCGGTCCGGTAGGACCGTGGTCCGCACGGCGGTCCGGCAGGACCGTGGTCAGCACGGCGGTCCGGCAGGACCGTGGTCAGCACGTCGCAGGGCCGCCCGAGGGCGGCCCTCGTCGCGTCGCAGGGGTCGTTCGGCCCCTGTGGGAAGGCCGTTCGCCAAGTGGTTCGTGCAGGTGCCGACCGCTACGGTGGATCGCAGACCGGACAGAGGAGCAGCGATCAGTGCAAGGTGTCGTCAAGTCCTACGACCCCGTGTCGGGAGACGGCGTGGTCGTGCGCGACACCGACCTGGCCGACGTCGAGCTCGCACCCGCGGCGCTCGCCGGATCGGTGTTTCGCATGCTGCGCCCCGGGCAACGCGTGGTCTTCGACCTCGACGACGGGGGCCGGGCCACGGCCCTGCGCCTCGGCTCCGAGGTCGACATGGGGACCCCCGGGTTCCCGACCACGGAGTAGCCACCGCCGGTCTCGTTCCCCCGCCACCGATGTCGGAGAGGTCATGACCGCACCCACCACGAACCAGAAGCTCATCGATTGGGTCAACGAATGGGCCGAGTTGCTCCAGCCCGACGCCGTCGAGTGGTGTGACGGCTCGGCCGAGGAGTACGACCGGCTCTGCCAGCTGCTGGTCGACCATGGCACCTTCACCCGTCTCTCCGACGCCAAGCGGCCCAACAGCTACCTCGCCCTCTCCGATCCGAGCGACGTGGCTCGCGTCGAGGACCGCACCTTCATCTGCTCCGAGGCCGAGATCGACGCCGGGCCCACCAACAACTGGCGCCCGCCGGCCGAGATGAAGGCCGAGATGACCGAGATCTACCGCGGCGCCATGAAGGGCCGCACGCTCTACGTCATCCCGTTCTCGATGGGGCCCATCGGGTCCGACATCGCCCACATCGGCGTCGAGCTCACCGACTCGGCGTACGTGGTCACCAACATGCGGATCATGACCCGCATGGGGCAGCGGGTGCTCGACGAGCTCGGCCCCGACGGCGAGTTCGTCCCGTGCATCCACAGCGTCGGTGCTCCCCTCGAGCCCGGCCAGGACGACGTGGCGTGGCCGTGCGACGCCGACACGAAGTACATCGTCCACTTCCCCGAGACCCGCGAGATCTGGTCCTACGGATCGGGCTACGGCGGCAACGCCCTGCTCGGCAAGAAGTGCCTGGCGCTGCGCATCGCCTCCACGATGGCCCGCGACGAGGGCTGGATGGCCGAGCACATGCTCATCATCTCGGTCACGTCCCCCGACGGCGTGAAGCGCTACATCGCCGGGGCGTTCCCGTCGCAGTGCGGCAAGACCAACATGGCCATGATGGTGCCCACCATCGAGGGCTGGACCGTCGAGACCGTGGGCGACGACATCGCCTGGATGAAGTTCGGAGCCGACGGCCGCCTCTACGCCATCAACCCCGAGGCCGGGTTCTTCGGCGTGGCCCCGGGCACCAACGTGAGCTCGAACCCCAACGCGGTGTCCTCGGTCGAGAGCGACACCATCTTCACCAACGTGGCCCTCACCGACGACGGCGACGTGTGGTGGGAGGATCTGTCCGAGCCGCCCGCCCACGCCATCGACTGGCGCGGCAACGACTGGACGCCCGAGTCCGAGACCCCGGCGGCGCACCCCAACGCCCGGTTCACGGCACCGGCGGCCAACTGCCCCTCGATCGCCCCCGAGTGGGAGGACCCCGCCGGCGTGCCGATCGACGCCATCATCTTCGGCGGTCGGCGGGCCACCAACGTCCCGCTCGTCACCGAGGCCCGCGACTGGGAGCACGGCTCGTTCCTCGGCGCCATCATGTCGTCGGAGAAGACCGCGGCGGCGTTCGGCAACATCGGCGAGGTGCGCTTCGACCCCTACGCCATGTTGCCCTTCATGGGCTACAACGCCGGCGACTACATGGGCCACTGGCTCGAGATGGGCCGGGCGACCGACGCCGACAAGCTCCCCAAGCTGTTCTGGGTCAACTGGTTCCGCAAGGACCTCGACGGCAACTTCATGTGGCCGGGCTTCGGCGACAACAGCCGGGTCATCAAGTGGATCGTGCAGCGCCTCGAGGGCCAGGTCGGCGCCACCGAGACGCCGATCGGCAGGGTGCCGCTCATCGACGACATCGACCGCACCGGCATCGACGTCGACGACGAGACGATGGCCGCCCTGCTCGAGGTGAACCGCGACTCCTGGAAGGGCGAGATCCCGCTCATCGAGGGGCACTTCGAGTTCATCGGTGAGCGCCTGCCCGAGGCCATGAAGCGCCAGCTCGACGACCTCGAGGACCGCCTGGCCCAGGGCTGAGCGGCACCGCTCACCACCGACGCAGTCCAGCAGCGCACGGGGCCCCGACGGGGCCCCGTGTCGCGTCCCAGAGCGGTCCCCAGCGAGAAACTTGAGCGTTGTCGACTCAGGGTTGTTGACGTACACTTGGAGAGGAAAAACGAGTGCTCAACCCTCCAGGAGGTGCGACATGCTGCTCCGCTTCGATCCCTTCCGTGAGCTCGACCGGGCCTTCGACCAGCTCGCCGATCCCGCCGTGCGGCCCGCGGTCCCCTTCGACGCCGTCCGGCGCGGCGATCAGGTCATCGTGAGCTTCGACCTGCCCGGCGTGACCCCCGACGACATCGACGTCACCGTCGAGCGCGACGTGCTCACGCTCACCGCCGAGCGCTCCGCCGAGCGCCGCGAGGGCGACGACGTGCTCGTCTCGGAGCGCCGGATGGGCCGTGTCACCCGCCGGCTGTTCCTCGGCGAGAACCTCGACACCGACCACATCCACGCCGAGCACCACGACGGCGTGCTCACCATCACCCTGCCGATCGCCGAGCGGGCCAAGGCCCGCAAGGTCGAGATCGGCGGCGGCGATCAGGCCCAGGCCATCGAGACCACCACCAGCTGAGCCCGTGGTCGCGGGCGGGGACCCCCCGCCCGCGGCTCACGCGTGCAGCACCATGGCCCGGATCCCGAGGCCCATGAGGAACAGCCCACCGAACCCGTAGAGCAGGTAGCGCCACGGGTCGAGCTGCTGGCGGTAGCTGTACACCAGCCCGATGGTGATCACCATGACGAACCCGTAGAACACGTGGAACTCGTCGGCCTCGATCCCCTCGACGGCGACGAGCCACACACCCAGCGCGACCTGGGCCACGATCGCCAGCTGGGCGACGATCGTGACGACCCACACCGGGCGGCCCCGCAACGCCGGGACCCAGTGGGCGCCGAGCGCCCACCCCCCGGCAGCGGCGTTGGCGAGGACGACGAACCAGGAGAAGGAGTCGTGGACCGCCAGCACCGCGCGCTCAGGCGTCCGGCGCCGAGCCCCCGGCGACCACGAACGACCACAGCTCGCTCGACACGGCCACCGGAGCCGGTCCGCCCGCCTCCGCACCGGGGTGGCCACCCCCCGGGTGGCCCTCGCCGGGCGCGCCGCCGGGATGTCCCCCGCCCGCAGCGCCGCCGGGATGGCCACCCGAGCCGGCGGACTCGCCGCGGTGCCCGTGGGCGAACGCGGGCGAGGCCAACCACGCCTCGAACGCGTCCTCGTCGCGCCAACGGGTGACGACGAGCCAGGTGGTGCGGCCGTCGGTGGGCTGGAGCAGCTCGAACCCCTCGAAGCCCTCCTGGTCGTCGACGGCGCCGGCCCGGGCGGCGAACCGGCGGGCGAGCTCGTCGCCGCTGCCCTCGGGGACGGTGATGGCGTTGACCTTGATCACACTCACCTGCCCATCGTGGCCGTCGCGCCCGCTCCGAGTCGAGTCGCGCCCCGCCCCACGTGCCACCATCACGCCCGTGCCTCCGTCGCCCCTGCTCATCGGACTCGACGGCGACGACACGCTCTGGCACAGCGAGCGCCACTTCGCCCTCACCGAGGACGCCGTCGTCGAGCTGCTGTCACCGTGGGTCGCCGACGACGATCTGCGGGCCACGCTGCTCGCCACCGAGCGCCGCAACCTGCGCCTCTTCGGCTACGGGGTGAAGGGGTTCACCCTGTCGGTGATCGAGACCGCCATCGAGGTGTCCGACGGCCGGGTCTCCGCCCGCGACATCCAGCGCATCATCGCGCTCGGCAAGGAGCTGCTCTCGCACCCGATCGAGCTGCTCGACGGTGTCGCCGACACCCTCGCCGCGCTGCGCGACCGGGGCCGGCTGGTCATCGTCACCAAGGGCGACCTGTTCCACCAGGAGGCCAAGGTGGCGGCGTCCGGGTTGGCCGGGCAGGTCGACGACGTCGAGATCGTGGCCGAGAAGGACGTCGCCACCTACCGACGCATCGTCACCCGCCACGGCACCCACCCCGACCGCTTCGTGATGGTGGGCAACTCGGTCCGCAGCGACGTGCTCCCCGTGCTCGAGCTCGGTGCCCGGGCGGTGCACGTCGCGTACCCGCTCCTGTGGGCTCACGAGGACGCTCCGCTGCCCGACGCGCCCGACCGGGTGGTCGGGGCGACCTCGCTGCGCGAGCTCACCACGGTGCTGCGGCGCTGGGGGCTCCTCGACGAGGGAGGCGATGCCGGGTAGGGGCCGGCGCTCAGCCCCAGAGGAGCGGGTGCACCTCGGTGGGCTCCGACACGCCCTTCAGCTCGAGGTGCCGGGCAGGGCCGAACCCGACCTCGTCGATCTGGCCGGCGACGGCCCGGGCCAGCGCGGTCACCAGCACCTCGTCGGCGCCGGCCGCCGAGCACACCCGCGCCGCGATCACCACGTGCTGGCCGAACACGTCGCCGGCGTCGGTCATGGTGTCGCCGCAGTGGACGCCCACCCGCACGCGGATGGCGGCGTCGCCGGCGGCGTCGGCCAGGTCGCGCAGGGCCCGTTGCAGGTCGCGGGCGAACACGATCCCGCGACGGGCGCTGGCGAAGGCGAGCACGAACCCGTCGCCCTGGGCCTCGATCTCGACGCCGCCGTGCTCCTGGAGGGTCCGCCGCACCACCGTGCGGTGCTCGGCCAGCGCGGCCATCCAGCCACGGTCGCCGAGCCGCTCGTTCAGCGCCGTGCTGCCCACGATGTCGCAGAACACGATCGTGGCGGTCCGCTCGGGGTGCAGCGCCGGCGCAACGCCACCGCCGCCCGCCGGGGGCGCGGCCATCGTGCCCCGCACATCGCCGGCGGGCGCCGGCTCGGGGCTGACCGAGCGGTCGCGGACCGAGATGCGCGTGTCGCCGAGCGTGATCCGGTCGGCGGCGGTGACGAGCACCGGGCCGGTGATCGCCTCACCGTTCACGAGGGTCCCGTTGGTGGTGCCGAGGTCGACCAGCTCGAGCCCGGCGGGGGTGACGCTGAGCCGGGCGTGGCGCCGCGACACGCGGGCGTCGGCGACCACCACGCCGTCGCAGTCACGCCCGACCTCCAGGGTGCCCACCACCACGACCGACAGCGGGGTCCGACCCGGCGCCTGGACCTCGATCCGTTGCTCTCGCACCACGCTCCCCACCCGACGAGGCCCGACGACGAGCGCTGAGCCTAGGGCACCCGGACCCGACGGCTCACAAGGCCTCGGTGAGCAGGGCCCGGACGTCGGCCTCGCCGGCCGGGCGCGGGTGGGTGCGCACCCACGGGTGCGGACCGGTCTGGCGGGCGACGGCGTCGAGGTCGTCGTCGACCACACCGAGCAACCCCAGGCGGGCCGGCACCTCGAGCGCGGCCAGCACGCGGTCGACGCCGGCGCCCACGTCGTCGGCCCCGAGGGCGGCTGCGATGCGGTCGCCGATGGGCCCGAGCAGGTCGGCGGTGAAGCGCGCGACGGGACCCATGATGGCGGCGTGGCCGACCCCGTAGGGGATCCGGGTGCGGGCCCCCAGCAGCCCGGCGAGGGCGTGCTGCACCCCGGGGGTGGTGGCGGCGAGGGCCCGGCCGGCCAGGGCGGCCCCGTCGCGCAGGGCGGCGGCCGCCTCGGCGTCGGTCGGATCGGCCGCGGCGCGCGGCAGGGCGTCGGCCAGCAGAGCGAGCGCGGCGAGGGCGAGCGCCTCGACCTCGGGCGAGCGCGACGGCGACCAGGCCGCCTCGAGCGCGTGGGCCAGCGCGGCCACCCCGGTGGACGCCACCAGCGCCGACGGGAGCGTGGCGAGCAGCTCGTCGTCGAGCAGGAGCGCCGTCGGGGCGACGGTGGGGCCCTCGGCGAGCTGGGACCGGCCACCGTGGGGATC
>DATHSN010000254.1:0-8687 GCA_035464115.1 Acidimicrobiales bacterium | reverse complement strand
CGGGCCGTCGGTCGGGTCGGGGAGCAGCGGCGCGTCGAGCAGCGGTGGATCGAGCAGCGGTGGGTCGAGTAGCGGTGGGTCGAGCAGCGACGGGTCGGGGAGCGCTGGGTCGAGGAGGGGCGGGGCCGGCGGGTGGAGGTCCGGTGTCGGGTCGGGCGGGGCCGGTGGGTCGGACGCCAGGTCGTCGCCCGCCGGCGCGCCCTCGGCTGCACCGCCGCGCCACACGGGGCCGGTGGCCGCCAGGTCGGTGAGGTCGTCGAGGGCCGGATCGACCCCGGGTCCCGGGTCGGCGGCGTCGACCGGGTCCGGGGGGACGCGCCGGTCCACGACGAGTTGGTGGGCGACCGCACCATCGAGCGGGCCGTCGACCGGGTCGTCGAGGGCGTGGTCGATGGCGTCGTCGAGCGCGTCGCGCAGCCGGACGCCGTCCGGGGCGTCGGCGGCGTCGGGCGTCGGGTCCCACGGATCGACCGTGGTCGGCGGGGCCAGGCCGAGCGCCGGGGCCCACGACGCGAGCGACACCTCGGTGCCGAGAGCGTCGGGGCCCTGCTGGCCGAGCGCGCCGGACAGCTCGGCCAGCGCGGTCCCGGCGTCGGTGTCGAGGCCGGGACCGGGGCCGAGGTCGCCCGGCGCCGGGTCGGCGGCTCCCCAGTCGTCGATGGCGGGGTGGCGGGCCGCGGCGGCGTCGACCAGATCGGCCAGGTCGATCGCCATGGTGGCGTCGACGGCCAGGTAGCCGGCGACCTCGCCCACCTCGTCCGGTCCACCGCCGGCGTGAGCGGCGGGCGGGGTGGGCACGGGGGTGGAGGCCGGTTCGGCGGCGGCGAGGAACTGCCGACCGGCGCGGGCCGCGGCGGCGTCGACGGCATCGTCGAACCAGGTCCAGGGGGACGTGCGGGCGGCCACGGTGCCGACCGTACGGACGGGTCCGGGACGCCGACATCGGGAAGATTCCCGATTCGGGACGCCGGGCCGCGTCGGTACCTTCGGCGGCCATGACCTACCAGCTCGGGATCGACCTCGGCACCACGTACACCTGTGCCGCGGTGGTGCGCGACGGTCGACCGGCCGTCGCCCAGCTCACCGGCACCTCCCAGGTGATGCCGTCGGTCGTGTCGGTCCGCGACGACGGCGAGGTCCTCGCCGGCGACGTCGCCGAGCGTCGGGCGGTCACCGACCCGACCCGCACCATCCGTGAGTTCAAGCGCCGCTTCGGTGACCCGGCGCCGATCGTGATCGGCGGCGAGGCCTACGGCGCCGACGTGCTGTCGGGCCACCTGTTGCGCGACGTGCTGGCCCGGGTCGCCACCAACGAGGGCGGACCGCCGAGCCGGCTGGGCCTGGCCCACCCCGCCGCGTGGGGCCCGTTCCGCCTCGACCTGCTGCGCAGCGCGGCGGCCCACGCCGGCTTCGACGACGTCGTCCTCGTGCCCGAGCCCGTCGCCGCCGCGGTGGCCAACCGCGACCGGGTGACCGAGGGCTCGCTCGTCGCCGTGTACGACCTCGGTGGCGGCACCTTCGACGCCGCCGTCGTGCGGTGCTCGGGCGACTGGGACGTCGTCGGCACCCCCGAGGGCGTCGAGCGCCTCGGCGGGGTCGACTTCGACCAGGCGGTGCTCGCCCACGTCGACGCCGCGCTCGGCGGGCAGGTGTTCGCCCTCGACACCTCCGACGCCGAGGTGCGGGCCGCGCTCATGCGCCTGCGGGCCGACTGCCAGGCGGCCAAGGAGTCGCTGTCGGAGGACACCGAGGCCGAGATCCCGGTGCAGCTGCCCAACCTGCACACCTCGGTGCGGCTCACCCGGGCCGACCTCGAGGCCATGGTCCGGCCCCGACTCGCCGACTCGCTCGCGGTGCTCGACCGGGTGGTCGCCTCGGCCGGCGTCGGCTGGGACGACATCGCCACCGTGCTCCTCGTCGGGGGCTCGTCGCGGATGCCGTCGGTGGGCCAGATGGTCGCCGAGCACACGGGTCGGCCGGTCACCACCGCCACCAACCCCACCTTCGCCATCGCGATCGGCACCGCCGCGGTCGTCGCCGCCGACGCGGCCCCGGCTCCGGCCGAGGCCCCGCCCGCCGTCCCGCCGCCACCGGTCGCCGTGGCCGCCCCGCCGCCCGCGCCGTCCGCGTCGGCGCCCCTCCCCGAGACCGAGCCGGTCGGGGCGCCCGGACGCCGGCTCCCGGTCGGGGGGCTGGTCGCCGGGTTCGTGGCCGTCGCCGTGGTGGTCGGCGCGCTGCTCGTGGTGCTCGGTGGATCCGACGGCGACGACGTGGCCGCCGGGTCCGGCGAGCCCCCGGCCGACACCGAGCCCCCGGCCGACACCGAGCCCCCAGCCGACACCGAGCCGCCGACCGACACCGAGCTGCCGACCGACACCGAGCCCGACCCCGACCCGGACCCGGACCCGGAGCCCGACGGGCCGTCGGGTGACACGGTGGCCGTCACGGTCGAGCGCTGCGCCGACGTCGCCGAGCTCGCCGGGGCCACCGCGTTCGCGGCCGACCCGACCGGTGTGGTCGTCGGCAGCGACGCCGGGGTGAGCGGCTTCACGCTGGACGCGGCCGGCTGCGAGCTCACCGCGCGGGCCGGGTTCCCGACCCTCTCCGGGCCGGTGTCGCACGTGGCGACGTCGAGCGGCGGCGAGGTGGTCAGCGCCACCGGGCCGGAGGGCACCACCGTCGCCCGCCTGGCGGAGGGGGATCGGGCCTCCTGCCCCGAGGTCACCGGCGCCACCGCACCCGGGCCGCGGGGCGGCCTCGCGGTCTGGACGCCGGGTGGCGCGTTGGCCCGCTACCTGGTGAGCCCCGCCGGATGCGACCTCGAGGATCCCGACGTGCTCGCCGGCGGCGCGGTGTCGGCGGTGCTGCTGCTCGACCGGATGCAGATCGCGGTCGGGGCCGTCCTGCCCGGCGACGCGCACCCGACGCTGTCGCTCGTCCGCGACGACGGGAGCGTGCAGGCCAGCGTCGGCGCGGCCGATCCGGCGGCACCCGACGGGTTCGGGTCGATCGACGCCGTCGCCGGGTGCGGCGGCTCCCGGATCTGCGTGCTCGACGTGGACGGCGACCGTCTCCACGTCGTCGACGGTGACGAGCACGTGGGCTCGGCTGCGCTGTCCGGTCTGGTCGGGGCCGATGTGGCCACGGTGCTCGGCGCCGGCACCGACGCCTCGGGCGCGGTGGTCGCCGTGGTCGAGACCGCCGGCGGCGCGCCGGTGCTGGTGCGGCTCAGCGTCGGCTGATCGTTCGACCGTGGTCGAGGATCAGCACGGTGGCGGACGCAGGATCGTCACCGACGTGCTGCCGTTGGCGCTGAGGTTGCCGGCGCTGACCACCACGCCGACGGTGCCGCTGACGCTCGCCGGCATGGTGCCCTCGCGCACCACCGGACCGAGGGTGCCCGACCAGCTCGTCCCCGAGCCCGACAACGCGACGGGCCCCGAGACCACGGCGCCGCCGATCCGGAGACCGGCCTGCACCGATTGGACGGGCCGGTCGAGGGTGACGGTGACCGTGAACGTCGTCGGACCGGGCGGGCAGGCGCCGGCGAGCTGGGCGTAGATCGAGCCCGGGGACGCCGAGACCGACACCGTCGGCGGTGCCGGCGGCGGGGTCGTGGTCGTGGTGGTCGTGGTCGTCGTGGTAGTCGTGGTCGTCGTGGTGGGGCGGGTGGTGGTGGTGCTCTCGGCGCAGCGATCCGGGCGCAGCACGGTGACCGGCACGGTGGTGGCGACCCGGCGCCCGGCGGCGTCGGTGGCGCCCACCTCGAGGGTGGCGGCGGTGCTGGCGGGCATCCGGGGCGAGCCGGGGATCGGCCCGATCGAGCCCTGCCAGGTGCTCCCCGAGCGACGCAGCGACACGGCGGCGGAGCTGAGCGAGCCCGACGTGACGCGAGCGCTCACGCTCGCCACGTCGGCGCTGACCGTGACCGACACGCCGAGCGTGGTCGGACCGGCGGGGCAGGCCCCGTCGACGGTCGCCACGATCCGGGCCGGCGACGGGGTGGTGGCGACGGTGAGGGTGGGCGGTCCCGCGGCGGTGGACGGGGTGGACGGGCCCGACGGGGCGGAGGTGGTCGTCGACCCGGTGGCACCGGCGACGTCGGCGCACGGATCGGGGCGGCGGACGGTGGCGACGACCGAGGTCGACGCGCGGCGGTCGCCCGCGGTCGCCCGGATCTCGACCCGGCCGGCGGTGCTGGCGGGCATGGCACGCCGCCCCGCGAGCGGTCCGATCGTGCCCCGCCACGTGCCGTCGCCGCGGCGCGCCAGCGCCACCGGGGGGGTGGCGAACCCATCGGCCGCGAGGCGGGCCTCCATGGCGTCGACCGGGGCGTCGGTGGTGACGGTGACGGTGAGCGTGGTCGGCCCGGCCGGGCAGGCCCCGTCGATGGTCGCCCAGATGACCGCCGGGCTCGGGTTGGTGGCGATGGCGAGGGTGGGGGCGTCGCGCCCCTCGGCGCCGCCGCACACGTCCGGGGCTCGCACCGACAGGGTCACCTCGTCGGTGAGCTCGACGTCGTCGTCGGTCAGGGCCCGGATGGCGATCGCCACCCGCTGGTCGTCCATGTCGCGGCGGGCGCGGAGCGGCCCGATCTCGAGGCGCCAGGTGTCGTCAGCACCGAGCTCGAGGGCCTGACGGAGCCGCGTGCCGTCGGGTCGGGCCTGCTGGGCGCCGACCTCGGTGACGGTCGGGGGCGCCACCACCTCGAGGGTGGTGGCGACCGCGCCGGCCGGGTCGCAGAGGACGGCGGCGTCGGCCGTGGCCCAGATCTCGTCCACCGTGAGGCTCGACGCCAGCTCGAGGGCGACGGGCTCGTCGGCGTCGGCCTCGGCGTCGGTCGTGGTGGTG
Organism: Acidimicrobiales bacterium; assembly: GCA_035464115.1. GTDB lineage: Bacteria > Actinomycetota > Acidimicrobiia > Acidimicrobiales > SKKL01 > DATHSN01. Next base: position 3,836 of record DATHSN010000254.1, on the reverse strand, counting down.
GACGGCCGGGTGGTGGTCGAGGCCTCGGCGGTCTCGACCTCGGGGGCGGGATCGCCGCCCCGGGTGGCGGCCACCGCCACCCCGACGACGAGGAGGACCACGGCGGCGATCGCGCCGACGACGACGGGGGTGCGCCGCACGGGTCAGGCTCCGGGGATCGGGGGGTCGCCGAGGCCGAACTCGATGGAGGCCACCAGGTCGATGAACCGGGGCACGAACTCGTCGCTGCGCGCCTCGGGGCACGACCCGACGACGGTGACCAGGTCGGTGACGGCCCGGCCCGGGGTCACCGGGGCGCGCAGCAGCGCCTGGAGCTGGGACGTGGGTCGGGGTGGCGAGCCGGTGGGGAGGGTGAGGCCCCGCAGGTGCACGGGCTGGTCGCCGAAGCGGCCCATCCGCTCGACGCGCACGTCGGCCTCGGGCTGCTCGCGTCGGAGCCGCTCGAGCCCGCTGGCGGCCACGGCCCGCAGGTCGACCTCGGCGGCCACCCGGGTGGTGCTCACCAGCGCGTGGACCCAGAAGCCGTCGACCGGCTCGGGGGGATGGATGGCCACGAGCGCCAGCGGGACCTCGCTCAGCACCCAGCCGTCGGGGACCGCGAGGCTGAACGCGGTGGGGGCGCGCAGGTCGGGCCCGGGGAACACCACCCGCGACTGGCGCAGCTCCCGTGACGTCATCTCCACCCTCTTCTCGGCGCACCTGCGCCATCGCTCGGTCGTGGCAGCCGCGAGGCGCCTGTCGCGCAGCGTGACGGCGAGGCGCGAGCCGAGCGTTAGCCGGGTGGGCTCGCCTCACGGCCACGTCCGTCGGTACGGTCCCGGCCCGTGGTCGCGCCCCGAACCCCCCGCGTCTCGTCCGGTGGACTGGTGGTCCGGCACCGTCTCCTCGGCGTCCTCGCCGGTCGGTTCCAGCGGCGCGTCACCCTCGTCGAGGCTGGTCCCGGGTTCGGGAAGACCACGGTCCTCGACCAGGCCATGGCCGAGCAGCGCGGCGGTGTCGACCTCGACATCGTGGTCGACGTGCCGCCGGGCGGGTTGACCTCCGCCGCCCTGCTGGATCGCCTCCTGGCCGCGCTCGGCGCGCTCGATGGTCGGTCGCCCTCGGTCGCCACGTTGGCCGATGTGATCTGGGCGCTGGCACCGACGCACGTCTGCGTCGTGGTCGACGACGTGCACCGCCTCGAGGACGAGGTCGCATCGTGGCTCGCGGCGCTGCCGTCGCACCTGCCGGCCAACGGCCACCTGCTTCTCTCGGGGCGGCGGCTGCCGGCCGTCACCGTCGACGATGACGCCGCGGCCGCGCGGTTGACCGAGCGCGACCTGGAGCTCGATCCCGACGAGCGGGTGGCGCTGGCCGCCCGGCTGGGCCTCGATCCGGCCGAGGTGACCACCGGATGGCCCGCCTTGGCGGTGCTCGGGGCGCGGTCGACGGCGGCGCACCCGTCGGTCGTCACCGACTACCTCGCCCACGAGGTGCTCGCCCCGCTCGACGCCGCCCGCCGCGACCACCTCGCCCGGATCGCCGTGCTCGACGAGGTCGACCAGGAGCTCGTCGACGAGCTCGCCGGTCCCGGTCTGGACCTCGCCACGCTCATCGCGGGGGTGCCCCTCACGTCGTTGTCCCCCGAGGGGTCGACGCGGCTGCACGACCTGCTCCGGCTCGCGCTCCTCGCCGACCGTGCGGAGCGGGAGGTGACCGAGTGGTGCATCGACGCGGGCGATGCCCTCCGCCGGCGCCGCCGACTCGACGAGGCCCTCCACCTCTACCGACGTGCCGGTGCCACCGAGCACCTCGCCGGATTGGCCCGGGACCTGGCCGGCGACCTGCAGTTCGGATCGCCACCCGCCTCCCGCCTGGCGATCCTCGACGAGCTGAGGATCGAGCTGGGAGACCGGCTCGAGCTGGCGGTCATCGCAGCCGTCGTCGACGCGAAGGCGCGACCCCTGCGGTCGCGACCGGCGCTGGAGGTGGTCGCCGATCGGGCCGACGCCGCGGGGGAGCACGAGCTGGAGGCCCTGTGCCGGGTCCACCTGGCCGCCAGTGCCTCCGCCGCGAACGACGGCGCGGCGGTCGACGCCGCGCACCAGAGGCTGCTGGCGCTCGCCGAGGGCGGTTCGACCACTGCGGCTCGGGTGTCCTGGCTCAGCGAGATGTGGGCCAGCAAGCTCGCCGATCGCGACGCCGATGTGGCATCGGGGCTGGCCCGCCGACGCCGCGACGCGATCGCCGACGGCGATCTCGCCCTCGCCGGGCTGGTCGCCACCTACGAGCTCACCGAGCGCGCCCACACCGGACACTCGCGCATCGCCCTCGAACAGCTGGCGATGCTCCCACCACCCCCCGGCCTCCTCCGGACCGTGCTCGACGGGCTCGTCTACGTGCACCGGTGGATGCTCGGCGAGCTCGGCGTCGACGACCTCGCCGGGGCGGTGGCCGTGGTCGATCGCGCCGAGCACGAGCAGCAGGTGGCCGTGTTCGTCACCGGTGCGGCCCGGACGGCGTCGATGTGCTGCTCGTTCGGGGAGGTGGGGCTCGCCGGCGAGCTGCTCGACCGGGCCGAGGCGCGCGTGGCGTCACTGCCGCCGACCGCCCGGGCCCGACACGTCCTGGCCCAGGCGCACGCGGCGCGGGCGCTCGTCGATGGTGACGAGCGACGGGCTGCGGCGACCCTGCGGAGCGCGCTGTCCGAGGGTGGTCTGGGCGCCGTGCCCCGGGAGGTGTACGCGCCGAGCCTGCCGATGACCTACGTGCTCGTCCCCGAGACCCGCCCGGTGTGGCACGCCTCCGTCGCCGGGCCCGACGAGCGGTTGCCTCGCCAGGTGGCGGCCGCGTTGGTCGCCCTGCGGGAGCAGGGCGACGCTGCTCCGGCACGAGCGCTCCCCTGGGTGGAGCCCGATCGGATCCGGCCGTGGGCGCTCGGCCCCCACCTGGTGGAGCTGGCCGTGGCGGGGTGTGGCGACGAGGCTGCCCTCGGGGTCCTGCGGTCCGCCTCCCTCGACGCCCGGGACCACCTGGAGCGTCTCTCGTCGACGGGCGGGGTGCTCGGGTCGCGCGCCGCCGGGCTCGTGAGGCTCGCCCCTCGGAGGCCGACCCGACCCCTCGGGGTCTCGGTGCTCGGGCCGGTGGCGCTGCGGCGCGGCGGCGCGCTGGTGCTCGACGACGAGTGGGTCCGACGTCAACGGGTCCGCCAGCTGCTCGGTGCGCTCGTGCACCACCGGCGGATCCGTCGGGCTCAGGTGGCCGAGCTGCTCTGGCCCGACAAGGAGCCGGCAGCCGCCGACGCCAACCTTCGCTTCACGCTCTCCAAGCTGCTCGGCGTGCTGGAGCCCGGGCGGTCGGCCACGGAGCCGTCGTGGTTCGTGCGGACCGAGGGCGACCAGCTCGTCCTCGACGGCGGTGATCGCCTCGAGATCGACGTCGACCGGTTCGTCGCCGAGCTCGACGAAGCTCGGCGCCACGACGACGAGCACCGACCGCACCGGGCGCTCGACCGCTATCGCAGCGCCTGCGCCCGATTCGGGGGCGACTACCTGGCCGATCCGGCCACCCCGGAGTGGGCCTACTACGACGCGCTCGGGCTGCGCGGTCGGTTCGTCGCCGCGGCCACTCGGGCAAGTGGCTTGTTGATCGGGCTCGACGAGCTCGACGAGGCGGAGCACCTCGCGGTGCGCGCCACCGCAGCCGAGCCCGCGAACGAGGCTGCCCAACGAGCGCTCGCTCACGTCCTGCTCGCGCGGCGACGGCTCGGGGCAGCCCGGGAGGTCCTCGACCGGCTCCTGGCCATGCTCGCCGAGTTCGGCGTGGCCCCCGTTCCCGACACCGCCCGGCTGGCTGCC
>DATHSN010000253.1:0-22016 GCA_035464115.1 Acidimicrobiales bacterium | reverse complement strand
TCGAGGAACGAGAACGGGGGCTCTCCCCCGCCGAGGCCACCCACGTGGCGTCGGCGCGCACCGGGCGAGCGTTCTTCGCCTCGGCCCTCACCACCGCCGGCGGCTTCGCCGTGTTGATCTTCTCGGCGCTGCCGCTGCTGTCGGACTTCGGCGCCATCGTGGCGCTCAACGTGAGCGTCGCCCTGGTGAGCGCCCTGGTGGTCCTGCCGCCGCTCATGGTGTGGGCCGACAACCGTGGGCTGCTCGGCGTCGGCGACGCCGCCGATCCCACCCGGCCGACCACCCAGGACACCGCGGTGGCGGGCGCCATGGCGCTGGCGCTGGCCGTCGGCGCCATCGTGATGATCGTCGACGCCACCGACTCGATCGACGACGAGCTCGCCACACCGGTGACGGTGCCCGCCGGGTCGGTCGCCACCATCCCGCCGCCCACGACGGCGCCCCCCACCACGGCGCCTCCCGACGACGCCGGCCCCACCACCACCTTGCCGCCGGGACCGCCCGAGCGGCCCGACGGGCTGGTGGCCGGCGCCCTCTGGGACGCCTACACCGCCGCCGGCGCCGACCCCGGCGTCGCCCGGTGCCTCACCGACACCTTGATCTTCGGTGCCGGCGACATCGCGCCCACCAGCGAACAGGAGCTCCTCGCGCTCGGCATCGCCAACGACCCGCCCGGCCCCGAGGCGGCCGCCCGGGTCGCCGCCGCCGCCGACGCGTGCGGCGTCCCCGACGAGGTGAGCGCCGCGGTCGCGGGCGAGGCGCCCCCCGCCGAGGGGGGCGGCGACGAGGCGGCACCGGCCACCACGTTGCCGCCGGGACCGCCCGAGCGGCCCGACGGGCTGGTGGCCGGCGCCCTCTGGGACGCCTACACCGCCGCCGGCGCCGACCCCGGCGTCGCCCGGTGCCTGTCCGACACCTTGATCCTGGGCGGGGGCGACATCGAGCCCACCACCGAGGCCGAGATGCTGGCGCTCGGCATCGCCAACGACCCGCCGGGCCCCGAGGCGGCCGCCCGGGTCGCCGCCGCCGCCGACGCCTGCGGCGTCCCCGACGAGGTCAGCGAGGCCGTCGCCAACGGCGGACGCTCCACGAGCCATCGGGCCCCTGTCCGCACCACTCGGGGCGGACAGGGGCACCGGTATCATGCGGGCGTGGCTGACCCATCTCCCTCCGCGACCTCGATGCTCGGGCCCAACGCCTGGCTCGTCGACGAGATGTACGAGCAGTACCGGGCCGATCCGGGGTCGGTGAGCGAGGCGTGGCGCGAGTTCTTCGCCGACTACCGCCGTGAGCCCGCGGCCGACCGTCCGGCCGAGCCGGCGCCCGCCGCCGCGCCGGCCCCCCCGGCCCCGGCGACACCTCCGACCCCCAACGGTGCGGAGGGCGCGGCCCCCGAGGCCCCCCCGGGAACGCCCATCCGGGGCGCGGGCGCCCGCATCGTCGCCAACATGGAGGCGAGCCTCGGCGTCCCGACGGCCACCAGCTTCCGCGAGGTGCCCGCCAAGCTGCTCGAGGTGAACCGCAAGGTCATCAACGGCTACCTGGGCCGCACCCGCGGCGGCAAGGTGTCGTTCACCCACCTCATCGGCTACGCGGTCGTGCGCGCCATCGCCGACGCGGTGCCGGCCATGAACTCCACCTTCCACGCCGACGCCGACGGCAAGCCCTACGTGCAGCGCCACGACCACATCGGTCTCGGCATCGCGGTCGACATGGAGAAGTCCGACGGGTCGCGCACCCTCTTGGTGCCGTGCGTGACCGATGCCGACGCTCTCGACTTCCGCGAGTTCCACGCCGCCTACGAGGAGCTCATCCGCAAGGTCCGCACCAACAAGCTCACTCCCGACGACTTCGCGGGGACCACGGTGAGCCTCACCAACCCCGGCACGATCGGCACGGTCCAGTCCGTGCCGCGGCTGATGCCCGGCCAGGGCCTCATCGTCGGCGTCGGCGCCATCGACTACCCCACCGCCTACCAGGCCGCCGATCCCCGCACCCTCGCCGATCTCGGCGTGTCGAAGGTGATCACCCTCACCTCCACCTACGACCACCGCATCATCCAGGGCGCCGAATCGGGCCTGTTCCTGAAGAAGGTCCACGAGCTCCTGCTCGGCGCCGACAACTTCTACGACGACGTGTTCCGGTCGCTCGGCGTGCCCTACGAGGCGGTCCACTGGCGGCGCGACGTCAACCCCGTCGAGCGCGAGACCGCCATGCTCGAGAAGCAGATGGCGGTCAACACCCTCATCAACATGTACCGGGTGCGCGGCCACCTCATCGCCGACCTCGACCCGCTCGCGTCCGAAGAGCCGCACATGCACGCCGAGCTCGATCCGGCGTCGTACGGGCTCACCATCTGGGATCTCGACCGCGAGTTCCTCACCGGCAGCGGTGCGGGCATCTACGCCCCGGTCGGCGGTCGCACCCGCATGGTCCTGGGCGACATCCTCGGCGTCCTGCGCGACGCCTACTGCCGCACCATCGGCATCGAGTACATGCACATCCAGGAGCCGACCGAGAAGCGCTGGATCCAAGAGCAGGTCGAGGGCGTCAGCGTCTCGATCGACCACGACGGCCAGCGCCACATCCTGGGTCGGCTCAACGCGGCCGAGGCCTTCGAGCGTTTCTTGTCCACGAAGTACGTCGGCCAGAAGCGCTTCGGCATCGAGGGCGCCGAGAGCACCATCCCGCTGCTCGACGCCATCTTGGGTGAGGCCGCCGACCACGGCTTCTCCGAGGCCGTGCTCGGCATGGCCCATCGGGGTCGGCTCAACGTGCTGGCCAACATCGTCGGCAAGTCCTACGACCAGATCTTCAAGGAGTTCGAGGGCAACGTCGATCCCGAGTCCACCCAGGGCTCGGGCGACGTGAAGTACCACCTCGGCCAGTCGGGCAAGTTCGTGTCGCGCCAGGGCAACGAGCTGCGCGTCGAGCTGGCCGCGAACCCGTCGCACCTCGAGGCGGTCGATCCGGTGGTCGTCGGCATGGTGCGGGCCAAGATGGACCTGCTCGACGACGAGGGCCGCTTCCCGGTGCTGCCCCTGCTGATCCACGGCGACGCCGCCTTCGCCGGCCAGGGCGTGGTCGCCGAGACGCTGAACCTCTCGATGATCAGCGGCTACAAGGTCGGCGGCACCATCCACGTGATCATCAACAACCAGCTCGGGTTCACCACCCCGCCCCACGCGGCCCGGTCGTCGGAGTACCCCACCGACATCGCCAAGATGGTGCAGGCCCCCATCTTCCACGTGAACGGCGACGATCCCGAGGCGTGCGTCCGCGTCGCCCAGCTGGCGTTCCAGTACCGCCAGCGGTTCAACAAGGACGTCGTCATCGACATGGTCTGCTACCGCCGGCACGGCCACAACGAGGGCGACGACCCCAGCTACACCCAGCCGCAGATGTACGCCAAGATCGACGCCCGCCGCTCGGTCCGCAAGCTCTACACCGAGGCGCTGGTGAAGCGGGGCGACATCTCCATGGACGAAGCCGAGGCGGCGCTCGACGACTTCCAGCGGCGGCTCCAGGTGGCGCTCGACGAGACCCGCCAGGCCGCTCCCCCGGCCGGCACCCGGGCCCGCCGACGCCCGGCACCGGTCGGTGTGCTGCCCCACGTCGACACCGGGGTGTCACGCGAGGTCGTCGACCGGGTGTTCGCGGCCATCGACCACGTGCCCGAGGGCTTCACCGTGCATCCCAAGCTGGCCCGCCAGTTCGACACGCGACGGACCATGTTCCAGGGGGGCGAGGTCGACTGGGCCCTCGCCGAGGCGATCGCGTTCGGTTCGCTGCTCGACGAGGGCATCTCGATCCGCCTCGCCGGCCAGGACTCGCGCCGTGGCACCTTCTCGCAGCGGCACTCGACCCTGGTCGACTTCGAGACGGGGGCCGAGCTGGTCCCGCTCGCAGCGCTCGCCAGCGGCGACGCCAACCTGTGGATCTACGACTCGCTGCTCTCGGAGTACGCGGCTCTCGGCTTCGAGTACGGCTACTCGGTGGCCAACAAGGACGCGCTGGTGGCGTGGGAGGCGCAGTTCGGCGACTTCGTCAACGGCGCGCAGATCATCCTCGACCAGTTCCTCGTGGCGGCCGAGGACAAGTGGGGACAGACCTCCGGGCTGGTGATGCTGCTCCCCCACGGCTACGAGGGACAGGGCCCCGAGCACTCGTCGGCCCGCATCGAGCGGTTCCTCATCCTCGCCGCCGAGGACAACATCCAGGTCACCAACGCCTCCACGTCGGCGCAGTACTTCCACCTCTTGCGGCGCCAGATGCACCGCGACGTCCGCAAGCCGCTGGTGGTGTTCACCCCCAAGTCCTTGCTGCGGGCCCGCTCGGCGCGGTCGAGCATCGACGAGCTCACGCAGGGCTCGTTCCTCGAGGCCATCGACGACGCCAGCGTCACCGACCCGTCCTCGGTGCGGCGAGTGGTGCTCGCCACGGGCAAGGTCACCCACGAGGCCATCGCCGCCCGCGACACCCGCGGTGCCGCGGCCGCGGTGGTGCGCATCGAGCAGCTCTACCCGTGGCCGTTCGACGCCGTCGCCGCCGCGCTCGATCGCTACCCCAACGCCCGCGAGATCGTCTGGCTCCAAGAGGAGCCCGAGAACATGGGCCCGTGGAACTTCGTGAAGGGACGGCTCTACGAGGCCCACGGCGACACCCACGCCATCCGTCGGGTCAGCCGCGACGAGTCCGGCAGCCCCGCCACGGGTTCCGCCGCGATCCACGCGCAGGAGCAGGAAGAGCTGCTGGAGCGGGCTTTCGCCGACGTGTAGCCCGGTCGGTCACCCGAGCGGGAACCCCACCACCGCCTCGAGCTCGGCCAGCGCGGACGCGGGGTCGACCACCTTGATGGTGGTCATCCCCATCGCCCGAGCCGGCTTCAGGTTCACCCCGAGGTCGTCGAGGAAGACCGCCTCGTGGGGCTCGATGCCGAGCTCGGCGCAGGCGATCTCGTAGAAGCGCAGATCGGGCTTGCGCACGCCGACGCGGCTCGACTCCACGACCACGTCGAACAGGTCGACCACGGCGGCGATCGCCGCGGCCCGATCGAGGTGGCCCTCGGAGTCGAGGCCCGAGCCCTCGCCCCGCCTGGTCACGAAGTTGTTGGTGAGCAACCCGGTGGCGAGGCGCTCCGAGCACCTCCGCACGGCCTCGACCATGGCGGGGCGCAGATCCCCCGACAGGAGCTCGAGCACGGCGTGACCATCGATGTCGTGCCCCAACGCCGCGGCCTCGGCCGCGAACAGCTCGGCGAATCCGTCGAGGTCGACCTCGCTGCGCTCGAGCCGAGCCCACGCGTTGGTGTCGGGGTTGGTCGCGTTGATGTGACGGATGGTCCCCTCGGGCAGCCCTCGGGCGCGCTCGTAGCGCGCGAACGCCTCGAAGGGACTGGAGAGGATGACGCCACCGAAGTCGAAGAGCGCAGCTCGGATCACCGGCGGATCGTAGGCACGCAGAACGGGATCCATGGAGGTTCCGACGCGAGGTGATTGACTGAAGGACGACATGTCCAATGATCACGTCGTCGTCGACGGCTCCAACATCGCAACCGAGGGGCGCACCGCACCCAGCCTCAAGCAGCTCGACGAGGCGGTCCGGGCGTTCCTCGCCGACCATCCACACGACATCTTGACCGTCGTCGTCGATGCCACCTTCGGCCATCGCATCGCCGCGTCCGAGCGACCCAAGTACGAGGAGGCCGTGCTGGCCGGCGAGATCGTGTCGCCGCCCGCAGGCGCCATCGGACGCGGCGACGCCTTCGTGCTGCAGATCGCCGACAAGGCTGGCGCCACGGTCCTGTCGAACGACTCCTTCCAGGAGTTCCACGGCCAGTACCAGTGGCTGTTCGACGAGGGTCGGCTCATCGGCGGCAAGCCGGTCGAGCACGTCGGATGGGTCTTCCTCCCCCGCACCCCGGTGCGCGGTCCGACCAGCCGCAAGGCGGTGAGAGCCGCCAAGGACCGACGGGGTGGCACCGCCCCCGAGACCCGACGGGCGAAGGCGCCCGCCACCCGCCGGTCGTCGACCGGAGTCGACTCCGAGGCGGCCGCGCCCACCGCGTCCACCACACGAGCCCGTCGGTCGCGCAAGGCGGCCGCCGAGCAACCGGCCGTGCCGGCCCCCAAGGGGCCAGCCGCCGACGCCGATCCCAAGGCCGACGATGCTGGCCGCCGTGGCCGTGGCCGGGGACGGGGCAAGCCGCCCGAGCCGGTGAACGAGCCGGTGCCGTTCCTCTCGTTCGTGTCCGACCACGCCATCGGCAGCACCGTCGAGGGCGTCGTCGATCGCTTCTCCTCCCACGGTGCCTACGTCCACGTCGGCGAGGCGCAGTGCTACGTCCCTCTCAAGTCGATGGGTGACCCGATCCCGAAGAGCGCTCGCGAGGTCCTCACCCTTGGCGAGTCGCGCACCTTCGTGGTCCAATCCTTCGACACGCCGCGACGCGGCATCGATCTCGCGTTGCCCGGCTTCGAGTCACTCGAACCCAGGCTCGACGAGGACGGCGCAACCGCCGCCACCGACACACCACAACCAGCAGGAGACGAGCGCGCGGCGACAGCGCCGGCGGGCACCTCGACCCCCACAAGGAGAAGCACGCGAGTGGCAACCAAGAAGGCTCCGGCCAAGGCACCGGCCAAGAAGGCCCCCGCCAAGAAGGCCCCCGCCAAGGCACCCGCCAAGAAGGCGCCGGCGAAGGCACCGGCCAAGAAGGCGCCCGCCAAGGCTCCGGCCAAGAAGGCCCCGGCGAAGGCACCGGCCAAGAAGGCCCCCGCCAAGAAGGCGCCCGCCAAGGCACCGGCCAAGAAGGCCCCCGCCACACGCTCACCGCGTCGCTCGGCCTGATCGCTCCATCCCGAGGGCCCCGGCACCTGGTGCCGGGGCCCTCGGCGCGCCCGTCGGGTGCCGACCGGACGGCCGGTAGTGTCGACTCCCATGAGCGCCCAGTTCATCTTCACCATGCGCAAGGTGAGCCGGTTCCACCCGCCCGACCGGCAGGTGCTGACCGACATCACCCTCGCCTTCTACCCGGGCGCCAAGATCGGCGTCATCGGCGCCAACGGCTCGGGCAAGTCGTCATTGCTCCGGATCATGGCCGGGGTCGACGACGGCTACACCGGCGAGGCCCGGCTCACCGCCGGCTTCACCGCCGGCCTGCTCGAGCAGGAGCCGCACCTCGACGCCGACAAGGACGTGCTCGGCAACGTCATGGACGGCGTGGGCCCCACGGCCGCGCTCCTCGCGCGCTACGACGAGGTGCTCGCCGGGTGGTCCGACCCCGACGCCGACTTCGAGCGATTGGGGGCCGAGCAGGCCGACCTCGAAGCCAAGATCGAAGCGGCCGACGCGTGGAACCTCCAGCGCACCATCGAGATCGCCATGGACGCCCTGCGGCTGCCGCCCGGCGACGCCGATGTCACCACCTTGTCGGGTGGTGAGCGCCGACGGGTGGCGCTGTGCCGACTGCTGCTCTCCCGGCCCGACCTGTTGCTGCTCGACGAGCCCACCAACCACCTCGACGCCGAGTCGGTCGCCTGGCTCGAGCGGTTCCTGCGCGACTACCCGGGCACCGTGGTCGCGGTCACCCACGACCGCTACTTCCTCGACAACGTCGCGGGCTGGATCCTCGAGCTCGATCGGGGCAAGGGGATGCCCTTCGAGGGCAACTACAGCTCGTGGCTCGAGCAGAAGCGGGCTCGCCTCCAGCAGGAGGAGAAGACCGAGTCGGCGCGACAGCGCACGCTGCAACGCGAGCTCGAGTGGGTGCGCATGGCCCCCAAGGCCCGCCAGGCCAAGGGCAAGGCCCGCCTCAGCGCCTACGAGCAGCTGCTGGCCGAGTCACAGGACGCCCCCGAGCGCGACAACGAGCTGCAGATCTCGATCCCACCCGGCGACCGCCTGGGCGACGTCGTCATCGAGGCCGACCACCTCGCCAAGGGCTTCGGCGACCGCCTGCTCATCGAAGACCTCAGCTTCTCACTGCCGCGCGCGGGCATCGTCGGCATCATCGGCGCCAACGGGGCGGGCAAGACCACCTTGTTCCGCATGATCACCGGCACCGAGCAGCCCGACTCGGGCGAGCTCCGGGTGGGGCCCACGGTCCAGCTCGCCTACGTCGACCAGTCGCGCGACGTGCTCGACCCGAACCGCACGGTCTACGAGGAGATCACCGACGGGCGCGACACCATCCGGGTCGGTGGCCGCGAGCTCAACGGTCGGGCCTACGTGTCGGGGTTCAACTTCCGCGGCAGCGATCAGCAGAAGCAGGTCGGCGTGCTCTCCGGGGGCGAGCGCAACCGGGTCCACCTGGCCAAGGTGCTCACCGCCGGCGGCAACGTCCTGCTCCTCGACGAGCCCACCAACGATCTCGACGTCGACACGTTGCGCGCCCTCGAGGACGCCCTCGAGGCGTTCCCCGGCTGCGCCGTGGTCATCAGCCACGACCGGTGGTTCCTCGACCGCATCGCCACCCACGTCCTCGCCTTCGAGGGCGACTCCCAGGTGCGCTGGTTCGAGGGGAACTTCAGCGAGTACGAGGCGTTCCGCCGCAAGGAGCTCGGCGTCGAGGCCGAGCAGCCGCATCGCCTCAAGTACAAGCCGCTGGTGCGCGGGTGACCTCGGAGGTGGCCGCGGTCACCGCCGACGACCACCTCCTCGCCGGCCGCCTCGCCGAGGGTGCCGGCCGCCTGCTGGTGGCGCTGCGCGACGACATGGTCGCCGAGGGCGCACCCCGGTGGGCCATCGAGGACGAGGGCGATCGCCAGGCGCACCGCTGGATCGCCGACGAGCTGGCCGCGGCGCGACGCGACGATGCGCTTCTGTCCGAGGAGGGCGCCGACGGTCCGGCCCGATTGCGATCCTCGCGGGTGTGGATCGTCGACCCGCTCGACGGCACCCGCGAGTACGGCGAGCACCCGCGCGTCGACTGGGCCGTGCACGTCGCGCTCGCCGTCGACGGCATCCCGCTCGTCGGGGCCGTGTCGCTACCGGCCCAGGGTCTGGTGTTCAGCACCGACTCCGCCGGGGCGCTCCCGCCTCCGACCGACGGCGGTCCCACGTTCGTGGTGAGCCGGAGCCGCCCCCCGGCCGTCGCCCGCGCGGTGGCCGAGCAGCTGGGCGGGCGGCTCCTCCCCATGGGCTCGGCCGGCGCCAAGGCGATGGCCGTGGTGCGCGGGCTCGCCGATGTCTACCTCCACGCCGGTGGGCAGTACGAGTGGGACTCGTGCGCCCCGGCGGCGGTCGCCGCCGCAGCCGGCCTGCACACCTCGCGCGTCGACGGCAGCCCGCTGCGGTACAACCGGGCCGACCCCTGGTTGCCCGACCTGCTCATCTGCCGCCCCGAGCTCGCCGCTCCCGTGCTCGACGCTGTCGGCGCCTGGGGAGGGATGCGGTGGAGCTGAAGACGATCCGCTACGACGTCGCCGACCGGATCGCCACGATCACCCTCGACCGGCCCCATCGGCTCAACGCGTGGACCGGTCGGATGCACACCGAGTACCGCTGGGCGTTGGCCCGCGCCGACACCGATCCCGGGGTGCGCGCCGTCGTCGTCACCGGCGCAGGTCGTGGGTTCTGCGCCGGGGCCGACGCCGCCGCCCTCGGCGGCCACGTCGAGCGGGGTGGCTACGACCCGGGCACACCCGACGATCTCGCCGAGCCCGGCTTCGGCGTCCGCCCCGAGTTCGACCACCCCTTCGCCTACCACTTCGGTCTCCGGGTGCCCACCATCGCAGCCATCAACGGTCCCGCCGCCGGGGTCGGGCTCGTGCTCGCGTGCTTCTGCGACCTGCGCTTCGCGGCGGCGGGCGCCAAGCTCACCACCGCCCACGGTCGCTTGAACCTCCCCGCGGAGTACGGGCTGTCGTGGCTCCTGCCCCGGCTCATCGGCCTCACCCGGGCCAACGACCTGCTGCTGTCGAGCCGGGTGGTGCTCGCCGACGAGGCCGAGGCGATGGGGCTGGTGAACCGGGTGGTGCCACCCGACGATCTGCTCGACACCGTCTACGCCTACGCCGCCGAGCTGGTGGCCCACGTGGCCCCGGGCTCGATCGCCGCCACCAAGCGCCAGATCTACACCGACCTGCACCGCGACATCGGCAGCGCGGTGGTCGAGTCCGAGGCACTGCTCGAGCAGATGATGACCGAGCCGGACTTCCGCGAAGGGGTGCGCGCCCTCACCGAGAAGCGCCCACCCGAGTTCGGCTGAGCCAGCCCCCCACCGCCCCGGGTCGGGGCGGGATCGGGGGTGGATCCGTCGCGGATCCCGCCACCGATCCACCCCCAACATCGGGTCGGCGGCGGCTCAGCCGAGCGCGCCGGCCGACCGCAGTGCTGCGACGGCGTCAGCACCGAGCCCGAGCTCGGCGAGCACCGCCTCGGTGTGCTCGCCGAGCCCCGGGACCGCTCCGGGCCGCGCGGCGTCGTCGGGGAACCCGACCGGGGTGGCCACCCCGCGGTGCGCCGGACCACCGGCTCCGGCGGGGACGTCGACGAACGCGCCGGCGGCCTCCGCCTGGGGGTCGACCACCACGTCGGCGGGCGTGTTCACGGGCGCCCACCAGAGTCCGGCGGCGTCGAACCGGGCCGCCCAGTGGTCACGATCGTGGCGCGCCAGCTCCGCATCGACGATGGCCACCAGCTCGGCGGCGTGGTGGCGCCGGGCGCGGGCATCGACGAAGCGCGCGTCGTCGGCGAGAGCGGGGCGTCCGAGGGCCTCGACCAACCGCGGCCAGTGTCGATCGCCCTCGAGCCCGAGCAGCCACACCCACCGACCGTCACCACAGGGGTAGGCGTTGATGACCGGATTGGCCACCTGGTGACGGGGCACGGCGGGCGCCAGCTTGCCGAACCGGAGCTGGATCGAGAGATCCCATCCCAGGCAGTAGACGCCCGTGCGCAACAGCGACGTCTCGACGAGGCCACCGACGCCGGTGCGCTCCCGGCGGAGGAGGGCGGCGAGGATGCCCGCCACCGTCGCCAGGCCGGTGACGTGGTCGCCCGTGCCCGAGCGCAGCGCCAGGGGGTCGGCACCGGCCGGGGTGTGCGCGGCGGCCAGTCCGCTGCGGGCCCAGAAGGCACCGATGTCGTACCCGGCCCGGTGCGCCTCCGGGCCCTCGCGGCCGAAACCGGTGACCGAGGCGTAGACGAGGCGCGGCGCGTCGGCGAGCACCGCCTCGGGACCGAGCCCGAGCCGTTCGACGGCATCGGGGCGCAGGTTGGTGAGGAACACATCGGCCTCGGCGACGAGGCGGCGGGCGACCTCGCGACCTGCGGCCGTGCGGAGATCGAGCACCACCGAGCGCTTCCCCCGGTTGTCGAGCTCGAACGGGGGGCTCTCGTCGACACCCATCCCCAGCACCGACCGGAACATCGTGCGGAGCGGATCGCCCGACGGCGCCTCGAGCTTGACCACATCGGCCCCCCAGTCGGCGAGCACGCCACCGGCGCCCGGACCGGCGACCCACACGCCGAGCTCGACCACCCGGATGCCCTCGAGCACGTGACCTCCCCACCTCGTCGACGCGCCGACGTTACCGGAGGCCTCCTCCCCCGCCTCGGGCCCGTCCGTGGGCCCCGACCGTGGCCCCCGACCGTGGGCCTGGCCCCCGGCGCCGGTACCGTGCGTCGTCGATGGCCGTCGCTCCCACTCCCCTGTCGCCGTCGGGACCACCCGACCTCATCCACGGATCGTTCTCCGACGACCCACCCTGGCTGGTCGACCCCGACGCCATGGAGTGGCGCCGCGTGGTGCCCACCCTGCGTTCGGTCACCCGCCGCGAGCTCCCCGGGCTGGTCCATCCCCGCCGGCTCCCTCCCCTGTCGCGACTGGTGCTCGTCACCGGGCGCCTCGGCGTCGCCGTGGGCGGCTGGAGCCTGCGTGAGCGCCGCTCGGGCGACCGATCGGTGTCGCGGGCCGGCATCTCGCGCCGCATGCGGCGCGCCATCGAGCGGCTCGGGCCCACCTTCATCAAGCTGGCCCAGATCATCTCGTCGGGCGAGGGCCTGTTCCCCGACGAGCTCGTCGGTGAGTTCAAGCGCTGCCGCGACCGCGTGCCCGCCGAGCCCTTCGCCGACGTCCGGCGAGTGGTCGAGGAGGACCTCGGCCGCCCGCTCGAAGATGTCTTCTCGCACTTCGACCGCACCCCGCTCGCCGCCGCGTCGATCGCCCAGGTGCACGCGGCCACGCTGCGCACCGGCGAGCAGGTGGTGGTCAAGGTCCAGCGGCCATCGGTCGCCGAGCTGGTGCACCGCGACATCGAGGTGATGGCCTGGCTCGCGCCGTTCCTCGTCGGTCGCATCCCGGTGGCGGCGCTCGCCAACCCGCCGGCGCTGGTCGAGCTGTTCGCCGAGACCATCACCGAGGAGCTCGACTTCCGGGTCGAGGCCGACAACATGCTCGACGTGGCCCGCTCGTTCGCCGAGCTCGGCCAGCGGGGCTACGTCATCCCTCGACCCCACCCCACGCTGGTCACCCGCCGGGTGCTCGTCATGGAGCGCCTCGAGGGCTTCGCCTTCGACGACGTCGACGGGATGCGGGCAGCCGGGGTCGACACCGACGCCATCGTCCGCACCGGCATGATCGGCTTCATGGAGGGCTGCATGCTGCACGGCATCTTCCATGGCGACCTGCACGGCGGGAACCTGTTCGTCCTCCCCGACGGCCGCACCGCGCTGCTCGACTTCGGCATCACCGGTCGCATGGACGAGACCCGTCGCCTGGCCTTCCTGCGCCTGCTCGTGGCCGCCAGCCTGAACGACATCACCTCCCAGCTGGCCGCGCTGCGCGACCTCGGTGCGCTGCCCCCCGACACCGACCTCGAGGCGGTGGTGGTCGACCTCGGCCTCGACCGGGCTCCCCTCGATCCCACCCAGCTCACCCCCGACGAGCTGGTCCAGGAGATCCAGAAGGTGGTCAAGGCGCTGTTGGCCTACGGGGCGCGCATGCCCAAGGAGCTCATGTTGTTCG
The DNA here is from genome assembly GCA_035464115.1 of Acidimicrobiales bacterium. Lineage (GTDB taxonomy): Bacteria > Actinomycetota > Acidimicrobiia > Acidimicrobiales > SKKL01 > DATHSN01. Next base: position 9,046 of record DATHSN010000253.1, on the reverse strand, counting down.
TCAAGAACATGGTGTTCCTCGACGGCGCCATCGCCACCCTGGCCCCCGACCTCGACCTGTTCGCCGAGATCACCCAGATCTCGATGTACTTCGCCACCACCCACGGCGAGACCATCGCGCGCGACATCGGCATCGACCCGCGCATGCACGAGCTCGATCTCAGCGGCGTGAAGGCCGGCTTCGGGGTCGACCCCGACTCGGTCGAGCAGCTCACCTACCGAGAGCTCCAGGAGCGCCGTGATCTCATCCGCGAGCGCTTCCGCCGGCGGGGCGCCCAGGTGTCGTGACGTCGGATCGCGGGGGCGGCCGACGCTAGGTTGCCGTCGATGCGCCTCGTCATCGCTCGCTGCTCGGTCGACTACGAGGGCCGGCTCACGGCCCACCTCCCGCTGGCCACCCGCCTCATCATGGTGAAGGCCGACGGCTGCGTCGCCGTGCACGCCGATGGTGGCGCCTACAAGCCCCTGAACTGGATGAACGCCCCCAACCGCCTGGTGGAAGAGCACGAGCGCTGGGTGGTGGAGAGCCCCAAGGGCGAACGGCTGACGATCACCATCGACGAGGTGATCGCCGACACCCAGCACGAGCTGGGCGTCGACCCGGGCCTGTCCAAGGACGGGGTCGAGGCGCACCTGCAGGAGCTGCTCGCCGACAACCCCGGCGCCATCGGCCACGGGCTGCGCCTGGTGCGCCGGGAGTACCCCACCGACATCGGCCCGGTCGATCTCATGTGCCGCGACGCCGACGGGCGCCTCGTGGCGGTCGAGGTGAAGCGCCGCGGCGAGATCGACGGCGTCGAGCAGCTCACCCGCTACCTCGAGCTGCTGCGCAGCGACGTGTCCCACGACGGGGTGCGTGGCGTGTTCGTGGCCCAGACCATCAAGCCCCAGGCTCGCACCCTCGCGGCCGCGCGCCAGATCGAGTGCGTCGAGGTCGACTACGACGAGCTGCGGGGCATCGAGTCGACCGAGCTGCGCCTCTTCTGACCGACGCGCTTCTGACCGACGCGCTTCTGCCGACCCAGCTCTGGCGCGAGTGGAGGGGCGCCACCAGGCGCCCCTCCACTCGCGATCGTGGTCGGTCGAGCACGCTCGAGCGACCGGGGATCAGCCGATGAAGCCGTTCTCGGCCAACCAGTCGCGGGCCACGTCGGCCGGCTCCTCGCCGTCGACGTCGACCGCGGCGTTCAACCGCTGCATGGTCTCGTTGTCGATGGCCAGCGCGAGCTGGGAAGCGAGGTCGGCGACCTGCGGGAACTCCTCGTCGATCTCCTGGCGGATGTTGACCGACGGGTTGTAGAGCGGGAAGAAGCTCTGGTCGTCCTCGAGCACGAAGAGGTCGAGAGCGGCGATGCGGCCGTCGGTGGTGAAGACCTCACCGAAGTTGCAGGTGTCGCCGCTGTCGGTCTCCTGGTAGATGATGCCGGTGTCGAGCACGGAGACGTTGCCGTCGGGGAACTCGTATCCGTAGGTGGCCTCCATGCCGGGCAGGCCGTCGTCGCGGACCTCGAACTCGGTCTCGACGCAGAGCGTCGCGGCGTCGGGGTTCTCGGCGATCAGCGTGCCGATGTCGGAGAGCGTCTCGACACCCAGGTCGGCCTGAGCCTCGCTGCGGACGGCCAGGGCGTAGGTGTTGTTGAACGGAGCCGGCTCGTACCAGACGATCCCGTTCTCCTCGAGATCACGGTCGCGCACGGCCTCGTACTGCTCGACCCTGTCGGGGATCGGGTCGGTCTCGCCGAGGTGGGTGATCCACCCGGTGCCGTTGTACTCCCAGTAGGTGTCGATCTCGCCGGCCAGGAGTGCCTCGCGGTTCACGTTGGTGCCGCCGAGGTTCACCTGGTTGTCGACGTCGGCGCCCCCGGCCTCGAGGGCCTGGACGAGGATCTCGCCCAACACCAGCTGCTCGGTGAAGTCCTTGGACCCGACGGTGATGTCGAGGCCGTCGAAGTCGAACTCTTCGGCGATCGAGCCCGCCGCACCGTTGGCATCGCCGTCACCGGAGGAGCTCTCGTCGTCGTCGCCGCACGCGGCGGCGATCATGGTCAGGGCGAAGAGCGCGCCGATGGAACGCCAGAGGAGGCGTCGCTGCCGGAACTTGGTCATGACGTACTTTCTGCTCGCGAATGTCTGCAGACCGTGGTGGGAACGGGGAGGACCGCGTTCCCGCGCGGCAACCGCCACACACACCGGACCAAGTGCCCGCCTCGCGCGTTCCACGAGGTGACTGGTGTCCCGGCGGCGACAGCGCCGCGCCCACGGCTTCGCCCAGTGTACCCCGAGGGCAGCGCCGAGGCCATGGCGGCCTCCACAACTCGACTTCGGTCAGCGCGCGCGGCGAGATCAGAGCCCGCGTGGTCGGAGGTAGCGCTCGGCGAGCCCGGCGACGTAATCGATGGTGAGCGCCAGCGACGCGGTGAGGACGCTGCCGGTGAGCAGCACGCTGTCGCGCCGCAGCTTCAACCCGTTGTTGATCATGTCGCCGAGGCCGCCACCGTTGATGAAGGTGGCCAACGCGGCCGTGCCCACGTTGATGACCAGCGCGGTGCGGACTCCGGCGAGGATGACCGGCACCGCCAGCGGCAGCTCGATCCGCAGGAGCACGCTGAGCTTGGTCATGCCCATGCCCCGCCCGGCCTCGATGACGCTGGTGTCGACCTGGTCGAGACCGACCATGGTGTTCCGCAGGACGGGCAGCACCGAGTAGGCGACGAGGCCGTAGACCGCCGTCTCGAAACCGGTGCCCATGATGATCACGAGGATCACCAGCAACCCGATGGACGGCGCGGCCTGGCCGATGTTGGCCACGGCGAGGACCCCGGGTGTGAACTTGCGCATCACCGGACGGGTGACCATCACACCGAGCGGGATGGCGATCAGGAGCACGAAGAACGTGCTGACGAGGGTCAGCTGGAGGTGCTGGACGAGCAGCGTCTGGACCCGGTCGGCGTTGAGGGCGCGCTCCTCGATGCTGTCGAGCTCGAGGCTCTGCACGTAGAGGTAGAGGGCTGTCAGCACGGCGGCGATGAACACCGGCATGCCGAGCAGGGACACCCAGCCGTAGCGCTCGCGGAGCACCTCGCCGAGCGGCTGCGCCGGCGCCTCGCTGAGCTGCGACGACGGGCCGCGTCCGACGGGCGCCTTGCGGTCGACGACGGCACCCATCAGGTGCGGGCCTCGCCGGTGGCCTCGAGCTCCTCGTAGTGCCGGCGGGCGGCGCGCTGCATGTCCTTGAGCACGTCGGAGAGCGTGTCGATCTCCACCACCCCTTCGTAGGCGCCGCGGCCGTCGACCACCACCGCGCACCCGGCGTTGCCGTTGAGCATCTCCTCCAGGGTGTCGCGCAGCGTCGCCTGCTTCTCGACCTTGGCGATGACGGGCGGGCCGGCCTCGGCGGGCGACCGGTCGGTGCGGTTGACGGCGCGCTCGTCGAGCCACCGCACCGGTCGGTTGCTCTCGTCGAGCAGCAGGACCCACTTGCGGTCGGACTCGTGGACGAGCCGGCGCAGCTCGTCGACGGGCTGGTCGACGCGTCCGACGGGGTAGTCGCGCACCGGTTCGATGTCGCGGACCCGTGCGAGGTTGAGGCCCTTCAGGGTGGCGCCCGATCCGATGAAGTCGGACACGAAGTCGTCGACGGGGAACGCGAGGATCCGCTCGGGCGTGTCGAACTGGGCCACGACGGACTGCTGGCGCAAGATGGCGATGCGGTCGCCCATCTTGATGGCCTCGTCGATGTCGTGGGTGACGAACGCGATGGTCTTCTTCAGCTCGGACTGCACCCGCAGGAACTCGTTCTGGAGGCGCTCACGGGTGATCGGGTCGATGGCGCCGAACGGCTCGTCCATCAACATGACGGGCGGGTCGGCGCCGAGGGCGCGGGCCACCCCCACGCGCTGGGCCTGTCCACCCGACAGCTCCTTGGGGTAGCGGTCGCGGTAGATGCCGGGGTCCATGCCGACGATCTCGAGCAGCTCGTCGACCCGTGCCGCGATGCGCTTGCGGTCCCAGCCGAGCATCCGGGGGACGGTCGCGATGTTCTGCGCGATCGTCTGGTGGGGGAACAGGCCGATCTGCTGGATCACGTAGCCGATCCGACGCCGGAGCTGGTCGGCGTTGACCCGGGTGACGTCGTCGCCGTCGAAGCGGATGGTGCCGCTCGTGGGCTCGATCATGCGGTTGATGAGCCGCAGCGTGGTCGACTTGCCGCACCCCGACGGGCCCACGAAGACGAGGATCTCGCCCTCGGGGATGTCGAGGGTGAGCTCGGCGACGGCCGGCTCCGGGCTCCCGGGGTAGTACTTGGTCACCCCCTCCAGCTGGATCATGGGGCGGGGCGGGGCCGCGGGCGCGGGCGCGGTATCGGGTGGTGCTGCAGTGTCGGTCACGACGGGATCCTTGTGAGCGGCGGCTCCGGGTAGGGACCAGCGATCGCTCCGCGCGACCGCCGGACGACGGGACGAAGGGGCTAGCGAAGGCCCTTCGAGGTGGTGAGGCGGCGGACGAACAAGAAGGCGACGTCGAACAGCAGCGCCAGCAGGACGGTGAACAGCGTGCCGGCGTAGACGAGGTAGTCGGCGTTGGCCCCGCCGAGGCGGGACAGGCCCGAGAAGATGAAGTCGCCGAGGCCCGGGCCGTTGACCACCGCGGCGATGGCGGCGATGCCGACGGTGAGCAGCGTGGAGACCCGCACACCTGTGAGGATCACCGGCCAGGCGAGCGGCAGCTGCACCTGGGTGAGGCGGCGGAACGACCCCATGCCCATGCCCTTGGCCGACTCGAGCACGGCGGCATCGACCTGTTCGAGGCCGGTGATGGTGTTCCGCACGATCGGCAGGAGCGAGTACAGCAGGAGCGCGGCGAAGGTGGGCCGGAATCCCAGCCCGAGGAACGGGATGAACAGGCCGAACAGCGCGAACGACGGCACGGTGAGGAACACACCCGTGATCGACAGGGCGAGCGTGCGCGCCAGGGGCCGACCGTGGGCGACGATGCCGATGACCACCGCCACCACCGTGGCCACCACCATCACCTGCACCACCAAGATGGCGTGCTCGATGGTGAGCTCGATGATGTCGTCTCGTCGATCGACCACGAACTGCAGGAAATCACCCATGGTTCTGACCGCGGTCAACTCTGCCGGTCCATGCCATGTAGATCGACCATAGCGCGCGAGGTCGCCGGGCACACCCGGGGCGCGCCGCGGGGGCGTGACCGAGCGGTCACGCCCCCGCGGTTACCCCACTGGTGACGGGTTCAGTCGAAGCGGCAGAGACCCGCCGAGATCACGACCCGGTCGCCCACCGACGTGGTGAACACCGCCTCGCCGTCGGCGGTGCGCCACATGCGCACCGTGAGCTCCTCGCCGGGCAGCACCGGCGAGGCGAAGCGCCCCTCCATGTGCCGGAACCGGGCGGGATCGCTGTCGCACAGCGAGTGCAGCAGCGCCCGGCCGGTGAAGCCGTAGGTGCACAGCCCGTGCAGGATCGGCTTCGGGAACCCGCCGATGTCGGAGAACGACTTGTCGGAGTGCAGCGGGTTGCGGTCGCCGTTGAGCCGGTAGGTGAGCGCCTGGTCGGGACGCGTGGCGTAGGTGACCTCGTGGTCGGGATCGCGCTCGGGTGGCACGTTGGCGGGGCCCGACGGGCCCCGGTCGCCGCCGAAACCGCCTTCACCGGCGATGAACACCGAGGAACGGCTCGAGAACAACGGCTCACCGGTGGCGACGAGGGTGGTCTGCGACTCGGTGACGACCACGGCGCCCTTGCCCTTGTCGTAGATGCCGACGATCTTCCCGCGGCCCTCGAGCTCGCCCTCGACGGGGAGCTCGCGGTGCAGGGTGATGGCCTGTTCGCCGTGCACGAGCATCGCCGGGTTGAACGACCCGATCTTGTCCATGCCCGCGCCACCGGCGCCGAGCACCACGGCCATGGTGGGCAGCACCCGCTGGGTCACGCCCTTGGTGTTCTCCGTGGTGAACTCGAGCTCCTCGTGGACCGGGTCGATGCTCCCCGCTCCCACGCTGACCGCGTAGAGCAGGGCGTCCTTCGACGTCCACGAGCGGCGACCGGGTTGTCCCTCGGCGCCGACGGCGTTCGGATCGATGGGCACGTGTTCCCCCCTGGGTGTGCTGAACGGTGTGGTGGTGGATCAGATGGACGTGCCGGGACGGCCGGGGCCCTCGGCATCGTTGCCGCCCATGTCGGCGTTGAGGCGGGCGTCGGCCATCAGCTTGGCGACCACCGGCCCCATCTCGGTGGGGTCGTCGACCGGCTCGGCGGTCGGGCCGCGGTGCCAGCCCTCCGAGATCGACAGCGCCCGACCGGACACGTCGAACATGCGCCCGGTGACGTTCTTGGCCTCGGGGCTCGCCAGCCAGGTGACGATGGGTGAGATCCACCGCGGCGACATCTGCTCCTTGGCTTCCTCGGGGAGCTGGCCCATGCCGAGGTTCTCGGTCATGCGGGTGAGCGCCGCGGGCGCGATGGCGTTGACGGTGACCCCGTAGCGGGCCAGCTCCAGGGCCGCGATGACGGTGAAGCTGGCGATGCCGCCCTTGGCCGCGCCGTAGTTGGTCTGGCCGACGTTGCCGTAGATGCCCGACGGCGACGAGGTGTTGATGATGCGACCGTCGATCTCGACCCCGGCCTTGGCCTGCTCGCGCCAGTAGGCGGCGGCCCAGCGGCTCGGGGCGAAGGTGCCCTTGAGGTGCACCTTGATGACCGCGTCCCACTCCTCTTCGGTCATGTTGGTGAGCATCCGATCGCGCAGGATGCCGGCGTTGTTCACCAAGATGTCGAGGCGGCCGAACGACTCGACGGCCTGGTTGATCATGCGCTGGGCACCTTCCCAGTCGCTGACGTCGTCACCGTTGCCGACGGCCTCGCCGCCCATGGCCTCGATCTCGGCGACCACGTCGAAGGCGGCGCCGGTGCCACCGCCCGAGCCGTCCATCTCGCTGCCGAGGTCGTTGACCACGATCTTGGCGCCCTGGCCCGCCATCATCAGCGCGTGCTCGCGGCCGATGCCCCGCCCGGCACCCGTGATGATGGCGACGCGCCCCTCGAGGATTCCGCTCATGTCCGTGTCATCTCCTGGATCGACGTGTCGTTCGTCGTCGGTGGTCGACGAGTCCCCGGCGGGTCCCCCGCGGAGCCTCCGGATCATGGCAGAGCGACGCCGGCCGCTCCCAAACGACCCCGGCGCAGCACGTCGGGGCGGCCCTGACGCCCCGGGGCCCGGCCCGGGCGCGAGAATGCCCCCGTGTCCCGACTCCCCCGGTTCCCGGGCAGTCGACGCGCGCGCCTCATCGGCGGCGGCGTCGCCGTGCTCGTCGCCGCCGTCTCGCTCGTCATGATCGCCGCCGTCCTCGACGGCGCGCTGAGCGACGACGTCGGTCGCAACGTCTCCGTCGCGGGTGTCGACGTGAGCGGCATGTCGCCCGACGAGGTGCGCGCCGCGGTCACCGAGCTGGCCGACGACTACACCTCGACCCCGGTGGAGATCGACGCCGGGTCGGGCCCGGCCACCACCGACGCCGTCACGGTCGGGTTGGCGGTCGACGTCGAGGCCACCGTCGACGCGGTGCTCGACCGGTCCGATCCCCCGCTCCCGCTCGTCCCGTTCGCCTGGCTCGGCTCGCTGCTCGGCGAGCGGTCCGTCGACCCTCGCTTCGCCGTCGACGAGGCCACCCTGTCGACCGCCGTCACCGAGCTCGAGCTGCCCGGGCTCGAGGCATCGACGGAGCCCGGCCTCGAGGCCGACGCCACCGGCGTCCGCCTCGTCCCCGGCCAGCCCGGCCAGGGCATCCGCGCCGAGACCCTCGGCGCCCGCCTGGTGCGCGCCGCCACCGAGGGCGACGTCCCGGTGCGGGTCGAGCCCGAGCTGGTCGAGATCAGCCCCACCGTGTCCGACGATGCCGTCGCCGCGGTGGCCGCCGCCGCGGAGGCGGCCACAGAGTCGCCGCTGCCGGTCCTGATCGACGGCGAGCCGGCCGAGATCCCCACCGCCACGCTGCGCTCGTGGCTCGTCCTCGAGCTCCCCGACGGCGAGCCGAGGCTGGCCCTCGACGATCCCGTGGTGCTCGCCGACCTCGAGGAGCGCTTCGCCGAGACCGGGACCGAGCCCACCCCGGTGTCGTTCACGGTCGAGGGCGGCGCGCCCCGCATCGTCCCCGGCACCGAGGGCACCTCGTGCTGCGGGCCCGACAGCCCCGAGCGGATCCTCGACGCGCTCACCGGCGGGCCGAACCCGGCGGAGCTCGACCTCGTGGTCATCGAGAACGATGCCGACATCGCGGCGGCCGAGGCCCTCGGCATCGTCGAGGAGGTGGCGTCGTTCACCTCCGAGCACCGCTGCTGCGAGAACCGCGTCATCAACATCCACCTCATCGCCGACGCGGTCCGCGGCGTGGTGATCGAGCCCGGCGAGACGTTCTCGCTCAACGGCCACGTCGGCCAGCGCACCGCGGCCAAGGGCTACGTCGAGGCGGGGGGCATCACCAACGGCGTGCTCGTGCCCCAGCTCGGCGGCGGCATCTCGCAGTTCACGACCGCGCTGTTCAACGCCGCCTTCTTCGCCGGCCTCGACTTCGGCGAGTACCAGTCGCACTCGATCTACTTCTCGCGCTACCCCTATGGCCGCGAGGCCACCCTGTCGTTCCCCCACCCCGACCTGCAGATCGTGAACACGTCCCCCTACGGGGTGCTGGTGTGGCCCACCTACACCGACACGGCCATCACGGTCACCTTGTACTCCACGCGGCACGTCACCGCCGACCAGACCGGGCAGAGCACCTCGCCGCAGGGCGTGTGCACCCGCGTCACCACCGAGCGCACCCGCACCTGGGACGACGGACGGGTCGAGGTCGACACCGTCCGGGCGCTCTACCGCCCCGAGGAGGGCATCAACTGCTCGGGTGAGTCGTCGGTGCCCACCACCGCGCCGCCCCCGACGACCGCACCGCCGCCGCCGACCACCGCGGCGCCGCCACCACCGCCGCCGCCGACCACCGCAGCGCCCCCGCCCCCGCCGCCGCCGCCGCCGAC
>DATHSN010000252.1:0-11477 GCA_035464115.1 Acidimicrobiales bacterium | reverse complement strand
GAGCCCATCGTGTCGACGTCGGGGCTGGTCAAGCGGTTCGGTGACGTGGTGGCGCTCGACGGCCTCGACCTCGAGGTCGAGCGGGGCGAGGTCCACGGCTTCCTCGGCCCCAACGGCGCCGGCAAGTCCACCGCCATCCGGGTCCTGCTCGGCCTGCTGCGCGCCGATGCCGGACGGGCGGAGGTGCTGGGCGGCGACCCGTGGCGCGACGCGGTCGCGCTGCACCGGCGACTGGCGTACGTGCCGGGTGACGTGGAGCTGTGGCCGAACCTCACCGGGGGCGAGGCGATCGACCTGTTCGCCCGGCTACGCGGCGGGTTCGACCCCGCCTGGCGCGACGAGCTGTGCGCGCGCTTCGACCTCGATCCGACCAAGAAGGGCCGGACCTACTCCAAGGGCAACCGCCAGAAGGTGGCCCTCATCTCGGCGCTGGCGTCCGACGTCGAGCTGCTCCTGCTCGACGAGCCCACCGCCGGCCTCGACCCGCTCATGGAGTCGGTGTTCCAGGACTGCATCCGCGAGGTGACCGGCCGAGGCCACACGGTGCTGCTGTCGAGCCACATCCTGGCCCAGGTCGAGGTGCTGGCCGATCGCATCTCGATCATCCGCGCCGGACGGATCGTCGAGTCGGGCACGCTCCGCGACCTGCGCCACCTGACCCGCACCACCGTCGTCGCCGAGACCGACGCGCCGGCCGACGGGCTGGCGGCACTGCCCGGGGTGCACGGTCTCGAGCAGGCCGACGGGCAGGTGCGGTTCGAGGTCGACGGCGACCAGATCGACGAGGCCGTGCGCGCCCTCGCTCCCCTCGGCGTGCGGTCACTGATCGCCCACCCCCCGACCCTCGAGCAGCTCCTCCTGCGCCACTACGGCACGGCACCGCGGCGCGACGACCGACGCGAGCTGACCACCCCGTGACGACCGCGAGCACCACGGCCCGCCCGACGAGCGCCGCCCCCTGGCCCGACGATCTGACCGGTGTCACGACGCTCACCCGGTTCATGTTGCGACGCGATCGGGTCCGGCTGCCGGCGTGGGCCGCCGGGTTCGGCGCGTTCGTCGTGTACCTGGCGGTCGCGCTGCCGACGGCGTACGTGACCACCGATGACCTCGACAGCATCATGGCCATGTTCCGCGACCCGGTGGGGCGGATGCTGACCGGACCGGGCTACGGGCTCGACGACCCCACCTACGCGCGGCTCATCGCCAACGGCTACGGGCTCTACTTCCTCCTGCTCGCCGGGCTCATGAACATCCTCCTCGTCGTCCGCCACACCCGCGCCGAGGAGCAGAGCGGCCGCGCCGAGCTCGTCGGGGCCAACGTCGTGGGACGCTACGCCGCCCTGACCGCCGCGCTCGTCGTCGCGTTGCTCACGAACGGGGCGGTCGTGGTGGTCGTCGCCGCCACCATGGTGGCGGTGGGCGGCTTCGGCATCGGTGGATCGCTGCTCTTCGGCGCGAGCATCGCCGCGTTCGGCCTGGCCATCGCCGGGCTCACGGCCCTCACCGCCCAGCTGAGCGAGGGCTCACGCGCCGCCGCCGGGCTGGCCGGTGCCGCGCTGGGGGCGGCGTTCGTGCTCCGTGCGGTCGGCGACATGGCCCGCTCGGGCGGCAACGCGCTGTCGTGGCTCTCTCCGTTGGGCTGGTCGCAGCAGACGGCGCCGTTCGTCCTCGACCGGTGGTGGCCCCTCGCGCTGCCCCTGGCGCTCGCCGTCGTCACCACGGTGGCGGCGTACGCGCAATCGACCCGCCGCGACCTCGGGGCCAGCCGGTTCGCCGTCCACGCCGGCCCCGCCCGCGCCACGGCGTCGCTCGGCACACCGCTGGGGTTGGCGTGGCGCCTGCAGCGCCCGGCCATCGTCTGGTGGACGGTCGCGCTGGCCGTCAGCGGGGTGGTCTTCGGCGCCTTCGCCGACTCGCTGCTCGACGCGGTCGGCGACATGCCCGACGTCTTCATCGAGGTCTTCGGGGCCGAGGACCTCCTCGCCGGCTACCTCGCCTACATGGCGGTGTTCATGGCGTACCTCGCCAGCACCTTCGCGGTCCTGGCCATCCAGGCCATGCGGAACGACGAGACCAGCGGACGGGGCGAGGCCCTGCTCGCCACGCCGATCGGCCGTCGGGGTTGGCTCGTCAGCAACCTGGCCGTCACCACCGCCGGGGTGGTCGTGATCATGGCCGTCACGGGACTGGCCACCGGCATCGGAGCGGCGGTGGCCACGGGTGACGCGGCCCACGTCGGCGAGCTCACCCTCGCCCACCTGAACCAGATCCCCGCCGTGCTGGTCGTGCTCGGCGTCGCCGCGCTGCTCTTCGGCACCCGACCCCGAGCCATCCCGGCGACGTGGGCCCTGGTCGCCTACGGGGTGCTCGTCGGCACCTTCGGCCGGCTGCTCGACCTCCCTGGGCTCGCGCTCGACATCTCACCGTTCGAGCACCTGGCCCGGATGCCCCTCGTCGCCGTCGAGCTGCTCCCCGTCGTGGTCCTGATCGCCCTGGCGGCGGCCACCACCGCCCTCGCGTCGCTCACGTTCCGCCGCCGTGACATCACCGTGTCCTGACCGCACCGGCCGACGATCCGGACGCGGTCCGGCTCAGCGACCTCCGGCGGCGTCGAGGGCCTGGGTGATCACCAGGGCGAACTGCTCCCACGTGCGGTCGAGCCACGCCGGGTCGTCGTCGGCGAAGGCGGCGCGCACCTGGGCCCGCACCGGCGCGGCGTCGGCGCCGAGCGGGTCGCCGTGGGCGTGGAGCCAGGCGTCGGCCCGCAGCGCCAGGGCCACGGTGAGGGGGTCGACGGTGCCGAACTCCAGCGCGGTGGCCGTGACCTCGGCCCGGGGGGCCAGCTCGTGGGTGATGCTCAGCCAGTCGCCGTCGAGGACCGCGCTGGCCGAGTCGCCGTCGAGCATCGAGCGGACCTCGCCCCACAGCGCGGCGGCCCGCTCGTACTCGGGGGTGCCCTTGGCCTCGACCACGATGCGCTCGCCGTGGCCCCACGGGCCGAGCCCGGTGTGCAGATCGATGATCGTGAGCCGGCGACACGAGGCGAGCTGGGCGGCGGCCCACGACCGCAGCCAGCGGTGCGACCACACGGGGCCGGTGCCGCCGTAGAAGAGCCCGGTGGGGTGGTGGTACTGCCCGCGGCTGATGACGCTCTGGAGGTGGTCGAGCCCAGACTCCTCGGCGATCGCCAGCAGCGCGCCGAGCGTGCGGGCCTGCTCGGCCTCGCTGAACTCGGTGGGCACGAGCAGGTCGGCGATCTCGGCGTAGTCGGCGTTGCGCGGGGCGCCCGCCGCCCAGTCGACGAAGTTGCGGTTCAGGTCGACGTTGTCCTCGTTGACCCGGCGCACCCAGGCGAACCCGTAGGGGTTGAGCGCGTGGACCATCACCACGCGGACCCCGTCGGGTCGATCGCCGGCGTGGGACTCGAGCCACCGGCGCTGCAGCGCCGACCCGCAGTAGCCCTCGACCCCGTGGGTGCCCGACACCACGAGCACCACGTCATCGGCGGTGTCGGGCCCGAGCTCGGCCACGTCGATCGCGAGATCGCCGCCGTCGGGCCCCGACAGCGGGTGCGGGTGGTGGGTGACGACGGCGTGGACCTCGGCCGCGGCCGCGAGGAAGGAGCGCCGGGCGTCGTCGTAGGTGGCGGACAGCATCGCCGGAACCTACTGGTGCGCACCGCCCAGACGCCGGACCGCCACGACCGTGCGCGCCGCGGCGCCGACGAGGACGGCCCCCGCCATCACCGCGAACACCACCGGTGCCACCGACGGCACCGCCAGCGCCACGGTGAAGATCACGATGGTCTCGGCGCCCTCCACCAGCCCGCGGGGCATGGTGACCGTGGTCGACTCCCCGGTGGACGCGGCCCCCACCGCCCGCTTCTCGAGGACGGCGGACAGGTAGGCCCACGACACCGCGTTCACGTAGAACGCTCCGAGCAGCACGGCCACCACGATCCAGGCGCCGCGCTCGTCGAGGTGGGCGGCCACGCCCAGGGGCACCGCGGCGTAGACCACCGTGTCGAGGACGATGTCGAGGTAGCCCCCGACGTCGCTGGCCTGGCCCCGCTGACGGGCCACCGCCCCGTCGAGCCCGTCGACCACCCGCCCCGTCAGCCAGGCGGCGACCGCGACGACGGACCACCCGGCCCCGGCGGCACCCGCCGCCGCCAGACCGAGGCCGAGGGCGATGCCCGAGAGGGCCAGGGGCGTCAGCGCCCCCGGCACCCGCGCCGCCACCGGGTCGAGCACCCGGTCCTTCACCGGGCGCAGTCGCGCGTCGATCACGACGCCGCCGCGACCGCCTCGGCGAGCTCGGTCGGATCGCCGCCCCGACGCGCTCGCAGCACCCTCGCCACCACGAGGCTCGCCACGATGAGCACCACCGACGCGACCAGGGTGGTGGGGCTGATGCCGCCGAGGCCCTCGTCGAGCTGCTCGATGGAGGCCCCGAGCAGGACGAACGACACGGTGCCGGGCAGCGACCCGATGGCGGTGGCCAGGAGGAACGGCACCCACCGCACCCGCAGCACGCCCGACAGGTAGTTGACGAGGTCGTAGGGGAGGAAGAGGAGCCGCATGAGCAGCACCGTCTCGAAGCTCGACGTGCGCATCCGCCCTGCCCACCGGGCGGCCAACGAGTCGACCTCGCCGTCGCCGGACGGCGCCCGCCCGAGCATCCGCCCGACCCCGTAGGCCACCAGGGCCGAGGCGTTGGCCCCCACGATCACCACGGCGACGCCACCCACCGGTCCGAACAGCAGCCCACCGGCGATGGTGAGCAGCGTGGCGGGGAAGAGCACGAGCGGCCGCACGAGGTAGACCGCGAGGTAGGCGAGAACCCCCCACCACGCACCCCCGACCGCGTCGACGAAGCGCTGGGCCGATTCGACCACCCCCTCGCCCGTGGAGGAGAGGTAGGCCCGCCAACCGACCAGGATCGCCGCCCACACGGCGATGACGGCGATCCGGCGCACCCAGATCGCGTGCGGGGCCGCGGTGACGCGTGGCTCGTCCATGCCGGGGGGAACCTCCGGCACCCCGGCGTCATTCCGCAGGTGACACCATCGGGGAAGGCCCGGGGCGCCAACGGGGTTCCGGGGGCGCATCACGACGAGAGGAACCCGCCGTGCCCCGATCACAGCCACCCCACCCCAGCCGTCCCGGAGCGCCCCGGTGACCACCTCGCGGATCAAGGTCAGCTTCCCGGGCAGCCACGGGGTGGCGCTCGCCGCCCGCCTCGACCTCCCCGCGGGGCCACCGCGGGCCTACGCCCTGTTCGCCCACTGCTTCACGTGCTCGAAGGACGTGTTCGCCGCGGGCCGCATCGCCGCCGAGCTCAACGCCCACGGCATCGCGGTGCTGCGCTTCGACTTCACCGGGCTCGGGGCCAGCGAGGGCGACTTCGCCAACACCGACTTCTCCTCGAACCTCGGGGACCTGCGGGCCGCGGCCGACTGGCTGCGGGTCCACCACCGGCCCGCCCAGCTGCTCATCGGCCACAGCCTCGGTGGGGCGGCGGCGGTCGCCGTCGCCGCCGACCTGCCCGAGGTGCGGGCCGTGGTCACCATCGGCGCCCCGGCCGACGCCACCCACGTGACCAAGCTGTTCGTCGACGACCTGCCCACCATCGAGGCGAGCGGCCGGGCCACCGTCGACATCGGCGGGCGCCCGTTCACCATCCGGCGCGAGCTCATCGACGACCTGGCCGGGCACTCGATCGAGGAGCGGGCCGCGGCCCTCGGGTCTGCGCTGTTGGTCCTGCACTCCCCCGTCGACGCCATCGTGGGCGTCGACAACGCGGCCCGGCTCTACACCGCGGCCCGCCACCCGAAGAGCTTCGTCTCCCTCGACGGCGCCGACCACCTGCTGTCGAACCGCGACGACGCGGTGTACGCGGCCCGGGTGCTGGCCACCTGGGCCGAGCGCTACCTCGTCGACGACAACCCGGCAGCGCCGATCCCGGCGCGCACCGCCCAGGTGGTCGTGGCCGAGACCAGCCAGGGCACCTTCTTGAACCACGTCGTGGCGGGCGGCCACCACCTCCTTGCCGACGAGCCGGTCGACGTCGGCGGGTTCGACGCCGGCCCGTCGCCCTACGACCTGTTGGGTGCGGCGCTGGGCGCGTGCACGTCGATGACGCTGCGGCTCTACGCCGACCGCAAGGGCCTGCCCCTCGACCGGGTGCGGGTCGAGGTGCGCCACCGCACCGCCCACGCCGAGGACTGCGAGGCCTGCGTCCGGGGCGATGGCCGCGCCATCGACCACTTCGAGCGCACCCTGCACCTCGAGGGCGACCTCGACGACGACGCCCGCGCCGCGCTGGCCCGCATCGCCGACCGCTGCCCGGTGCACCGCACGCTCGAGCGCAGCTCGCACATCGCCACGACCGTGGCCGCCCCACCGACCCGAGACGGAGCACGATGACAGCCATGGACCCGACCTACGACGACCTACGGGCGATCTTCGTCAACTGCACCCTGAACCCCTCGCCCACCCTGTCGCACACCCAGCTGCTGATGGACCGGTCGATCGCGATCCTCCGCAGCGTCGGCGTCGAGGTCGACCTGGTGCGCGCCGTCGACCACGACATCGCGCCCGGCGTGTACCCCGACATGACCGAGCACGGCGCGGCCCGCGACGACTGGCCTGCCATCCAGGACCGGGTGATGGCCGCCGACATCGTCGTGATCGGCACGCCCATCTGGCTCGGCGACAAGTCGTCGGTGTGCGCCCGGGTGATCGAGCGGCTCTACGCCTACTCGGGGATCCTCAACGAGGCGGGCCAGTACGCGTACTACGGCCGCGTCGGCGGCTGCCTGGTCACCGGCAACGAGGACGGCGTGAAGCACGTCGCCATGAACGTCCTCTACTCGTTGCAGCACCTCGGCTTCACCATCCCCCCGCAGGCCGACGCCGGCTGGATCGGCGAGGTGGGCCCCGGCCCGTCCTATGGCGACGACGGCATCGGCCTCGACAACGACTTCACCAACCGCAACACCACGTTCATGACGTGGAACCTGTTGCACCTGGCCCGCATGCTGCGCGACGCGGGCGGGATCCCCGCCCACGGCAACCAGCGCCCGCGGTGGGCCGACGGCGAGCGCTTCGGCTTCCCGGAGAACCCCGAGTACCGCTGACCGGCCCGCTGAGGCGCCGCCCGGCTGCGGTCAGTCGCCCCAGAAGTCGTTCCAGGCGTCGGTCGCGGCATCCGCTGCGCCCGACGCGGTGTCGCCGACCGCCGACGCCGCGTCGGCGGCCGCCTTGGCCGCCGCCTCGGTCGCCTCCTGCGCGGCTTTGGCCGCGGCCTCGGCCGCAGCTTGGGCCTCGGCCGCCGCCTGCTCGGCCGCGGCCTGCGCGTCGGCGAGGGCCTGTTCGGCCGCAGCTTGGGCATCGTCGGCCGCCTGCTGAGCGGCCGCCTGGGCCTCGGACGTGTCGAGGGAGCCGCCCGCCCCGAACCCGTCGGCCCCCGCGAACAGGCCGGCCGATGCGGTGACCCCACCGATCGACACACCCCCGCTCAGGTGGCCCCCGTCGGTGCCGATGGCGGCGCTGCCCTGGACCGGTTCGGTGGCGAACGAGCCCCCCATCGTGCCCTCCGCGTCGATGTCGATCTGCGGGATCGGGCCGCCGCTGTCACCCACCCTGACCTCGAAGGCACCCGAGCTGTGCCCCGCCAACGACCCGACGTCGTTGGTCACCTGCCCCTCGTTCGAGCCGTAGACGCCTGCGGTGCCGGCCGACACGTCGAGGTGGGCGCCCCGCTCGACCGCACCGGCGGCCGAGCCGAGGTCGTTGGACGCATGGCCACCCGTCTCGGCGTGGGCCGATCCGCTGCCGAACGTGAGGTCGACCTCGGCCCGCCGCTCGACGCTCCCGCCGTACGCGACGTCGTCGCCCTGGTAGTCGTGGGTGTAGCCGACCTGGGCGACGCCGGTCTTGTCGTCGAGGTCGAGCTCGCCCGCGGCTGCGACGGACTGCTGGCGGGTGCCCGTGTCATCGGTGTGGAGCCGGTCGTAGCCCCCACCGGCGCCGTAGGACTGCTCCTCGAGGTCGGCCGCGAAGTTGCCGGAGACCCGTTGCACCACCGTCTCGTCCTCGGTGCCCACCGCACGGGTGTAGGCGCCCTCTCCGGCATAGCGCCCGTCAGCGAGGTCGACGTCGAAGCTGCCCCGACCGTGCTGGACGACGGTGGTGCCGTCCTCGTCGACCTCGGTGGCCGTGACCGAGCCCTGCCCCGCGTAGGTCTGCGCCTCCTGGTCGATCTCGGCCGAACCCTGCGCCTCGAGCGACGTGCGGCCCTCGTCGGTCTGCTCGAACCTCGTGTGGGTGGCCGACGCGGCGATGCTGCCGTCCGCGCCGTCGTAGGCGACGCCCACCTCGGTCGACTGCCCCGACGCCCCCTCGGGACCGAAGGTCGACCGGGAGTGACCGACCTCGCCCTGAGCGGACCCGGTCTCACGGTCGTAGGACCCGGCGACGGCGATCGTCTCCGCGGTCTCGGTGCCCTCGGTGTCGCGGCTGGTCTCGGTGTGGCGGACCCCGCCCGCGATCCGCTCACCGCCGGCGGCGACGTCGACGTGGCCGGAGGTGGTCGTGGCGGTGACGCCCTCGTCGGTCGTGGTGCGCTCCTCGTTGCGGAACCAGCCCGCGGCGCTCTTCTCCTCCCAGTCGACGTTGCCGCCGCCCCGAGTGACGCTGACGTCTTCACCCTCCTCGGTGACCGTGCGGCTGACGTGGCGACCCTCGCCCTCGGCGGTCGATGACCCGAGGTCGGCCTCGCCCTCACCCGAGGTCTCGGTGCTGGCTGCGCCCTCGTCGTCGGTGGTCGACACCGAACGGACGAACTCACCGGAGGCCGTCTGGGCCCTGCCGTCGGCGCGACCCGAGACCGAGGTGTGCTCGGTGGTCGTGCCCTCGTCGGTCTCGCGGTGCGAGTCGAAGCGATAGCGACCGCTCACCGTCTGGTCGTCGAGGTCGGCGGAGCCGGTGATGGAGGTGGCCGTCTCATGGAAGCCCTTGGGCCCCTCGACCTTGTGGTGCTCCTCGAAGGCCACGTCGACCTGCTGATCGGGCACGTCGACCTCGACCGTCGTGCTCTGAGACAGGTTCCCGGTGACCCCGCCACCGTGGTCCGTGCGGCGCGCGTAGTCGCGCGCGAACGCCGCCTCTTGATCGTCGAGGTCGACGGTGGTCCCGACCTGCTGACTGTGGTCCGAGCGGCTCTCCCCGGACCGGGTGGTCCACTCGGCGCGTGACTCGTAGGTCACGACCTGCTCGACGGGGTCGTAGCCCACCCCCGGCAGGGCGCTCGCGCCGGCCGTGGCCGCCGCCTCGGCCACCTCGGTGGCCGTGCCGACCGGATCATCGACGGCGGACTCGACGAGACGGGTGGCCTCCTCGACGACCGGCGCCGTGGCCTCGGTGGCATCGTCGACCACACCGCGGGCCGCACCCCGCGCCGGCGCCGTGGCCTCGGTGGCATCGTCCACCACATCGCGGGCCGCGCCCCGCGCCTGCGCCGCGGCTGCGGCGGGCTGATCAGCGGAACGCTGGGCCGACGCCGCGGCGGCCGCCGCCTGTCGGGACGTGTCGGCGGGATCGGGCATCACGGCTGCCTCTCGTGAGACGAATGTCACACGAAAAGTACTCCGCAGGTGCCCCCGGATCCAGGGGTGTCGTCGGGTCCGTCAGGCGCCGCGGCCGGTGACGACGATGCGGATCTCGCCGCCGCCGCTCAGGTCGCAGGCCCCCACCAGCTCCTGGGGTCGGTCGAAGCGCTGCGCGACGGTCTCGCCGGCGCGCACGAAGTAGGGCCCCACGAGGTAGGCCCGCGAGTCCTCGTTGACGATGCGGATCTCGTCGCCGACCTCGAGCAGCACCTCCTCGGGCATGATCTCGATGTCCTCCCCGGCCGCGAGGCGGTTCCCGGTGCCGGCCTCGACCACGAACTCGACGGTGCGGCCGTCGTCGCCGCCGAGGACCACGACCAGTCCGATCACCGCACCGACGAGCACCACCACGGCGACGACCGCGCCGACCACCGCACCCGTGCGGCCGCTCACGTCGGCTCTCCGTCGATCTGGGCGAGCAGCAGGCGGAGGTCGGCGGCCATGTCGTCGGCCGCCACCCCGTAGGGCCACTCGACCACCACACGACCAGCGCTGTCGACCACGTAGGAGATGGCGGTGTGGCTCACGTCGTAGCCGCCGTCGTCGCGGGGGGTGATCTCCGACGAGGCGCCGAACGCCGCCTCGACGGCACGGAGCTCGGACTCGTCGGCGGGCCGCAGGGCGTGGGCCCCGTCGAAGAAGTGGTCGAGGTAGCGCACCATGATGTCGGGGGTGTCGCGCTCGGGATCGACGGTGATGAACGCGGCGCTCACGCGCGCCGCCTCACCCGGCTCGAGCTGGCTGAGCGCCTGACGGACGTCGGACATCGTGGTGGGGCAGAGGTCGGGACACGACGTGTAGCCGAAGTAGACGAAGAGCAGCCCACCGTCGTCGGCCCGCAGCTCGAAGTCGCGCTCGGGTCCGGCGGCCGCCACCTCGGTCAGGCTGACGTCGACCAGGATCGGGTCGTCGCGGGTGATGCCCGCGAAGCCGGGCCCGTCGTCGTCGCCCCCGCACGCCGAGGCGAGCAGCGCGGCGAGCACGAGGGCGACGGCGGTGCGCCAGGTCGGTCCGGCTCTCATGCTCACCCCCCTCACGTGGTCGTGGCTCCGCCCCGGTGGCGAGCTCGCAGCAGTGTCTCTGACGCACCGGACGTCGCCAAGCGCGAACCGACAGGTCGTGACCAACGGCGCCCGACACGGGACCTATGGCACACCGTCGATCGACGGCGCTCGCGGTCGCCCGGGTAGCGTCGGAGCCGTGGACGAGTGGGCGGGGGTCACGAGCTACGAGCAGCTCTTCGTCAACAACCGGCGGTGGGTCACCGAGCAGCTCGAGGCCGACCCGGAGCACTTCGAGCGGCTCGCCGCCGAGCAGCATCCCCGGTTCCTCTTCATCGGGTGCTCCGACAGCCGGGTGAACGCCAACGAGATCACCGGCACCCGCACCGGCGAGATGTTCATCCACCGCAACATCGCCAACCTGGTGGTGCACACCGACATGAACCTCATGTCGGTGCTGCAGTACGCGGTGGAGGTCCTCCGCGTGGAGCACGTCATCGTGTGCGGGCACCACGGCTGCGGGGGCGTCACCGCCGCGCTCGACCACTCGTACCACGGGCTGATCGACAAGTGGCTGCGCAACATCAAGGACGTGCACCGGCTGCACCAGGCCGAGATCGACGCCATCGACGACTTCGAGGCGCGCCGCGACCGGTTGGTGGAGCTCAACGTGCGCGAGCAGGTGTACCGCCTGTGCACCACGTCGTTCGTGCAGCGGGCCTGGCACGGCGAGCGCCGGCTCCACGTCCACGGCTGGGTGTACGACCTCGCCGACGGGCTCCTGCGCGACCTCGAGATCG
>DATHSN010000251.1:0-2318 GCA_035464115.1 Acidimicrobiales bacterium | reverse complement strand
TCGAACGATGGAGTGCCGGCGGCCCGACCGACACCGACAACGGCTGGCCCGGCTGCGGGTTCCAAAACCGGCTCAAAGAAGCCGGGTTCATCCCCCATCGAGAACCCGACGGCACCTGGACCTACCACCGCCCCAACGGCGGGGGCCCCATCACCCCCTCGGTCTGACGCGCGCCGACGCCGACCGATCAGGTCGGCGCCGCCGTCGCCACGAGGGCTCTACTCCTGGACGAGCTCGATGAGGGTGCCGAAGCTGGCCTTGGGGTGCACGAACGCCACCGTGGTGCCGCGCGAGCCGGGCCGCGGCGCTTCGTCGATGACCCGGCCGCCCTGGTCCTTCACCGATTGGAGGGCGGCGGCGCAGTCGTCGACGCGGTAGCCGATGTGGTGCAGGCCCTCGCCCTTCTTCTCCAGGTACTTCGCCACCGGCGAGTCGTCGCGGGTGGGGGTGAGCAGCTGGACGTAGGAGTCGGCGACCTTCAGCAGGGCCTCCTCGACGCCGTCGCTGTCGACCACCTCGCGGTGCTCGACGGTGGCGCCGAAGGTGTCGCCGTACCAGGCGATGGCCGCCTCGAGGTCGCGGACGGCGATGGCGACGTGATCGATCTCGGTGAGCAGCATGGGGTCTCCCGTGGTCAGACGCCGGCGCGGCGGAACAGCGTGATCTTGTCCTCGCCGACCCGCTCGCGCATCTCGGGGTCGTCGATGCCCTGACCCTCCCCGGGGGCGAGGCAGAGCACACCGATCTTGCCCTCGTGGAGGTTGTGGTGCATCTGGTACGCGGCCTCGCCGGTGTGGGCGAGGTCGTGGACCGCCGACAGGATCGGCTGGATCTTGCCGTCGCACACCAGCTGGTTGGCCTGCCAGGCCTCCCAGTAGTTGGCGAAGTGCGAGCCGACGATGCGCTTGAGGCGCATCCACAGGTGACGGTTGTCGAACTCGAGCATGTAGCCCGAGGTGGCCGCGCAGGTGACGACGGTGCCGCCGCGGGCCACGACGTAGACCGACGCGCCGAACGTGGAGCGACCCGGGTGCTCGAACACGATGTCGACGTCGCGCCCGATGAGGTCGCGGATGTCCTTGCCCAGGCGGCGCCACTCGGCCGGGTTCTGGGTGGTCTCGTCGGACCAGAACTGGTAGCCGTTGGCCTTGCGGTCGATGACGTGCTCGCAGCCCATCTCCCGGAGCAGATCGGCCTTCTCCGGCGACGACACCACCGCGACCGGCGTGACCCCGCCGTTGAGGCAGTACTGCACGGCGTAGCCGCCGAGGCCGCCGGAGGCACCCCAGATGAGCACCGCCTGGCCCTGCTTCATCTGCACCGCGTTGGGCGACAGCAGCATGCGGTAGGTGGTGGAGTTCACCAGCGCGTTGCAGGCCGCCTCCTCCCACGACAGGTGCGCGGGCTTGGGCATGAGCTGGTTGGCCTTCACGACGGCCAGGTCGGCGAGGCCGCCGAAGTTGGTCTCGTAGCCCCAGATCAGCTGGTTCGACGCGAGCATCGAGTCGTCGTGGCTGAGCGGGTCCTGGTCGTCGACGTAGTTGCAGTGCACCACGACCCGATCGCCGGGCGCCCACGAGCGCACCGCGGAGCCGGCGCGCAGCACGACGCCGGACGCGTCGGAGCCGAGCACGTGGTGGTCGAGGGCGTGGCGCGCCCCCCACTCGCCGCTGCGGGCCATGCGGTCGAGGGCCCCGAACGTCGACACCGGTTCGAAGTTCGCAGACCACACGGTGTTGAAGTTGATCGCCGAGGCCATGACGGCGATGACGACCTCGTCGGGCGCCAGCTCGGGGAGGGGCACCTCGCCGATGTGGATCGCTTTGCGGGGATCCTTCTCGTCCGACGGCACCCCCTCGAACATCTGCTGGTCCTCGCGACGGATGTAGGCCGCCCGGTAGGACTCGGGGAGGGGCAGAGCCGCCAGCTCGTCGCCGTTGGCCCCCGAGGTGATCGCATCGAGGATCTGCTGCATGCCGGCAACCTAGTGTTCCGCGTCGCATCGGGACCAAGTGGCGATGCGATGACGACGCTCCGCGCGATCCGCGCTGGGCATGGATGACTTTTCGTGTCAATATCACCCAGAGTGGCCGGTCGGGCGAGGACCGGAGCCCGATGCGAGAGGACCGCCCGTGGCAGACCGTGGAGACGCACCGAGGGATCCGGCCTCCGAGGTCGACCCCGTCGCGGTGCTCGGCGCCGAGTTGGCGGCGATCCTGCGCGCCACCCGTGACGAGGTCGCGGCGCTGCGCGAGCGCGCCGAGCAGGACGCGGCGGCGCTGCGGGCCGACGCCGAGCGTGAGGCCGCCACCGTGCGG
>DATHSN010000250.1:0-4448 GCA_035464115.1 Acidimicrobiales bacterium | reverse complement strand
CGGGTGGGGGCCGACCCGTGTGTGAACTGGCGAATCGTGGGTGCGCGTGGCGCACCGTGGGTTCGCCGGTTCGGGTGGACAGGGGGTTGGGGTGGCCAGGGGTCCGGGCGGGCGGCGTGGGAGCATGCCGGGGATGACCGTCAGCTACCTGGCCAGCGGATCGCCGGATCCGTCGACGCTCACCCTCGCCGCGGTGGAGCGCCTGCGGGTGGCCGACGTGGTGGTGGTCGCTCACGTCGGACTCGGCGCACCCCACGCCCCCCGCGCCGACCTGGTCGACCTGTCGGGGCTCGGACGGGCCGCTCGGGCGGCGCGGATCGTGGAGCTCGCGGCGAGCGGCCGCCGGGTCGTGCGCACCGACGTCGGCGATCCCCGCCGTCCATCGGACGCCTCCACCGAGCTGCGGGCCCTGCTCGAGGCCGGCCACCGCGTCGAGCTGGTGCCGGGGGTCGGTCTGCCCTCACCGGGGCCGGGGCAGCCGCCGCTGATCACCGCGCGCGAGGTCGGCCCCGAGCTGCTGGCCGAGCTGCCCCTGCTCGGCGTGGACGTCATCGTCACCCGCGCCGACGAGCAGGCACCCGAGCTCCACGGCGCCCTCATGGAGCGGGGCGGCCAACCCGTCCAGCTGCCCGCCATCGAGATCGGACCCGCCGCCGACGGGGGCGCCGCCCTCGCCGCCGCGCTCGCCGACGTGGGTCGCTACGACTGGGTCGTGCTCACCTCGCCCAACGGCGCCGAGCGGTTCGTGGCCGCCGTGGGCGACCCGCGTCGCCTCGCCGGGGTGCGCCTGGCCGCCATCGGCCCGGGCACCGCCGCGGTGCTCGGCCACGTCGGCCTGGTCGCCGACCTGGTCCCCGAGCGCTACGTCGCCGAGTCGCTGCTCGACGCCTTCCCCCCACCCCCCACCGGTGGTGGCCGGGTGCTGCTGGCCCGCGCCGCGGTGGCCCGTGACGTGCTGCCCGACGGGTTGCGCGCCGCGGGCTGGGACGTCGACGTGGTCGAGGCGTACCGGACCGTCGAGCCACCGGCGGATCCGATCCGGGCCGACACGGCCGTCGACGCCGGCGACGTGGTCACCTTCACCTCGTCGTCGACGGTCACCGGCTTCCTGCGGCAGTGGGGCGACCGGCCCCGACCCGCCGTCGTCGCCTGCATCGGCCCCGTCACCGCCGCCACCGCCCGCGACGCCGGCCTCACCGTCGACGTCGAGGCCACCGAGCACACCATCGCCGGCCTGGTCGACGCCCTCGTCGCGGCCCTGGGGCCCGGTGGCCCGCTGGTCGGCCGCACCGCCGCCGGCCGCGCCGCCGCCAGCACGTAGCGATCCGGGCGCGCCGGGCGGGGGGCAGCGATCCGCCGCGGATGCGTGACCGGTCGCCGCCGCTCGGCTGGTGCGGGGGTACGGTCCGGGCTCGTGCCGCTGCGCGCGCTGGTCTTCGACTTCGACGGGCTCATCCTCGACACCGAGTGGCCCGAGTTCGCCTCGGTGGGGGCGATCTGGGCCGAGCACGGCCACGAGCTCGACCTCGAGTGGTGGCGCACCATCGTCGGCACCGCCACCTACGTCGACTGGCTCGAGCGCCTCGAAGCCCTCGTCGGCCGCGACCTCGACCACGGGGAGATCCGGGCCCGCCGCCGCCAGCACCACCACGCGCTCATCGCCGAGCAGGACGCCCTCCCCGGCGTGGTCGACCTGGTCGAGGCGGCGGCCACCGCCGGCATCCCCATCGGCATCGCGTCGAGCTCGCCCACGTCGTGGCTCGAGACCCACCTCGACCGCCTGGGCCTGCGCCACCGCTTCGACGTGCTGGTGGGGCGCGACCGCGTCGAGCACGCCAAGCCCGCCCCCGACCTCTACCTGCTCGCGTGCCGCGAGCTCGGGGTCGAGCCGTGGGAGGCCGTCGCCCTCGAGGACTCGCCGCACGGGGCCACCGCGGCCAAGGCGGCGGGCCTGCGCTGCGTGGTCGTCCCCAACCGCATCACCGCCGCCGGGCCCTTCGACCACGCCGACCTGGTCGTGGCCTCGCTCGCCGACCTCACCCTCGGCGAGCTGGAGTCGCTGCTGGGTTGACGGGGCCCGGCTCGTAGGATCGACGGCGATGAGCTTCCCGCAGCGCCGCCTCCGCCGCCTCCGCCGCACCCCCACCCTCCGGCGGATGGTGGCCGAGACCCGACTCGGCGTCGACGACCTGGTCGCCCCGCTGTTCGTGCGCGAGGGCATCGACGAGCCCCAGCCGATCAGCTCGCTCCCCGGTGTTGTCCAGCACACCCGCGCCTCGCTGCGCCAGGAGGTGGCGGCGCTGCGCGACCTCGGCGTCCCCGCCGTGGTGCTCTTCGGCGTGCCCGCCACCAAGGACGCCACCGGGTCGGGCGCCTGCGCCGCCGACGGCATCGTCCAGGTGGCGCTGCGCGACCTGCGCGACGAGGTCGGCGACGACGTGGTGCTCATCGCCGACCTGTGCGTCGACGAGTACACCGACCACGGCCACTGCGGTCTGCTCACCGCCACCGGCGAGGTCGACAACGACGCCACGCTCGAGATCTACGCCGAGGCCGCCATCGCCCAGGCCGAGGCGGGGGCCGACATCGTGGCCCCCAGCGGGATGATGGACGGCCAGGTCATGGCCATCCGCGACGCGCTCGACGACGAAGGCCACGAGCAGGTCTCGATCCTCGCCTACGCGGCCAAGTACGCCAGCGCCCTCTACGGCCCGTTCCGCGACGCGGTCGACGTCACCATCGCCGGCGGCGGCGACCGCCAGGGCTACCAGCAGGACTGGCGCAACGCCCGCGAGGCCCTGGAGGAGATCCGGGCCGACCTGGCCGAGGGCGCCGACATGGTGATGGTGAAGCCCGCGCTCGCCTACCTCGACGTGATCGCGCGGGCCCGGGCCGAGGTCGACGTGCCGCTCGTGGCCTACCACGTGTCGGGCGAGTACTCGATGATCAAGGCCGCCGCCGAACGGGGCTGGATCGACGGCGACGCCGTCGCCCTCGAGCACCTCACCGCCATCAAGCGGGCCGGCGCCGACCTCATCCTCACCTACCTGGCGCGCGAGATCGCCGAGCGGCTGTAACCGGCACGCCGCCGCCGCCCACCACCCGACGGAGGGAGACCGCCGTGTCCGATCGCACCAACGACGCGCTGTTCGAGCGGGGCCAACGGGTGATCCCCGGCGGGGTCAACTCCCCGGTGCGGGCCTTCCGCTCGGTGGGGGGCACCCCCTACTTCGTGGCCCGGGGCGACGGCGCCCACGTGTGGGACGTCGAGGGCAACCGCTTCGTCGACTACGTCCAGAGCTACGGCGCGTCGATCCTCGGCCACGCCCACCCGAAGGTCATCGAGGCCATCCGCGCCGCCGCGCTCGACGGCACCACCTTCGGCGCGCCCACCGAGCGCGAGGTGCTGCTCGCCGAGGAGCTCACCCTGCGGGTGCCGGGCCTGCAGATGGTGCGGCTCACCTCGAGCGGCACCGAGGCGGCCATGTCGGCGGTGCGCCTGGCCCGGGGCGCCACCGGCCGCACCAAGGTCGTGAAGTTCGCCGGCTGCTACCACGGCCACACCGACGCGCTGCTGGTGTCGGGTGGGTCGAGCGTGGCCGAGCAGGCCACCTCGGGATCGGCGGGCATCCCGGCCGGGGCCATCGCCGACACCATCGTCGCCCCCTACAACCAGGTGCCCGAGATCGGCGACGACGTCGCCGTGGTCGCCGTCGAGCCGGTGGCGGCCAACATGGGCCTGGTGCCGCCGTCGGTCGAGTTCCTCGGCGGCTTGCGCGCCGCGTGCGACCGGGCCGGCGCGCTGTTGCTCTTCGACGAGGTCATCACCGGGTTCCGGCTCGGCGTCGGCGGGGCCAGCGCCCGCTTCGACGTGCTCCCCGACCTGTGGGCGTTCGGCAAGATCATCGGCGGCGGGCTACCGGTGGGGGCGTTCGGCGGCCGCCGCGAGGTCATGGAGCACCTGGCTCCGGTCGGCCCCGTCTACCAGGCCGGCACCCTGTCGGGGAACCCGCTCGCCACCGCGGCGGGGCTGGCCGTGCTCGCCGAGCTCGACCGCGAGGCCTACGGCCGGCTCGAGGGCATCGCCATGGACCTCGCCGACGGGCTGGCCGGCGCGTTCGCCGAGGCGGGGGTCGCCGTGCAGGTGCCCCGGGTCGGCCCGTTGGTGGGCATCTTCTTCGGCGACGCGCCGGTGGTCGACGAGGAGGGCGCCCGGGCGTCGGCCGACACCGGGCTCTACCGCCGCTGGTTCCGGGCCATGCTCGACCGGGGCATCGCGTTCGCCCCCGGCCCCTACGAGGTGTTCTTCCCGAGCCTCGCCCACACCGACGCCGACATCGGCCACACCGTCGAGGCGGCCCACGAGGCCGCGGCCGAGGTCGCCGCCGCGGGGTAGCGGTTCGCCGACCGCCCGGCGACACTGACCGTCGGCGTCGATTCGACGTCGA
>DATHSN010000249.1:0-12053 GCA_035464115.1 Acidimicrobiales bacterium | reverse complement strand
CCCGCGTGTAGAGCGACGAGTAGCGCAGCGAGATGAACGCCGGCTCGGCCCGGTAGAAGCCGGCGTAGGCGGTGTACAGCGCGTCGACCATGGCCTCGAGCGACTCGGGAGCCGCGGTGAGCGCGGCGCGGAGGTGCTCGTCGTGGCGGTCGAGCATGCGGGCGGCCACGGCGTCGATGACGGCCTCCCGGTCGACGAAGTACTCGTAGAGCGAGCCCACCGGCACCCCGGCGCGGGCGGCGATCGTCGTGGTCGTGATCTCGGTGCCTTCGACCTCGGCCAGCAGCTCGGTGGCGGCGGCGAGGATGGCGTCGACGCGCTCGCGGCTGCGCCGTTGCACGGGCTCGCGGCGCAGCCCCACGGTCGACGCACGGTCGTCGGTCACGATCCGACCCTACCGATCTCGTCTGGGCGACGGTGGCCCCGCCGAGATCGGGTGGCCGCCGGCGCTAGGTTCGGCGACCAGTCGACCGAGGGGGGACGAAGTGGCTGGTGCGCTCGACGGGATCCGCGTGCTCGAGATCGCGAACTGGGTGGCGGGTCCGAGCGCGGGCGCCATCATGCGCGACCTGGGCGCCGACGTGGTGAAGGTGGAGCCCCGGGGCGGCGACTCGATGCGCAACAAGCTGCGCCAGCCACGAGCCGACGACACCGTCGTGGCCGAGGACCTCCCGTTCCACCTCGACAACCGGGGCAAGCGCTCGGTGGCGGTGGCGCTCGACGACGAGCGGGGCGCGGCACTCGTCCGCGAGCTGGCGGCCAGCGCCGACGTGGTGCTCACCAACCTGTTGCCCCGACGCCTCGAGCGCTTCGGCCTCGGTCCCGACCAGCTGCGGGCCGAGCACCCCCGCCTCGTCTACGCCCTCATCACCGGGTTCGGCAGCGAGGGCGACGACGCCGACCGGGTGGGCTTCGACCTCACGGCCTTCTTCGCCCGGGGCGGCCCGATGAGCCTCATCGGCGAGCCCGGCGACGTCCCCCACGCGTTCCGACCCGGCCAGGGCGACCACGCCACCGGTCTGGCCCTGCTGTCGGGGATCCTGGCCGCGCTGTTCCAGCGTGAGCGCACCGGCGAGGGCCAGGTGGTCGAGACCGCGCTCATGCGCACCGCGGCGTGGACCATCGGCTGCGACCTGTCGGTCGCGCTGGTCGACCGCGAGCAGCCCAACCGCCGCGCCCGCGACGAGCAGTTCAGCCCGATGAACACCCGCTACCGCTGCGGCGACGACCGGTGGATCAACCTCGCCGCGTTCGACCAGCGGGTCTGGGGCCCCCTGTGCCGGGCCCTCGGGCGCGACGACCTCGCCGACGACGAGCGCTTCGCGACACCCCTCGGCCGGTTCCAGCACGGCACCGAGCTCATCCACGCCCTCGACGAGACCTTCGCCGCCGCGCCGGTCGAGCACTGGGCGCCGCTGCTCGACTCGGTGGGCGTGGCCTGGGCCCCGGTGCAGACGCTGCCCGAGATCGTCGACGATCCCCAGGCGCGGGCCAACGCCATGTTCGCGGCGGTCGACCACCCGCGCATCGGCCGGTTCGAGACCCTCGCCGCGCCGTTCCGGATGTCGGGATCCGACGTGGAGGTGCGCGGGCCGTCGCCCGACCTCGGGGCCCACACCGCCGAGGTGCTCGCCGAGCTCGGGATCGACGCCGACCGGGTCGCCGAGCTCGCCGCCGCCGGCATCATCGGCCCGGCCTGAGCCCGCCCGGGACCGCCCCGGACGGGCCTGGACCTCCTACCGGCGGAGCAGGTCCTTCGCGATGTGGGTGATCTGGATCTCGTCGGTGCCGGCGTAGATCTGCAGCACCTTGGCGTCGCGGGCCAGCTGCTCGACGCGGAACTCGCTCATGTAGCCGTTGCCGCCGAAGAGCTGCACCGCCTCGAGCGCCACCTCGGTGGCGGCGCGGGCCGAGTAGAGCTTCATGGCCGAGGCCTCGGCGAGCGTCATGCTCTGGCCGGCGGCGCTGGTCTCGATGGAGCGGAACACCAGGTTCTGCACGTTGAGCCGGGCCACCTCCATGCGGGCCAGCTTGTCCTGGATGAGCTGGAACTCGCCGATGGGCTGGCCGAACTGCACCCGGTCCTTGGCGTAGGCCACGCTCAGGTCGAGGCACTCCTCGATGATGCCGAGGGCCATGGCGGCGACGCCCGACCGCTCCTGCTGGAACGTGGCCTTGGCGCCGTCGCGGCCACCCGACGGCAGGTCCTCGGTCTCGCCGATGAGGCGGTCGCGCCCGACCCGCACGTCGTCGAGGAACAGCTCGCCGGTGGGGGAGGAGTGCATGCCCATCTTCCGCAGCGGCTTCGACTGGACGAACCCGGGCATGCCGCGATCGAGCACGAAGCTGAGGATCTTGCGCTCCGCGGGCGGGTTGCCCTCGTCGAGCTTGCAGATGAAGACGGTGGTGTCGGCGTAGGGGCCGTTGGTGATGAACGTCTTGGACCCGTTGAGCACGTACTCGTCGCCGTCGCGGCGCGCCGTCGACTTCATCGACCCGAAGGCGTCGGACCCCGAGCCCGGCTCGGTGATGGCCCACGCGCCCACCTTGTCCATGGTGAGCAGGTCGAGCGCCCAGCGCTCCTTCTGGGCGATGGTGCCCTTCGACATGATCGACGCCGAGGTGAGCCCCATGCTCACGCCCATGGCGGTGACCATGCCCGGGCACACCCGGCACAGCTCGATGATGGGGATGAGGGTGAGGCTGCCGTCACCTCCGCCGCGCTCCTCGCGCGCCGGCGGCTCCTCGCCTCGCGCCACCGCCTCGGCCGCGGCCTTCTCGCGCTCGATCTGGCGCTTGAAGCGGTCGCGGGCCATGGCGTCCATGCCGAACGTGGCGAACATCTTGCGCAAGATGTCGTAGGGCGGGAGGTCGCCGTGCTCGAGCTCGTCGACGTGGGGACGCACCTCGTCGTCGACGAAGCGCCGCACCGCGTCGCGCACCATCTGCTGCTCGTCGGTCCAGTCGATCACGGTGACCCTCGTTCCCGGTCGTCGGTGGGAGCCGGTCGGCTCCTCCCGACGATGGTAGGAACGCCCCCCACCCCCGCCAAATTGCGGAGGTGGTGGTGGGTCAGCTCCCGAACACCTCGTGCAGCTCGTAGGGCACCGGCACGTCGAGCTGGTCGTAACGACAGCTGTCGGGCTCGCGGTCCGGGCGCCAGCGCACCAGGCGGGTGGCGTGGCGGAACCGGTCGCCCTGCAGGTGGTCGTAGGCCACCTCGGCCACCAGCTCGGGGCGCAGCGGCACCCACGACAGGTCCTTCGAGGCGTTCCAGCGGCTCGGCGCGCCCGGGCGGCGGTCGCCCCCGACCGTCGCGTCGCCGCCGACCCACGGGTGACCGATCTCGGCGCCCTCGCGCATCGGCTCGAGCAGCTCGGCCAGCCGCGGGCGGTCGGCGGCGCGGAAGCCCGACGCCACGCCGACGTGCTGCAGCACGCCCCGGTCGTCGTTCAGGCCGAGCAGCAGCGACCCCACCCCGCCCTGCTTGTGGGTGCGGTACCCGCCGACCACCACGTCGGCGGTGCGCTGGTGCTTCACCTTCACCTGGGTGCGCTTGCCCTCGACGTAGGGGTCGCCCCCGGGCTTGGCGATGACCCCGTCGAGGCCGGCCCCCTCGAAGCGGGCGAACCAGTCGGCCGCCCGGTCGCGGTCGGTGGTGGCCGGGGTGAGGTGCACCGGGGGCGCGGCGTCGGCGAGGATCTCGACGAGCGCGGCCCGGCGCTCGGCGTAGGGACGCCCTCGGAGGTCGTCGTCGCCGAGGGCCAACACGTCGAAGGCCACGACGCTGGCCGGCGTGGTCGCGGCGAGGGTCCGCACCCGCGACTCGGCGGGGTGGATCCGCTGGAGCAGAGCGTCGAAGTCGAGCCCGCCGGCGCCGACGATGACGATCTCGCCATCGACCACGCACCGCGCCGGCAGGGCGCGACGCAGGGGGTCGAGCAGCTCGGGGAAGTATCGGGTGAGCGGCCGCTCGTTGCGGCTCCCCAGCTCGATCTCGTCGCCGTCGCGGAACACCACGCAGCGGAAGCCGTCCCACTTGGGCTCGAACCACCAGCCGTCGCCGTCGGGGAGGGCGTCGGCGGCCTTCGCCAGCATCGGCGAGACCGGTGGCATGACGGGCAGGTCCACCCGGCCAGGGTACGCAGGACGACCCCGGCCGTCGGTAGTCTCCGCGCATGTCGAGCACCCGCACCGAGACCATCACCGCGCCCGACGGCGGCACCTTCGGGGGCCACCTCGCCCTCCCCGACACCGGGCAGGGTCCGGGCATCCTCCTCATCCAGGAGATCGGCGGGGTGAACGCCTACATCCGCGAGGTGGCCGACCGGCTCGCCGGGCTCGGCTACGTGGTCCTCGCTCCCGACTGCTTCTGGCGGGTGCAGCCCGACTACCGCCTCGAGGTCTTCACCCCCGAGGGGCTGGGCGAGGCGATGGGCGTCGCCGGCCAGTTCGACGCCGAGCAGGGCCTCGCCGACCTGCGCGCCGCGCTCGGCCACCTGCGCGACCTCGACGAGACCACCGACGGCGTCGGCGTCCTCGGCTTCTGCTTCGGCGGCACCATGACCTACCTGCTCGCCGCGCACGACGATCCGGCGGTGGCGGTCTCCTACTACGGATCGGGGGTGGCCGACGCCATCGGCCTGGTCGACCAGGTCACCTGCCCGATCCTGTTCCACTTCGGCGCCGACGACCCCTACCTGCCGATGGCCGACGTCGACCGCATCCGCGAGGCGACCTCGTCGATGGCGAACGTCGAGGTGCTCGTGCAGCCCGACGCCGGTCACGCGTTCGACAACGACCACTCCGAGATGTTCTCCAACCCCGAGGCCGCGGCCGCGGCGTGGACCCGCACCCGCTCGTTCCTCGCCGAGCACCTGCCCGTCGGCGGCTGATCGCCGGCACGCGTAAACCGCTGGACGGCATCGCGTCCGGCGGCGAGGCTCGACAGGCGCTGGATCACCGGCGTCCGGCGTCGCCGGTCCCGTCCCCGAGGAGGTGCGCCATGCTCTCGATCCGCCGTCGTGCGGCCGACGACCGGGCGCGCCCCGGGGACGCTCGACCCACCACCTGAGGCCCGCCGGGTTCGCCCCGGCCCCTCATCACCCGACCGGTCCGGCGCGCGCGGCGTCGAGCTGGTCGCGGCCCGTCGCCGGCGGCGCGGCCGCCGTCCACCGGCGCATCGGTGGGCGTCGGCCGCGCCCGTCCACCGTCGCCACGGTCGTCGCCGGCTCCCGCCGGCACCGCCGTGGCCCACCACCGACCCTCCAGGAGCACCACCATGCACCCCTACACCCACCACCTCGCCCAGGTGATCACCACCGAGCACGCCGCGGTCGCCGCCGACCACGCCCGCCGGTGGCACCTGACGCACCGCCCCCGGCCGCGATCGCAGCGGCCGGTCTTCCGGCCTCGACCACCGGGTCGAGCTCAGCTCTCGGAGCGCTCGATCCACTTGGGGACGGCCGGCGCCTCGAACTGAGCGAGCCGGTCGAGCAGCCGCACCGGGTCGTCGTCGGAGACGACGAGGTCCCGGTGCGGCTCGCGGACGAAGCCCTCGGCCACCGCGTGGTCGAGGAACGCCGCCAGCGACGAGAAGAACCCCTCGACGTCGAGCAGGCCGACCGCCTTGTCGTGCAGGCCGAGCTGGGTCCACGTGATCATCTCGAAGGTCTCCTCGAACGTGCCGTAGCCGCCGGGCAGGGCGATGAACGCGTCGGCCAGCTCGGCCATCACCGCCTTGCGCTCGTGCATCGACGCCACGACCCGCAGCTCGGTCAAGCCTTCGTGGGCGATCTCCTTGGCGACCAGCGCCTCGGGGATCACGCCGATGACCTCGCCGCCGCCGCTCAGCACCGAGTCGGCCAGCACGCCCATGAGCCCGACGGCGGCACCGCCGTAGACGAGGCCGATGTCGCGCTCGACGAGCAGACGCCCGAGGGCCACCGTGGCGTCCTCGTAGTCGCGGCGCGACCCCGACGAGGACCCACAGAACACGCACACCCGCCGCAGCCCGGACACCCGCGCACCGTAGCCCCGACGGGCCGCCCGGCCCCGTCGGTTCCGGTCCTGGGCCCGCTGTCCCGTCCCGGTGACGACCACTAGCCTCCGCCCCATGGCCGACATCTCGCTCCGGGATCGCATCGCTCAGCTCGAGGAACGCCGCCAGCAGGCGCTCAACGCCGGCTCCGAACGCGCCGTCGAGCGCCAACGGGCCAAGGGCAAGATGCTCGCCCGCGAGCGCATCGAGTACCTCCTCGACGACGGCTCGTTCCACGAGCTCGACATGCTCGCCCGCCACAACAACCCCGACATCCCCGAGCGCCCCTACACCGACGGCGTCATCACCGGGTGGGGCACCATCGACGGGCGCAAGGTGTTCCTCTTCTCCCAGGACTTCACCGTGTTCGGTGGGGCGCTGGGCGAGGTGTTCGCCGCCAAGATCCACAAGATGATGGACCTCGCCCTCTCGGTGGGGGCACCGGTCATCGGCCTCAACGACGGCGCCGGCGCCCGCATCCAGGAAGGCGTCGTCTCGCTCGACAGCTACGGCGGCATCTTCTACCGCAACGTGCAGGCCTCCGGCGTCGTGCCCCAGATCAGCGTGATCCTCGGCCCGTGCGCCGGTGGGGCCGTCTACTCGCCGGCCATGACCGACTTCATCTTCATGGTGCGCGAGAGCTCGCACATGTTCATCACCGGCCCCGACGTGGTGAAGACCGTCACCGGCGCCGAGGTCACCCTGGAAGAGCTCGGCGGGGCCCAGAGCCACGCCACCAAGTCGGGCGTCGCCACCTTCGTCGCCGACGACGAGAAGCAGTGCCTCGACGACGTCCGCTACCTCATGAGCTTCCTGCCCTCGAACAACCTCGAGGAGCCCCCGGCGTTCCCGGCCGCCGACGACCCCGACCGGCTCTGCCCCGAGCTCACCGAGCTCATGCCCGACAGCCCCAACCTGCCCTACGACATGCGCAAGGTCATCGAGGCGGTCGTCGACGAGGGCGAGTTCTTCGAGTACTACCCGCAGTGGGCGGCCAGCATCGTGTGCGGGTTCTCGCGCATCGACGGCAAGCCGGTCGGCATCGTCGGCAACCAGCCGATGGTCCTCGCCGGGGTGCTCGACATCGAGTCGTCGGAGAAGGGCGCCCGGTTCGTGCGCACCTGCGACGCGTTCAACATCCCGCTCATCACCTTCGTCGACGTGCCCGGCTTCCTCCCGGGCGTCGACCAGGAGTACGGCGGCATCATCCGCCACGGCGCCAAGCTGCTCTACGCCTTCTGCGAGGCCACGGTGCCCCGCATCCAGATCATCACCCGCAAGGCTTACGGCGGCGCCTACGTGGTGATGAACTCCAAGTCGATCGGCGCCGACCTGGCGTTCGCCTGGCCGTCGGCCGAGCTGGCGGTCATGGGCCCCCAGGGCGCGGTCGAGATCGTCTACCGCCGCGAGCTCCAGCAGGCCGCCGACCCCGTCGCCCGCCGCGCCGAGCTGGTCGCGGAGTACACCGAGCACTACGCCAACCCCTACAACGCGGCCGAGCGGGGCTACATCGACGACGTCATCGATCCCGCCGAGACCCGCCGCAAGCTGGTGGCGGGCCTCGAGCTGCTGCGCTCCAAGCGCGAGGAGCTGCCCAAGCGCAAGCACGGGAACGTGCCGCTGTGACCGACACCCCCGGTTTCTCGGTGCGGCCCACCCCCACCGACGAGGAGGCCGCGGCCATCGCCGCCGCGGTGCAGGTGCTGCTCTCGTCGGCCGCCCCCGCCGGTCCGCCGCCCCCGCCGCCGGGCCCGCCGGCCTGGCGGTTCTCGGGGCGGTGGTGGCGCAAGCCCGTGGCCAGCCGGCGCGACCGGCCCACCCTCTGAGGTGGAGCTCACCACCGTCGCCGACGACGAAGCGGTCCTGCACGACGGGACCGAGGTCCGTCGCATCACCGACCTGCTCCCCGATGCCGTCCACGAGGTGGCCGGCGTCCGCTTCCGCACGCTGCCGGCGCCCGGCGAGCTGCTGTGCCGCTTCGCCACGGTCAACGACGTCCACTTCGGCGAGACCGAGTGCGGGGTCATCACCGGGGTGGAGACGCCCGTGTTCACCGCCGAGCCCGGCGCCGACCCCTACCCCGAGGTGATGAACCGGGGGGCGGTGGCCGAGATCGCGGCGATCGACCCGGCGGTGGTGCTGGCCAAGGGCGACCTCACCAACGACGGCACCCCCGAGGAGTACGCCCGCTTCCTCGAGGTCTACGGCGGGGCGTTCGGCGACCGGCTCCACCACATCCGGGGCAACCACGACGCCTACCGGGGCCAGACCGAGGCCCCGTCCGACCCGGTGCTCGTCGACCTGCCCGGGGTCCGGCTGGCCATGATCGACACCACCCTGCCGCACCACGCCGGCGGTGGCATCGACCCCGAGCAGCTCGAGTGGCTCGACGACGTGGCCGCCGACGCCGACCGCCCGGTCATGGTGTTCGGCCACCACCACGTCTGGTCGCCCGACAACTCGCCGCGGCCCGACGAGTACTTCGGCATCGACCCGTCGTCCTCGGAGGCGCTCGTCGACCTCGTGGTGCGTCGCCCGTCGGTCATCGGCTACTTCGCCGGCCACACCCACCGCAACCGGGTGCGCCACATCTCGGTCACCGGTGGCGTCCCGTGGGTCGAGGTGGCGTGCGTGAAGGACTTCCCGGGCTCGTGGGCCGAGTACCGGGTGTTCGAGGGCGGGGTGCTGCAGATCCACCGCCGCATCTCCACCGCCGAGGCCCTGCGCTGGTCCGAGCGGTGCCGGGGCCTCTACGCCGGCATCATCGACTACGTCGACTACGCCTTCGGCGACGTCGACGACCGCTGCTTCGCGGTGTGGCCCCGGGCGTGAGCGCCACCGTGCCGCCGTCGACCGGCCCCGGCCGTCCGGGGCCCGACGCCGGCCCGCTCGCCGACCTGCGGGTCGTCGACCTCGCCACCGTGCTCGCGGGGCCGGGCTGCGCCCGCTACCTCGCCGACTTCGGTGCCGACGTCATCAAGGTCGAGCGCCCCGAGGGGGGCGACACCACCCGGGCCATGGGGTGGCGCGATCCCGACGACGACGTCACCTTCATGTGGAAGCTGGTGGGCCGGGGCAAGCGCTCGGTCGTGCTCGACCTCAAGGCACCCGAGGGGCGCGACGCGCTCCTGCGCCTGGTGGCCACCGCCGACGTGCTCGTCGAGAACTTCCGGCCCGGCAAGCTCGAGGCGCTGGGGCTCGGCCCCGACGTGCTCCTCGAGCACAACCCCCGGCTGGTCGTCACCCGGGTGTCGGGGTTCGGCCAGGACGGGCCCTACGCCCAGCGCCCCGGGTTCGCCACCCTCGCCGAGGCCATGTCGGGGTTCGCCGCCATCAACGGCGAGCCCGACGGCGCCCCCCTGCTGCCGCCCATCGCGCTCACCGACGAGGTCACCGCCCTCGTGGCTGCCTTCGCCACCATGGTGGCGCTGCACTCGGGGCAGGGCCAGGTGGTCGACGTGAACCTGCTCGAGAGCATGTTCCAGCTGATGGGCCCGCTGTTCTCGGTGTGGGCCCGCACCGGTGAGCTCCCCGAGCGGCTCGGCTCGGGCATCCCCTACACCGTGCCGCGGGGCACCTACCGCACCGCCGACGACCGGTGGGTGGCCATCTCGACCTCGGCGGAGTCGGTGGCTCGGCGGGTGATGGCCATCGTCGGGGTGGGCGACGACGAGCGCTTCGCCAGCTTCGCCGGGCGGGTGGCCCATCGCGACGAGGTCGACGCCCTCGTGGCGGCGTGGGTCGGCGCCCGGCCCCTCGCCGAGGTGCTCGACGTGTTCCTGGCCGCCGAGGCGGCCGCCGCGCCCGTCTACGACATGGCCGACATCGGCGCCGACCCGCACTACCGGGCCCGGGGCACGGTGGTCGACGTCGACGGCACGCCCATGCAGGGCCTGGTCGCCCGCCTGTCGGCCACGCCCGGCCGGGTCCGCTTCGCGGCCCGGCCCCTCGGCGCCGACACCGACGCGGTGCTGGCCGATCTCGACGAGGAACCCCCCGCCGCTCCGGTGTGACCGAGGTCCCAACCGCAGCCGGTCACACCGAACGTGGTCACCTCGATCCAGAGGGTGACGTCCACCGGCGGGACCATGGGCGAGGCGGGACCTGTCGGGGGCGGTCGATCGACCGCCCCCGATCGCGTACGCTCCGCCCCCATCGACGGTGGCGGACGGGAGATCGTGTCGACGGAGCAGGCCGAGGATCCGGGACCCAGCCTCGACCGTCAGCTCGAGGAGGTGCTCGCCGTGATCGTCGGCCCGGCAGGCACCCAGCGGGCCGGGCGCGCCGTGCGGTCGGCCGGTCTGCCCGACGACCTCGCCGCCGACGTGCGCCAGGAGGCGTGGCTCCGGGCCGTCGCCACCTTCGGCCGGCGCGAGCAGCCGTACCCCGGTCTGGACGAGGTCCGCACCCGCGTGCTGGCCCACCGCATCATCGACCGGGTCGCCATCGACTGGGCCCGGGGCGCGCCGCGGCGCCGCGAGGTGGCGACGCCCCACCACGCCGCCGAGCCCACCTCGACGGCGCTCGACCGCTACGACGACGCCGCCGGGGTCACCGGGCCGCCCTCCGGGTTGGCCGCGCTCACCGAGGTCGACTCGTCGGAGCTGGTGCGCGCGCTGGCGGCCGCGGTGGGTCGCATCGCCGCGTCGGCCGAGCTGAGGCCCTCCGGCTGCGACGCACGGGTCGTCACCGCCGCCGCCCTCCACGTGCTCGCCACCCTCGACCGGGGCGCGCTGCCGGGCGACCTCACCGGCGGGCTCACCGGCGGCACCACCTGGTTCGACCGTGCTCTCTACGCGGCGCTCCACCACGCCGATCCCGAGCGCTTCCCCGCCGGCGCGCCCGACGCCGCGGTGCGCCAGCGCAAGCTCCGATGCGGTCGCCGGGTCATCGAGCTGCTCGCCGCGGCCTGCCGGGAGGTGGGGTTGCGATGAGCGCCGAGCGCTTCCTCGCCGCCCACGACGCCGATGTGGCCACCTGGTGGGCGGCTGCGGTCGACGACCCGGGCGGAGGTGTCGCCGGGGTCGTCGAGGGACGGCTCGGCGACGCCCTGTCGGTCGTCGTCGACCTCGCCGCCCCCGACCGCCTGGCCGAGATCCGCGTCGAGAGCCCCGACCTCGATGCCGCCACGGCACCCGACGAGGCGGTGCTCGCCGCGCTCGCCGCGCTCCTCGGGGCGTCGGCTGCCGAGCTGGCGCGGGAGGGCCGGGCCGGGTCCGTCGACGTCGGCCCCGACGAGCTGGGCCGCCACGAGCCCCTGGCCCGCCTGGTCGTCGCGCTCCACGACGATGTGACCCGGGCCGAGTGGGGCACCCGGCTGATCGAGGCCCTCGTCGCCCAGCTCGATCCGCGGGTGCGGGCGCTGCTCGGCCGGGGCTCCACCGAGCTGGCGGTCCCGGCCGGCGCCGCCGCCGCCAACGACCTCCTCGGGGCGCCGAGGTGGGTCGAGCGCTGGACCGGACCGGTGCCGCGTCCCACGACCGCGCCGCTGCCCGCCCTCGTCGAGTCGGCCGCCGCCGCGGTCGCCCGCCCCGCCGGTGTCCCGGTGCTGAGCGCGCCGGCGGCCGTCGAGCTGGCCGACGGATCGGCGCACCTCCTCCACGGCGGGGTCGTGCCGCTCGACGGGCTGGTGGCGCCGGCCGAGACCGTCGACGTCACCCGCGACGCCCGCATCGTGTGGGACCGCACCACCGGCGAGCTCGAGCTGCGCATCCCGCTCGGCTCCACCGTCGGCGACGACCTGTGGGCCCGCGTCTCCGACGCGGTCGACGGGGCACCGCTGTGGATCGCACCGCTGCGCGCGTCGGGCGGTGAGGGCACCGCGTCGGGCCTGCTCCCCGGCGCGGTGGTGCTCGACGACGTGGTGCTCACCATCGGCCCCGACCCGTTGGTCCCGCCCCCGCCGGCGCCGGCCCGCACCGCCGCCCGGGCCGCTGCACTCGGGCGCCTGGCGGGGCGGGCCGATGAGCTCGGCGCCGAGCGGGCGGCGCGCGACGCCTGGCGGCGGGCGGGC
>DATHSN010000248.1:0-14784 GCA_035464115.1 Acidimicrobiales bacterium | reverse complement strand
GGGCCTGGGCGGCGAGGGGCTCGTCGACCATCTGGCCCTCGAAGTCGATGGCGGCGACCCCGTCGGCGGCCGCCCTCTCGTAGGCGTCGAGCAGGCGGCGGGCCCGGTCGACCTCGTCGGCCGACGGGACGAACGCGCTGGCCGCGATGGCCACCTGGCCGGGATGGATGCACAGCTTGCCGGCGAAGCCCAGGGCCCGGGCCTCGGCGGCTTCGCGGGCGAACCGGTCGTCGTCGCGGAAGTCGGCGACGATCTGGTCGAGGGTGGGCACCCCGGCCAGGCGACCGGCCAGGGCCACCGCGGCGCGGGCGAACGCCACCTCGTGGTTGCCGGCGGTGCGCACGCCGCCCATGTCGGCGATGAAGTCCTCGGCCCCGAAGTAGGCGCCGACCACCCGGGGGTGGGCGAGCAGCGGCCGGGCGTCGGCCACGCCCAGGGCCGTCTCGATGCCGGCCAGCACGCCCAGATCGTCGAACCCGGCGGCGTCGAGCGCGTCGCTCACCGCGTCGAGGCCCGCCATCGTCTCCACCTTGGGCACCACCACCGCGGCCAGCTCGGCGGCCAGGCCGTCGCGCACGTCGTCGGCGAACCACTCGCTCGGCTGGGCGTTCACCCGCACGAGCACCTGCGCGCCGGCGGCGGCCAGGTCCGGCGCCAGGGCTCGGGCGTTGGCCCGCCCCTCGGCCTTGGCGTTGGCGGGGGTGGCGTCCTCGCAGTCGATGACGACAGCGTCGGCACCGCGATCAGCCAGCTTGGCGATGAAGTCGGGCCGGACCGCGGGGGCGAAGAGCAGCGAGCGCAGGGGCCCGAGCGCCCTCACGACCCGGTCACCATCGACCGCTTGGCCACCTCTTCCAACATGACCTCGGTGGCGCCGCCGCCGATGGGCAGGATGCGGGCGTCGCGGTACATGCGCTCCACCGGGGTCTCGCGCATGTAGCCCATCCCCCCGTGGAACTGCACGCAGTCGTACATGATCTCCATGATCGCCTCGGCCCCGAACGCCTTCACGCCCGACATGGCCTTCACGTTGTCGAGGCCCTGGTCGCCCATCCAGGCGGCGTGGTACATGGCGGCGCGCACCGCGTCGAGCTTGGCCTGGTCCATCGCCATGCGCTGGCGGATGGCCCCGAGGTCGTAGAGGTGGCCGCCGAACGCCTTGCGCTGCTGGGTGTGGGCGAGGGTCTGGTCGATGGCGGCCTGGGCGGCGCCGACCCCCATGCCGACGAGCACCATCCGCTCGTTCTGGAAGTTCTTCATCGTCTCGTAGAACCCGCGGTGCACGGTGCCGAGCACCTGGTCGTCGGGCACCCACACGTCGTCGAGCACCAGCTCGGCGGTGTCCGAGCAGCGCCAGCCGTGCTTGTCGAGCTTGGTGGCCACGCTGAAGCCCTCGGTGCCGGCCGGCACCAGGAACATGGTGATGCCGTAGCGGTTCTCGGGGTCGGTGCGCGCCGCGATGATCGACAGGTCGCCGTGCACGGCGTTGGTGATGAACATCTTGGTGCCGTTGATGCGCCAGCCGTCGCCGGCGCGCACCGCGCTGGTGCGGATGCCGGCCACGTCGGATCCGGCGTCGGGCTCGGTGACCCCGATCGACAGGATCGTCTCGCCGGCGAGGATGCCGGGCAGCCACCGCTCCAGCTGCTCGGGGGTCCCCGAGCTCACCAGGTGCGGGCCGGCCATGTCGGTGTGCACCAGCACGGTGACGTCGAACCCGGCGTAGGTCGACGCGCCGAGCGCCTCGGAGAACGTCGCCGACGCGAGCATCCCGAGCCCGAGCCCGCCCTGGTCCTCGGGCACCCGCAGCCCGAACATCCCCAGGCTGCCCATGTGGCGGAGCACCTCGCGGGGGACCATGCCGTCGAGCTCCCACTGGTCGCCGTGGGGGGTGACCTCCTTGGTGACGAACTCGACCGTCTGGTCGTAGATGGCCTGGAGGTCGTCGGTCATGTAGGCGTTGCGGTGCGTCATGGGGTGGCCTCGATGGGGGCGAAGGTGACGAGCACGTGGTGGGTGGCGACCTGGTCGCCGGGCGCCACCCGCACCTCGGCGACGACGCCGGGGCCGGTGGCGGTGAGGGTGTGGAGCATCTTCATGGCCTCGATGACCACGACGGGGTCGCCGCCGGCCACGTGGTCGCCGGGGGCGACGGCCACCGAGGTGACCGCCGCGGGGAAGGGCGCGACGGTGGCGCTGGCGTGGCCGTGGCCCGCTGACGCCGACGGCGCCCAGCGCTCGCTGCGGGTCGGCACGGTGAACGTGTGGGTGTGGCCGGCGACGTTCACGGCCACCGACCGGTCGGCGAGCGACACGCTGGCCGGCGCCATGGGCTCGTCGGCGTCGAGCGCGGCGAGGTCGACCTCGTGGAGCTCGCCGTCGAGGGCGCGCAGCACCACGGGCTGGCCGGGGTGGTGCGGCGTGAGCCGGCGCGCGCCGAGAGCCGCCCCCGGGCCGGTGCCCCGCGCCGCGGTGCGGGCGTGCCGCCAGGCCCGGGCGGCGGCGACGGTGGCCGGCGGGGGCTCACCCGGAAGGTCGGTCTCGTCGACGAACCGGGTGGTGACCCGGCCCTCGACGACGGGTGGTTGGTCGACGAGCCACCGGTGGAAACCCGCAGTGGTGACGACGCCGCCGACGACGAGCTGGTCGAGCGCCCGGGCCAGTCGGCGCAGAGCGGTCGGCCGGTCGGGGCCGTCGACCACGAGCTTGGCGATCATGGGGTCGTAGAACGGGGTGATCTCGTCGCCGGCCACCACCGCGCTGTCCCACCGCACGCCGTCGGGGACGACGAGGTGGGTGATGGTGCCGGTGCGGGGCGCGAAGCCGTGGGCGGGATCTTCGGCGTTGATGCGGGCCTCGACGGCGTGGCCGGTGATCACCACGTCGTCCTGGGTGATGGGCAGCGGCTCGCCGGCGGCCGAGCGGATCATCAGCTCGACCAGGTCGAGGCCGGTGACCGCCTCGGTGACGGGGTGCTCCACCTGGAGGCGGGTGTTCATCTCGAGGAAGAACACCTCGCCGGTGTCGTCGTCGACGATGAGCTCGACGGTGCCGGCCGAGTCGTAGCCGATGGCCCGGGCCAGCCGCAGCGCCGACTCGTGGAGGGCCGCTCGGGTGGCGTCGGGCAGGTTGGGCGCCGGGGCCTCCTCGAGCAGCTTCTGGTAGCGGCGCTGCACCGAGCACTCGCGGGTGCCCAGGTGCACGAGGTTCCCGTGGCGATCGCCGACCACCTGCACCTCGACGTGGCGGGGCCGCTGGACGTAGCGCTCGACGATCATCGCCCCGTCGCCGAACGAGCGCTGGGCCTCCGCCGCCGCCTCGGCGAGCGCGGCTGCGATGTCGGCGGGGCGGTGCACCACCCGGATGCCCTTGCCGCCGCCGCCCGCCGCCGCCTTCACCAGCACCGGGTAGCCGATCTGCTCGGCGGCGGCCGCCAGGTCGGCCGGATCCTGCGATGCGTCGAAGCCGGGGATGACGGGCACGTCGTGGCGCACCGCCAGCTGGCGGGCGGTGATCTTCGACCCCATGGCCTCGATGGCGTCGGGGTGCGGCCCGATCCACGTGGCCCCGGCGGCGATCACGGCGCGGGCGAAGGCGGCGTTCTCGGCGAGGAAGCCGTAGCCGGGATGCACGGCGTCGGCGCCAGTGGCGTCGACCGCGGTCAGCAGCCGATCGATCGACAGGTACGACTCGGCGAGGTCGGCGGGGCCGAGGCGGAGCGCGGTGGTGGCCTCGCGGGTGAACGGGGCGTCGCGGTCGGGGTCGGCGAACACGGCCACCGTCTCGTGCCCGAGGCGGGAGG
This sequence comes from Acidimicrobiales bacterium, assembly GCA_035464115.1. Lineage (GTDB taxonomy): Bacteria > Actinomycetota > Acidimicrobiia > Acidimicrobiales > SKKL01 > DATHSN01. The sequence goes on along the minus strand of DATHSN010000248.1, from coordinate 10,982 downwards.
CGGTGCGGATGATCCGCCGGGCGATCTCGCCCCGGTTGGCGACCAGGATCCTCACGGCCGCCTCACATCCGGTAGACGAGGCCGGGCCCGGGTGCCGGAGCGTCCTGGCGGGCGGCGAGGGCGAGGCACAGCCCGAGCACGTCGCGGGTGTCGACGGGGTCGATGAGCCCGTCGTCCCACAGGCGGGAGGTGGCGTAGTAGGGGTCGCTCTGGGTCTCGTACTGCTCGGCCACCTCGGCCCGCAGGGCCTCCACCTGCTCGGGTGTGGTCTCCTCGGCCCGCATCCCGGCCAGGCGGATGTCGACCAGCACGGTCTGCGCGGTCTCGGCCGACATGGTGGCGATGCGCGAGTTCGGCCAGGCGAAGAGGAAGCGGGGGTTGAAGCCCCGACCGCACATGCCGTAGTTGCCGGCGCCGTAGGAGCCGCCGATGAGCACCGTGTAGCGGGGCACGGTGGCGTTGGCCACGGCGGCAACCATCTTGGCGCCGTGCTTGGCGATGCCCCCCGCCTCGGAGTCTCGCCCCACCATGTAGCCCGAGGTGTTCTGCAGGAACAGCAGCGGCACGCGGCGCTGCTCGCACAGCTCGATGAAGTGGGTGGCCTTGAGCGCCGACTCGCTGAAGATGATGCCGTTGTTGGCGACGATGCCGACCAGGTGCCCCCAGATGCGGGCGAACCCGCACACGATCGACTCGCCCCACTCGGGCTTGAACGCCGAGAACCGCGAGCCGTCGACCAGCCGGGCGATCACCTCGGTGGCGTCGAACGGGATGCGGTCGTCGGCGCTGATGATCCCGTAGAGCTCGGCGGGGTCGTAGCGGGGCGGCTCGGGCTCGGCCACGTCGAGCCAACCCGGGGGGTCGTCGACGCGGCGCTGGTTGGTGGCCTCGCAGATCTCGCGGAGCTTGCCGTAGGCCTCGGCCTCGGTGTCGGCGAGGTGGTCGCTCACCCCCGACACCCGGGTGTGCAGCTCGGCGCCACCGAGGTCGTCGGGGTCGACGATCTCGCCGAGGGCGGCCTTCACGATGGGCGGGCCGCCGAGGAAGATGCGCCCGATGCCCTCCACCATGATCACCTCGTCGGACAGCGCCGGGACGTAGGCGCCGCCCGCGGTGCACCCGCCGAGGACCACCGACAGCTGGGGCAGGCCCATCGCCGACAGGCGGGCCTGGCGGTAGAAGGAGCCGCCGAAGTGGTCCTTGTCGGGGAAGATCTCGTCCTGCAGGGGGAGGAACGCCCCGCCCGAGTCGACCAGGTAGATCACACCGAGGCCGTTCTCCTCGGCGATCTGCTGGGCCCGCACGTGCTTCTTGATCGACACCGGCAGCAGCGAGCCGCCCTTCACGGTGGCGTCGTTGGCGATGAGCACGTAGGGCACGCCGTGCACCAGCCCGATGCCGGTGACGATGCCCGCGCCCGGCGCGGCGCCGTCGTACTGGCCCCAGCCGCTGAGCGTCGACAGCTCGAGGAACGGGGTGTCGGTGTCGGTGACCATGTCGATGCGGTCGCGCACCATCACCTTGCCGCGGGCCAGGTGCCGCTCGATGGAGCGCTCGCGGCCCGGACCGCCCGCGATCGCCCAGGTGAGGCGCTCGCGCAGGGTGGCCACCAGCGCGAGCGACGCGTCGCGGTTCGCGGCGAACTGCGCCGAGCCGGTGTCGATGCGCGACTCGACGGGCCTCACGCCGGCTCGCCCTCGGGTCGCCGGTGCATCAGCGCGTCGCGCACCGCCCGGCACACGAGGGTGCCGTGCTGGTCGAACGCCCGGTGCTCGAAGGTGACGATGCCCTGGGTCGGGCGCGACCGAGACTCGCGAGCGGCGCGCACCTCGGTCTCGACCCGGATGGTGTCGCCGTGGAACAGCGGGGCGGGGAACACCACCTCGCTGAAGCCGAGGTTGGCGACGGTGGTGCCGAGCGTCGTCTCGTGCACGCTGATCCCGATGACGGTGGCCAGGGTGAGCATCGAGTTCACGAGGGGCCGGCCGAACTCGGTCTCGTTGGCGGCGTAGTCGAAGTCGAGGTGGAGCCACGCCGGGTTCATCGTCATCGTGGAGAAGGCCACGTTGTCGGACTCGGTGATGGTGCGCCGGATGGCGTGGTGGATCACCCGACCGGGCGTGAGCTCCTCGAACCACTGTCCGGTGTAGGCGCGCTCCACGGGGCCGATGGTACGCACTGGGCGCCGGACCGCCGTGAGACGATGATCCCGTGACCGACATCCCCACCGTGCTGTGGTCGCCCACCCCCGACGCCCGCACCGCCACCCGCCTCGGGCGGTTCCTCACCCGGTGCGAGGCCCGGGCCGGCCGGGCGTTCGCCGACTACGACGAGCTGTGGGAGTGGTCGGTCGGCGACGGGCTCGAGGAGTGCTGGGCCGCCATCTGGGACGAGTTCGAGGTGATGGCCTCACCGTCGTACGACCAGGTGCTCGACGGCCGGGAGATGCCCGGCGCGCGCTGGTTCACCGGCGCCCGGCTCAGCTACGCGGCGCACGCCCTGCGCGCTGCCGCCGACCGGCCCGACGAGGTGGCCGTGGTCGGTCTCTCCCAGTCGCGGGATCGCCAGGAGTGGACCTGGGCCCAGCTGGCCGACCAGGTGGCCCGCGCCCGCCGGGGCCTCCAGCGCCTCGGCGTCGGGCCCGGCGACCGCGTCGCCGCCTACCTGCCCAACATCCCCGAGACGGTGGCCGCCTTCCTCGCCACCGCCAGCCTCGGCGCGGTGTGGACCACCTGCGCTCCCGAGTTCGGCGCCACCGCCGTGCTCGACCGCTTCGGTCAGGTCGAGCCCACCGTGCTCCTCGCCGTCGACGCCTACCGCTACGGCACCAAGGTGGTGAGCCGCGCCGACGACCTCGCCGCCATCCGGGCCGGCCTCCCCACCGTGGCCGCCACGGTGATGGTGCCGTACCTCGACGACAGGCCGGTCACGCCGACCGAGGGCGTGCTGACGTGGGACGACCTGCTGGCCGGCCCGGGGGACCCCGGCCCCGTGGTCCCCGTCCCGGTGGCCACCGACCACCCCCTCTACGTCCTCTACTCCTCGGGCACCACCGGGCTCCCCAAGCCGATCGTCCACGGCCACGGGGGCATCCTCCTCGAGCACCTCAAGGCCCTCGGCCTCCACGGCGACATGGGCCCCGACGACCGCTTCTTCTGGTTCACCACCACCGGCTGGATGATGTGGAACTACCTGGTGTCGGGCCTGCTGGTCGGCGCCCGGCTGGTGCTCTTCGACGGCGACCCCAACCACGACGGTCCCGACACGCTGTGGCGGCTCGCGGCCGACGAGGGCGTCACCTGGTTCGGCGTCGGCGCCCCGTTCATCACCGCCTCTCGCCGGGCGGGCATCGTTCCCGGTGAGCGGTTCGACCTGTCGCGGTTGCGGGCGGTCGGGTCCACCGGCGCACCGCTGCCGGCCGACGGGTTCCGCTGGGTGTACGACTCGGTGTCGCCCGACGTGATGCTCTCGCCCATCGCCGGCGGCACCGACGTGTGCTCGGCCTTCGTCGGGTCGAGCCCGCTCACCCCCGTGTGGGAGGGCGAGATCCCCTGCCGCTACCTCGGCGCCGCGGTGCACGCCTTCGACGACCACGGTCGACCCGTGCTCGGCACCCAGGGCGAGCTGGTGGTCACCGAGCCCATGCCGTCGATGCCGGTGGGGCTCTGGGGCGACGACGGGTCGCGCTACCGGGCCACCTACTTCGAGCACTACCCGGGGGTCTGGCGCCACGGCGACTGGATCACCATCAGCGAGCGGGGCAGCTGCGTCATCTCCGGTCGCTCCGACGCCACGCTCAACCGGGGCGGCGTCCGGGTCGGCACCGCCGAGATCTACCGGGTGGTCGAGGCGGTCGACGGCGTGGTCGACAGCCTGGTGGTCCACCTGGAGTCGTCCGACGACGTCGGCACGCTCGTGCTGCTGGTGGCGCTGGCCGACGGGGTCGACCTCGACGACGCGCTGGTCGCCCGCATCCGCACCGCGGTGCGCTCGGGCCTGTCACCGCGCCACGTGCCCGACGAGATCCACCACGTCGACGCCGTCCCCACGACGCTCAGCGGCAAGAAGCTCGAGGTCCCGGTGAAGAAGATCCTCCTCGGGGGTGACCCCGAGCGGGCTGCCAGCCGGGGTTCCCTCAAGGATCCGGCCGCCCTCGACGCCGTCGTCGCGCTGGCCCGGGCCCGGTGAAGGTCCGTCGGTCGCGAGCGGTTTGCCGTCGTCGAGCCACGGGGTAGTGGCGGGATCCCATCCGGTCGACGGCGACCGGCGATCTTGCCCTGGAGGCGACATGGACGTTCTCGAGCACCTCACCCACGAGCACCGCACCGCCGAATCGCTGGTCGAGCAGCTGAGGGACACCGAGCCGGGGACCCGGCGCGCCGAGCTGTTCGGCGAGCTGGTCGACTCGCTCCACCGCCACATGGCGGTCGAGGAGCGCTTCCTCTACCCCATCGTCGAGCGGGTGCTGGGCGCCGAGGACGGCGAGGAGGCCGACGTCGAGCACGAGCTGCTCCGCGACGCGCTCGGGTCGGCCCAGGAGCTGGTCGACGGACCGGGCTTCGGCGCGGCCCTCGAGATGGTGCACGCGGCCATGGCCCACCACGTCGAGGAGGAGGAGGGCGAGATGTTCCCCGCCCTGCGCTCGTCGGACGCCGCCGGCGAGATCGCCGCGCTCGACCCCGACGAGCTCGAGGCCCGGGTCGAGAGCGAGTCGGGCGACGTCACCCGCGACGAGCTCTACGAGCAGGCCCGCGCCGCCGACGTGTCGGGCCGCTCCTCGATGACCAAGGACGAGCTGAAGGCCGCCCTCGACGGGTGAGTCAGCCCAACGGCCGCCGGGCGCCCCGCACGAGCGGCATCACGTCATGGTGGCATCCGCTCCCGACACCATGGCCACCCCCGCGTCGGGGGCGTGCTCGAGCTCGTCGTCGACGAGCACCACCCGGCGACCGGCCCGGTCGAGGAGGCTGGCGCCGATCGACGATCGGAAACCCGTCTCGCAGTGCACCCAGAGCTCGGTGTCGGGCAGCTCGTGCATCCGGTGGAGCAGCTCGTGGATGGGCACGTTGATCGCGCCGTCGATGTGGCCCTCGTCGAACTCGGAGCCCCTCCGAAGATCGACCACGGTCAGCTCTCGTCCGCGGTTGCGGGTGGCGGCCAGCGCGGCGAAGTCGGCGACGGGATAGCTGCGCTGCTCGCTGGCGTCGGCCCAGGCGTCGATGCCACCGGTGGCGGCACCCGACGGCCGGTCGATGCCGATGCGCACCAGCTGGCGCTGGGCCTCGGTGATGTCGTCGGGCTCGTCGGCGAGCAGGGTGAGCGGCGTGCCCCACGGGATGAGCCACCCCACGTAGGTGGCGAACGGGTCGTCGAGCTCGATGCCGATGGTGCCGGCCAGGTGCGCCGACGCGAACAAGCGACGGGAGCGGAGGTCGACCACCCACTCGCCGGCGTGGACCCGTCGCCGCAGCTCGACCGGATCGACCTCGGCCGGTGGGCTCAGGTCGATCCCCAGCGGACCGGCCGCGTTGAGCGGGCCCATGTGGGCGTAGTAGCGGGGGTGGTCGTCGAGGCCGGCCACGAGCTGGTCGACGAAGTCGTCCTCGGTGTCGGCCACCAGCGCCAGGTTCACCGTCCGCTCCGAGCCCATCGTGCCGTCGGTCTCGACGTCGGCCGACGCCGAGGCGCAGAAGCTGCCGAAGCCGTGGGTGGGGTAGACGAGGGCGTCGTCGGGCAACGCCTCGGCCAGGCGGCGGACCGACCGGTACTGGGCCCGGGTGAGCTCATCGGTCTGGTCGGCGCCCACCAGGTCGGTGCGCCCGACGGTGCCGTAGAGGAGCGACCCGCCGGTGAACACCGCGGGCGGTCCGTCGGTCGGGCGCACCACGTAGGCCAGGTGGTGGTGGGTGTGTCCGGGGGTGTGCACGACGCTGACGTGCAGCGACCCGACGGTCAGCTCGTCGCCGTCGCTGACCGGCTGGTGGTCCATGCGCAGGTCCTCGGCCGCGGCGTGGACGTAGCGGGCGCCCGTCACCCGCGACAGCACCAGCCCGCCCGACACGTAGTCGTTGTGCACGTGGGTCTCGGCCACGCAGTCGATGCGGACACCGAGCTCGCCCGCCAGGTCGAGGACCCGGTCGATGTCGCGCTGGGGGTCCACCACCAGCGCCACCTCGCCGTCGTGGACCAGGTAGCTGCGGTCGCCCAACGAGGGCGTCTCGATCACCTCGACGTGCACGCCGTCTCCCTTCGTCGATCGGCCATCTACGCGATACCCGCAGGGGGTGCTCCCACACCCGAGGCACGAGTGGAGTGATCGCTACAGTCGCCGCATGGGTCCGAGGCACACGCGCGAGGAGATCCTCGAGGGCGCCGTGGCGGTCGCGTTCGACGACGGGCTCAGCCAGCTCACCTTCGGCCGGGTCGCCAAGCGGCTCGGCATCAGCGACCGGATCGTCGTCTACTACTTCCCGTCCAAGGCCGACCTGGTCACCCAGGTGATGACCGCGGTGGGGCTCCGCCTCCAGGGCGTGCTCGGCGCCGCGTTCGCCGAGCCCGCCGCCGACCACCGGGCCCTGGGGGCCGCGGCGTGGCCGGTCCTGGCCCGGCCCGAGGTCGACCCCGTGTTCGCGCTGTTCTTCGAGGCCAACGGGCTCGCCGCCGCCGGTCGCGAGCCCTACCGGACGCTCGTGGCCGCGCTCGTCGAGGCGTGGGTCGAGTGGGTGGCGGCGTTCCTCGACGGACCGCCCGCCCAGCGTCGGGCCGAGGCGGAGGCCGCCGTCGCGCTGCTCGACGGGGTGCTGCTGTTGCGCCAGCTCGGTGGCCCGGAGGCCGCCGACCGGGCCGCGGCCCGCCTCGGCATCGCCTGAGGCACCAGGCGGAGAACGGTCACCCGCCCGGCGGTCGATGGCGGTGCAGGAACCCGGTCTCGTAGGCGTGGATCACCGCCGCCACCCGGTCGCGCACGACCAGCTTGGCGAGCACGTGCGAGACGTGGGTCTAGGCGGTGGCCTCGCCCACGCCGAGGTCGGCCGCGATCTCGGCGTTGGTCCGACCCCGGGCGAGCAGCACCAGCACGTCACGCTCGCGTTCGGTGAGCCGCTCGACGGCTCGCTCGTCGGGGCCCGGAACCTCCGTCGCCGGCGCGAACCGTGACACCACGCGACCGGTGACGGCCGGGTCGAGCACGGTGTCGCCCACCGCCACCCGCCGCACGGCGGCCACGAGCTCCTCGGGGGCGGCGTTCTTGAGGAGGAAGCCGGCGGCGCCGGCGCGCAGCGCGCCCCACAGGTACTCGTCGAGATCGAAGGTGGTGAGCACCAGCACCCGGGCGGGGGAGCCCTCGCGAGTGAGCTCGGCGGTGGCACCGAGGCCGTCGCGGCCGGGCATGCGCACGTCCATGAGCACGACGTCGGGGCGCTCGCGGCGCACGATCGCCACCGCCTCGTCGCCGTCGGCCGCCTCGCCGACGATCTCGATGCCGTCGGCCTCGAGGATCGTGCGGAAGGCGGCGCGCATCAGCGCCTGGTCGTCGGCGATCACGACGGTGGTGGGTCGGCTGGGGCTCACGGCCGCCGCCCCGCCGGGAGCACGGCCTCCATCGTCCATCCCGGCCCCTCCGGGCCGGCGCGCAGCACGCCGCCGAACAGGGCCGCCCGTTCCGCGGCGCCCACCAGCCCGCGGCCGGCGCCGGTGCCGTCGGGTGCGGCGCGGGCGGGCCCGGGGTCGTGAACCCGCACGCGCACGGCCCGGTCGTCGACCTCGGCCACGACCTCGGCTCGACCCGCAGCGGAGTGTCGGACCACGTTGGTGAGGGCCTCCTCGACGATCCGGAACGCGGACAGCCCGATCAGCGGTTCGACCGGCCGCTCGGACAGCTGGAGGTCGACGTCGAGGCCGGCGGCGCGCACACCCTCGACCAGTCGGGGGAGGTCGCCGAGCCCGGGCGGGGGTGACAGGGCCGCCGGCTCGTCGCCGTCGCGGAGCACGGCGAGGAGGGTCCGCAGCTCCTCCACCGCGGTCCGGCTGGCACCCTCGATGGCGAGCAGGGCGTCGCGCGTGCGGTCGGGGTCCCGGCCGATCGACGCTCGCGCCGCACCGGCCTGCACCCCGATGAGGCTCACGTGGTGGGCCACCACGTCGTGCAGCTCGCGGGCGATGTGGGCCCGCTCGTCGGCCACCGCCCGGCGGGCGCTCTCGTCGCGGTCGGCCTCGGCGCGGGCCAGGCGCTGCTCCACCTCCTCCACGTACAGCCGGCGGGAGCGGGCCGCCACGCCGGCGGTCCACGGAAGTCCCACGACGGCGGCGGCCACGGCCAGGGCCTGGCCGACCGCGGCGTCGTCGTCGATGGCGCCGAGGACGAGCAGCCCGGCGCCGAGCGCGGGCAGGAGGGCGGCCCACCGGCGGTGCCCGCTCCACGCCGCCGCGGCGTAGACGGCCACCACGAGCACGACGCCGGACGTGGTGGAGAGCAGACCGGGTGGTGCGGCCGCCGCGGCCACGATGGCCACGACCGCCACGCCCCCGAGCACGGCGAGCGGGCGGCGACGGCGCCACCGCCACAGCAGCCCGGCGTGGGCCGCCACCAGCAGCACGACCACCGGGCCGAGGGGGGCGGCCTGGACCTCGGCGCCGGCGCGCGCCGACACGGCGCCACCGAGGTCGACCGCGGCCACCAGCGCCACCACCAACCCGTCGGCCCGGGCGGCCCATGCCGGGCGGCGGGGCAGAGGTCCGGCGACCATGGGCGGATGCTAGGGCGGGTCGGCCACGGTCACCGGGCCCGGTGGGTGGGGCGGGTGGCGGCCTGCCAGCTCTGGTCGAGGCCGCGGCGGGTGGCGGCGACCAGCCGGCAGGCGGTCCGGACGGGGTGGCGCAGCACGACGCCCGGGCCGGGCAGGCCCCGCACCGGGTGGCGCAGCTGGCCGACGAAGTCGTCGGGCACCGGCTCCGACACGCCGTAGCGGGTGGGTCGTCGGTCGGCCGGCACCCGGTAGGTGCCGAAGACCAGGTCCCAGAGGGGAAGGAAGCCGCCGTAGTTCGTGTGGTGCGCCTCGGGCTCGTCGGCGTGGTGCCAGTGGTGGAACTCCGGGGTGGCCACGACCGGTTGCAGCGGGCGCAGCCGCCAGCGGACGTTGGCGTGGAGGAAGATGCCGACGACCAGCTGCACGGCGGCGAGCGCTCCGCTCACCTCGGGGCTCACCCCGGCGCCGAGGAGGAAGGCGAACGGCGGGGCCACCAGCACCCCGTCGAGCGGGTGGACCCGCAGGCCGCTCACCCAGTCGAGGTGGCGGGTCGAGTGGTGGATGGCGTGGAAGCGCCACAGGAACGGCACCTCGTGGGCGAGGCGGTGCGCCCAGTAGCCGGCGAGCTCGAAGAGGAGCACGGCCGCGACGAGGTGGGCCGTGGGAGGAAGGGCGGTCACGAGCGGACGGAGGGCGAGGCCGGGGAGCCACGCCACGCTCAGCACGCCGCTGACGGCCGCAGCTGTCCCACCGACCACGGCGAGGGCCGGCGCCGAGACCGCCCACGCCAGGTCGGTGCCGAGCGCCGCCCGGCGGAGGGGCTGGCGGTGCCGGGGCGCCAGTCGCTCGAACGGGACCACCAGCACGAACAAGCCGACGAGGGCGAGGGCGAACCCCGGCTCGGCGACGAGCCCGGCGGCGAGCAGCGCAGCGGACACGAGGGTGCGAAAGATGCGGGAGGGATGGACGGGGCCGGGGTGCCGCGACGGTGGCGCGGCCGGCCATGCGGCGAGGTGCGGGTCGGCGTCCAGGGTGGCGGTCATGGCGGGACCGTACGAAGCCGATGGCCCGCCGTCGTCGGCCGGCCGGGCGATCACCGCCTCCCCCGATCGGGGGAGGACCGCCCGGACCCGTGAGTGTCACACCCCCCGCGGATCATGGGGGCGTCCCGACGACCGGAGGTCACCGATGCAGCTCGAGCCCGCACCGATCGGCTGGCCCGACGAGGCCGCCTGGTGGAGCGCCCTGTCCGCGTTCCGCGCCGAGCACACCCTGGTCGGCCGTGCGCCGGTCGAGCTGTCCGACTTCACCGTCGTGGGCCGGGCCGTCCGCCGGGGGCGCCCGCCGGTCTACGTCTACCGGCACCGTCGCGGCGGGGTGCTCCTGGTCGACCCCACCGGTCAGGCCTACCGGTGGTTCCCCCGCCGGGGCGGGTCCGGTCAGTTCCGCACGGCCAGCTGGGCCGCCGCCCTCGCCGACGCCGACCTGTTCCGCGAGGCCGTCTGGCGCGCGGGGTTCCCCCGCGGAGGGCCGGCGCCTCCGCCGCCTCCGCCGCCGGTGCCGGCGCGGGTCCCGGCGCAGCCCGCCCGGGGCGCTTGCGGGCCCCGGCGCGCCACGTGGTCGCGCCTGGCCGGTCGCCGTCGGGGGCTACGGCATCGATGAGCCATCACCCGTCGCCCAGACCGAGCTCCCGGGCGATCTCGTCGCGCTCGGTCCGCTCGGCATCCGTCACCGGAGGTCCGCCGGCGTCGGCGATCTCCGCCAGGGCGGCGAGGCAGCGGTAGGTCTCGTAGCGCAGGCGATGGCGGCGGGAGCAGTCGAGTGCCCGTCGCACCCGCGCGGCACCGTCGCCGACCCCCAGCGCCGCCTCGGCCCGGCCGAGGGCGAGGTCGTGCAGGACCACCGCGTCGGGCTCGGCGGCGGCCAGCCCGGCGCCGAGCCCGTCGGCGCGATCGACCGCCTCTGCGTGTCGTCCCTGGGCCACGAGGTGGGCGAGGGTGACGGCGTCGCAGTCCGCCACCATCGCCGCGTCCTCGGCGGTGAGGAACGCGGTGCGGGCGGCGGCGACGTGGCCGGCGGCGTCGTCCCACCGCCGGTCGGCGGCCGCCACCTCGGCCAGGAGGAGCTGGGCGAAGCCGACCCATCCCGTGGCGCCGACGGTCTCGAAGGTGCGCAGCGCGCTGTGCGCGAGCCTCCCGGCGTCGTCGCGCCGCCCCTGGCGGATGAACACGAACCCGA
>DATHSN010000247.1:0-2364 GCA_035464115.1 Acidimicrobiales bacterium | reverse complement strand
CGAACACCTCGGGGGCGGGCAGGGGGTGTCGGCCCCCGGTGGGTGACGGCGGGCCGGCGAGCACCGCGTCGAGATCGACGAACACGGCGCCAGGGAGGTGACCGGCCTCGTGGGCGTCACGCCCGGACCGCCCGTCGAGGTACCAGCGCACGTCGGCGACGACCACGGGGGCGTCGCCGCGGCGGAGCGCCGCGAGCTCGTCGACGGAGATCACCGGGGCGAGCGGGGCGTGGCCGGTCACGACCGCTGGCTCCGCACGTGGTCGATGACGGCCCGCACCCCGGTGTCGATGTCGGTCCAGGGGCTCCAGCCCAGGTGGATGGCGGCGCGCCCCGGGTCGAGGGCCGAGCGGGCCAGCTCGCCCGGTCGGGCCGGCGCGTGGAGGGGCGGCGCGTCGACCCCGGCGGCGGCGGCCATGGCCCGGTAGAGCTCGAGGACCGAGGTCTCGACGCCCGTGCCGATGTTGGCGAGCAGCCCGCTGCCGCGGTCGGCGGCGCGGACGAAGGCGTCGACCACGTCGTCGACGAACACGAAGTCGCGGGTCTGGGTGCCGTCGCCGAACACGGTGCACTCCTCACCGTCGAGGAGCCGCCCGGCGAAGATGGCCACCACCCCGGCCTCGCCGTGGGGGTCCTGGCGGGGCCCGTAGACGTTGGCCAGGGCGAGGGCGGCGTACTCGAGCTGGTGGAGCTCGCGGTAGGCGTGGAGGTAGTCGCCGACCACCTTCTTGGCCACGCCGTAGGGCGACACCGGGTGCTGCGGGTGCGACTCGCGCACGGGCAGGTCGGCGGGGTCGGGGTCGCCGTAGATCGTGCCCCCGCTCGACGCGAACACCACCTTGCGCGCCCCGGCGGCGCGGGCCCCCTCGATGACGTTGAGGCTGCCGATGATGTTGACCTCGGCGTCGAACACCGGGCGGGCCACCGAGACCCGCACGTCGGCCTGGGCGGCGAGGTGGAACACCACCTCGGGCTCGCGGCGGACGATCAGGTCGACCACGCCGGGATCGCGCACGTCGAGCTGGTGGACGCTGAGCCGGCCCGACCGGGCGGCGCGGGCGTCGGCCAGGTTGGCGAGCGAGCCGCTGGACAGGTCGTCGACGACATCGACGTGGTGGCCCTCGGCCAGGAGGCGGTCGACGAGGGTGGACCCGATGAAACCGGCGCCGCCGGTGACCAGCGCCTTCACGACGTCTCCGGGACCCGCGCGGCCGACAGCACCACGCCGGGCTCGACGGTGGCGTCGGCGCCGATGACGGTGAGGTCGTCGACGACCGCCCCGGCACCGATCACCGCGCCGGGACCGACGACCGACGACGCGACCTTGGCGCCGCGCCCGACGCGGGCGCCGGCGAGCACCGCCGAGTCGACCACCGCCGCGCCCGCCTCGACCACGGCGCCGGGACCGATCCACGAACGGCTGACGATGGCCGACGGATCGACGGTGGCGCCCTCGGCGAGCGCCGGGTCGTCGGCTCGGGTGCCGTCGAGGTGGGCGCGCACCGCGGCGAGGTAGGCCTCGGGGGTGCCGGCGTCGAGCCACCAACCATCGCGCTGCAGGGCGTAGAGCCGGCGGTCGGCGACCATGGCGGGGAAGACCTCGCGCTCGATGGAGACGCGGCGGCCGGGCTCGATGCGGTCGAGGACCGACGGCTCGAGCACGTAGGTGCCGGCGTTGATCCAGGTGCTGGGCGCCTCGCCGGGCGGAGGCTTCTCGACGAACGCCTCGACCCGACCGTCGGCATCGATGGGGACCACGCCGTAGCGCGACGGATCGTCGACCGGGGTCAGCGCGATGGTGCCCTCGGCGCCGAAGCTGCGGTGGCACGCCACCAGCTCGCTGACGTCGAGATCGGTGAGCACGTCGCCGTTGACCACGACGAACGTGTCGTCGATGCCGCCCTCGCGGGCCGCGAAGCCGACCGCGCCGCCGGTGTCGAGCGGCTCGGGCTCGACCGCGTAGACGAGCTCGACGCCGTCGATGTGGCCGTCGGGGTGGGCGTCGATGAAGGCGTCGGGCTGGTAGCCGAGGGCCAGCACGGCCCGGTCGATGCCGTGGCGACCGAGGTGCGCGATGACCCGTTCGAGCATGGTGGGGCCGGCGACCGGCAGCATCTGCTTGGGCATCGTGAGGGTGAGGGGTCGCAGGCGGGTGCCGAACCCGCCGACGAGGATGACCGCGTTCACGAGACCTCCGGCGCGGGCCGAGGACGGATGGACCAGGTGCGCATGACCATGAGAGTGCCCACGCTAGTGCTGAGTCGTGCGCGCGATCCCCGGACGGGGCCGGGCCGGCGCCGTCCGGTGATCGGATCCGGGCTGCGCCGAGGGGAGGGTGGCGCGGTCAGCGACCGAGCGCGGCGCG
>DATHSN010000246.1:0-5880 GCA_035464115.1 Acidimicrobiales bacterium | reverse complement strand
CGGTGCGCAGGGCGCACCGTCGGTTCGCCGGTTCGGGTGGCGGACGGTGGTGGTGGCGCCGGGCGACCGGGTCGTCAGCCGGCGACGGCGCCGGGTCGTCAGCCGCCGACGGCGATCCGGTCGATCAGCTGGTCGACGTAGCGACGGACGAGGTCGGCGAGCGGCAGCGTCCGGTCCTCGAGCAGCCACTGCAGGCGCAGGCCGTTGAGGTGCGACAGCAGCGCGGTGGCCTCGGCGTCGACGTCGAGCTGCGGATCGGCCTCGCCGGCGGCGACGGCGTCGCGCAGCAGGGTGGCGATGCGGTCGTGGCGCCCTCGGTGGAGGTCGACGAAGTAGCGGCGGATGTGGGGTTCGCCGGCGAGGGCCTCGGCGCTGAGGATCGCCTGCAGCGCCACCAGCTCGGGGTTGGCCTCCATCACCTCGCCCCACCCGGCCAGGGCGCGCAGGGCGTCGAGTCCGCCGGCCCGGGTGGCGTCGTCGAAGCGCTCCCGCTGCTGTCGTTGCAGGTGCTCGAGCACCGCCATGAACAGGTCGGTCTTGGTGGGGAAGTGGTAGAGGACCCCGGCGTCGGTGAGGTCCACTGCGGCAGCCACGGCTGCGATCGACGTGCCCCTCGCCCCTCGCTCGGCGAAGAGGCGCACCGCGGCGTCGACGATCGCCGCCCGCCGCGCGTCGGTGCCGGCGCGGGACCGGCGCGCCGGCTCGTGGCCGGCCCCGGTCGCCGCTCCGCTGCTCGCCATGGCGCCCAGTGTGCCCGCGCCGAGCGGTGGCGTTGAGCCGCGGCTGAGCCCTCACTAGGTTAGTGAGCACTAGGTGACAGGCGGGGCGAGGCCCCGCCCGATCGTGAGGAGCCGCCGGGACCATGAGCCGCCCCAACATCGTGGTGTTCATCCCCGACCAGCTCCGCGCCGACGCCCTCGGCTGCTTCGGCAACCCGGTGGTCCAGACCCCGGTCATCGATGCGTTCGCGGCCTCCGGCACCCGCTTCACCCAGGCGTTCGGCCAGCACCCGTTCTGCTCGCAGAGCCGGGTGGCGTTCCTCACCGGCTGGTACCCCCACGTGCACGGGCACCGCACCCTCACCAGCCTCATCAAGCCCTGGCAACCCGACGTCCTCGGGGTGCTGAAGGCGGCCGGCTACCACGTCGCCCACGTCGGGCTCCGGGGTGACACGTGGGCCCAGGGCCGCACCCAGGAGTCGGTGTCGCGGTTCGGGTGGGACGTGATGCCCGACCGCACGTGGATGCGGAGCCCCTACGGCCCCGACCACCCGCTGGGTCGGGCCTTCTACCACGGGCCCCGCCCCGAGCCCGTGGTCGACTTCGACGAGGCCTCGGTGCAGACCGCCGAGCGCTGGCTGGCCGACGGGCTCCCCGAGCCATGGGTGCTCTACGTGCCGCTGGTGTTCCCGCACCCGCCGTTCGAGGTGGAGGAGCCCTACTACTCGCGCCACGACCGGGCGTCGGTCCCGCTGCCGGCGCCGCCCCAGGAGCGCGGCGAAGCCCTCTTCAAGGCCGAGATCCGTCGTCGCTACGGCACCGACCGCCTCGGCGAGTCCGATTGGAGGGAGATCGTCGCCACCTACTACGGCATGGTCGCCCGCATCGACGACCACTTCGGGCGGATCCTCGGGGCGGTCGAGCGAGCCGGGGTCGAGGACCGCACCGCCGTGTTCTTCTTCCCCGACCACGGCGAGTACCTCGGCGACGCCGGCCTGGTCGAGAAGTGGGTGTCGGGCATGGATGACTGCCTGCTGCGCAACCCGCTCATCGCCCGGATCCCCGGCGGACCGTCGGGCAACGTCGCCACCGGGCTGACCGAGCTGGTCGACATCACGCCGACGTTGTGCGAGCTCGCGGAGCTCGACGTGCCCTACGTCCAGTTCGGACGCTCGCTCGTCCCGTTGCTGCGCGACGGCGCCGCCGACCACCGCGACGCCGCGTTCAGCGAGGGCGGCCTGCTCGCGGCCGACGCCGACCACGCCGGCGACCACCCGTTCCCCTACGACCTCAAGCACGGGCTCGAGTCCGACCGCCCCGACCTGGCCGCCAAGGTCGTCGCGGTGCGCACCGACGACTGGACCTACGTGCAGCGCACCGTCGGCGGCGACGAGCTCTACGACCGCCGCGACGACCCGACCGAGCGGGTGAACCTCATCGACGACCCGGCCCACACCGCGGTTGTGTCGGACCTGCGGTCGCGGATGTTGCGCTGGCTCACCGAGACCTCCGACGTGCTGCCCCAGGAGCCCGACCCGCGCCGCGACCTCGTCGGGGCGTCGCTCCCCACGAAGGGCTGACCGTGCGGATCCTGTACCTCGACATCGACACCCTGCGCCCCGACCACCTCGGCTGCTACGGCTACCACCGCGACACCAGCCCCAACATCGACGCGCTCGCGGCCGACGGCATCCGCTTCGACAACGTCTACGCGTCCGACGTGCCGTGCCTGCCGAGCCGCACCGCGCTGGCCACCGGCACCTTCGGCACCCGCAACGGCGTGGTGACCCACGGCGGCACCGCCGCCGACCTGCGCCCGGAGGGGCCGGGCCGCCAGTTCATGTCGGCCACCATGCGCGAGTCGTGGGCGTGGCGGTTCTACCGGGCCGGCTGGCACACCGCCTCGCTGTCGAGCTTCCCGTTCCGGCACTCGGCGAGCTGGTGGAACAACGGGTTCATGGAGGCCCTGAACCTCATGCGGGGGATGGGCGGCGAGCGGGCCGACCAGGTGCTCCCGGGCGCCCTCGACTGGCTCGACCGCCGGGGCCGCGACGACCAGTGGTTCCTGCACGTCCACCTGTGGGATCCGCACACCCCGTACAACACGCCCGACGCCTACGGGAACCCGTTCGAGGGGCAGCCGATCCCGGCCTGGCACACCGAGGAGGTGCGCCAGCGCAACTGGGACCTCCCCGGGCCCCACACCGCCCAGGAGCCGTGGGGCTTCACCCCCGACGAGTGGGGTCCGCCCCCGCCCCGGCAGCCGTGGGACCTGTCCTCCATGGAGGAGGTGACCCGGGTGTTCGACGGCTACGACGTCGGGATCCGCTACGCCGACGACGCCGTCGGCCGGCTCGTCGACCACCTCGACCGCCTCGGTGTGCTCGACGAGACCGCCATCCTGGTCAGCTCCGACCACGGCGAGGCGTTCGGCGAGCTCGGCGTCTACGCCGACCACCAGGGGGCCGACGAGGCCACCACCCACGTCCCGGCCATCCTGCGCTGGCCCGGGCTGGCCGCCGGAGTCGACCGTGGTCTGCACTACCACCTCGACCTGGCCGCCACGCTGCTCGACCTGGCCGAGGCCGGCCCGGTGCCCGACAGCTGGGCCGGGCGGTCGTTGGCGCCCGCGCTGACCTCCGGCGGGCCGACGGGCCGTGACCACCTCGTGCTCACCCAGGGGGCGTGGACCTGCCAGCGGGGCGTGCGCACCGGCGACCACCTGTACCTGCGGACCGGCCACGACGGCTACCACTGCTGGCCCGACGAGATGCTCTTCGACGTGGTCGCCGATCCCCACGAGACCCACGACCTCGCCGCCGATCGGCCCGACCTGGTGGCCGACGCCCGCTCGCTGCTCGACGAGTGGACCGCCGAGCAGCTCGACCGCGCCGGTCGCGACATCGACCCGCTCGACCAGGTGCTGGCCGAGGGCGGGCCGTACCACGCCCGCGGCCACCTGCCCGCCTACCTGACGCGGCTCCGCGAGACGGGCCGCGGCCACTGGGCCGACGTGCTCGCCGAGCGCCACCCCGTCGAGGCCGACCCCGCCTCGTGGGTCGAGTTCGAGCAGGGCCGACGCGCCCTCGGACGCGACCTCGCGGCGCTGAGCCGCGCGGGTCGACGCTGACTGGTTCGGGCGGCGCCGCCCGGCGGGCTGGCGCTCAGCAGCAGTCGTTACCTCCCCGCCGGCACGCCGACCGTCCGGCCGGTGTAGGCCACGAGCCGGTCGATCGGCGCGGCGTCGTCGGGCGGCGGCGCCGGGGCCGAGAACGTCACCCCGTCGCGCGCCCAGCCGTCGAGCACGTGGTGGGCGAACCCCTCGACCTCGACGACGAGGTCGTCGGGAGGATCGAACGGCTGGTCGAGCGCCACCGCCAGGTCCCAGGAGTGCACCAGCAGGTCGAAGGCGGCGAAGCGCAGGAACGTGCGTCCCGTCATCGGGCCCCACGGCAGCGGGAGCACCCGGTCGGCCGCGCCGGGGCTCTCGGCGGCCGACCCGAACCGCTCGACCGCCCGGCCGAGCGCTCCCGCCGGGTCGTCGCCGACGACGTCGGGAAGGCGGCCGGAGATGTCGTGCACCGGACCACCCTGCAGCGCACCGGCGAACATCTCGGCGCCGCCCACCACGTGGTTGAGCAGGTCCCGGGTGGTCCATCCCTCGCACGGGGTGCTCGCCCGGAGGTCGGCGGGGCGGACGGTGGCGACCAGATCGGCCAGGCACGGGACCACCCGCCCCAGCTGGTCGGCGCCGTCGATGCCGTCGTGGAGCTCGTGGCGCAGATCGGGGGTCATGCGCCCATCTCCGCGAGCCGGCCCTCCATGTGCTCGAGCACGGCGACGTGGGCCGTCTGCGGGCTGAACAAGATGATGTCGGCGTCGTCGATCACCCGCACGGAGTGCCCGGCCGGCCAGTGGAACAGCTCGCCCTCCCGGCACCGCTCCTCGCTGCCGTCGGAGTAGCTGACGACCACCTCGCCAGCGATCAGGTAGCCCCAGTGCGGCGCGTCGCAGACGTCACCGTCGAGCCCCTGGAGCAGCGGCGCGATGTCGGTGCCGGCGGCGAGCGTGAAGTACTCGGCGGCGATCGAGTCGAAGCCCATCGGGGCCCCGAAGTCGAGCTGCTGGCGGGCGGTGGCGCCGGTGGTGGACAGCTTCACCGGGACGTCGTGCTTGTCGATGTGCATCTCTCGCTCCTCGGGTCGTGTGGTTGGTACGCATCCCACCGTCCGCCCGGCCGTCGGTGAGCCGTCGGTCGCTGGTCGGTCCGTGGTCGGTCGTGGGTCCACCCGGTGGTCGCGACGTGATCGCGCGTCACACTGGGTTCATGGAGCTGCGCGTGCTGGGCACCGTCGACGTGCTCCGAGACGATCGACCGGTGGGTGTGGGTGGGCGCCTGCCTCGCCACCTGCTCGCGGTGCTGGCCGCCCACCGTGGCTCGGTCGTGTCGCTCGATCGCCTCGCCGACGCGGTGTGGGGCGACGACCTCCCGCCGACCGCCCGGGCGACGCTGCAGACCCACGTCTCCAAGCTCCGTCGGTCGATCTCGTGCGCCGGGACGATCTCGGTCGAGCGCAGCGGCGCCGGCTACGTGCTCCGGGCCGCGCCGGAGGTGGTGGACGCGGCGCGGTTCGAGGACGAGCTGACCCGCGCCCGCGCCGAGCTCGCCGAGGATCCCGGCGCCGCCCTCGCGCTGGTCTCGACGGCGCTGGGCCGATGGCGGGGTCGGGCGTTCGACGAGTTCGCCGACGACGACGCCGTGCGCGCCGAGGCCGTCCGCCTGGAGGAGCTGCGCCTGGTGGCCCACGAGGTGCGCGCCGAGGCCCGGTTGGCGGTCGGCGACGCCCGCACCGCCGTCGGCGAGCTCGAGGTGCTGGCCCGCCAGCACCCGTTGCGAGAGCGCCTGTGGGGCGTGTGGATGCTCGGCCTGCACCAGAGCGGTCGCCAGGCGGACGCGCTGCGGGTGGCCCACGAGCTGCGGCGCCGGCTGGCCGACGAGGTGGGGCTCGAACCGGGCGCCGACCTCCGCGCGCTGGAGCAGGCGATCGCGGCCGACGACCCGTCGGTGCGGGGCCGGTCGGCCGAGCCGTCGTCGCCCCGCGGCCCACCGACCGCGCCCGACGACGGCCAGCACGATCAGCCACCGTCCACGCCGCGCCCC
>DATHSN010000245.1:0-4471 GCA_035464115.1 Acidimicrobiales bacterium | reverse complement strand
CGATCGAGCCGCGGGTCGACGGCCACGTCGGTCCGGCGGGGCGCGGGACGAGGGAGGTGGGGTGGGGGCTGCTGGCGAGCACGTTCGGGCTCCTGGACGAGGGGGGTGACTCGGCGGGGACCACCGGAGGGTCGCTCCGGGTCCGCCGACATGACATCCGTCGGCGCCCGCGGTGGCGGTCTGAGGCGAACATGACGAAACGGTGACGATCGTGACGGACGACCGGTCGTCCCCCGTGGCTCCGGACTCTGGGGTGGTCCGGTCGCGGCGACGGCGACGGATCCGCCCCGAACGTGGAGCGAACCGGCGCGGGGCGCGAGACTCGGCCCGTGAGCCGCATCCTCGTCGACATCGCCGACCGGGTCGCCACCGTCACGGTGAACGACCCCGACCGCCGCAACGCCCTCGACCTCGACCTGGTCGACGAGATGGAGGCGGCGTTCGACCGCCTCGAGGCCGATGCCGACGTCGGCGCCGTGGTCGTCACCGGCGCCCCGCCCGCGTTCTGCGCCGGCGCCGACCTCTCGCACCTCGGGAGCTCGCGGCGCGACGGCCTGCTGCGGATCTACGAGGGGTTCCTGCGCGTGGCCCGGTCGCCCCTGCCGACGATCGCCGCGGTGAACGGTGCTGCGGTGGGGGCCGGGATGAACCTGGCGCTGTGCTGCGACCTGCGCCTCGCCGGCCGGCGGGCGCGGTTCGACACCCGGTTCCTCCAGCTCGGCATCCACCCCGGGGGCGGGCACACGTGGATGATGCGACGCATCGCCGGGCCCGAGACCGCCATGGCCACCGTGCTGTTCGGCGAGATCCTCGACGGCGACGCCGCCGAGCGGGCCGGGCTGGTGTGGCGCAGCGTCGACGACGACGCCCTGCTCGACACCGCCCGCGAGCTGGCCGGGCGGGCTGCGGCCGGGCCGCCCGAGCTGGTGCGGCGCCTCAAGGCCAACCTGCACGGCATGGCCACCGTCGACCGCCACGACGAGGCCGTCGAGCGCGAGCTGGTCGACCAGCTCTGGTCGATGGACCAGCCCGAGTTCGCCGAGCGCCTCGCCGCGCTCCAGCGCAAGATCACCACCAAGTAGCGCCGGGCCGATCAGGGCGACCCGGCCCTCGGCGCGCACCCCCTCTGGACAGATTCGCGTCAGGGTCCTTGTGTTCGCAGGTGCGGGCGCACACCATGGCCCCGGGGACCAACCACCTCACAGGGGGACATCACCATGGCAATGACGACCGACCGACCGCGCACCGTCGACGATGCGCCGTCCGACAGCCCGCCAGCCGCCCGCCCGCTCGAGCGGGTGTTCGGCGACGGCCACACCAAGGGCATGTGGGCCTGGACGGTGCTGCGCATCCTGCTGGGCTGGTCCTTCCTGTGGGCCTTCCTCGACAAGATGTTCGGGCTGGGCTTCGCCACCTGCCGCAACGACGAGACCGGCGGGATCGACTACCTCTGCGACGCAGCGATGATCCAGGGCGGCTCGCCGACCTTCGGGTTCTTGAACGTCGGCACCGAGGGGAGCCACACCGGGTTCCTCTTCGACTGGATGGCGCCGTCGGCGCCCGACGCCATCAACTTCGCCGACGTCGGCTTCATGGCTGCGCTGCTCCTCGCCGGCGTCGCGCTCATGGCGGGCATCGCGGTGCGCACCGCCGCCATCGGCAGCGCCCTGCTCATGTTGTTCATGTTCCTCGCCGCCGACGTGTGGCCGGAGAACAACCCCATCAACAGCAGCCACCTCATCGAGATGGTGGCCTACCTCGGCATCGCCACCGTGGGCGCCGGCCCCTTCAGCCTCCAGGGGTGGTTCTCGAAGGTGCCGGTTCTCGGCCGCATCCCCTGATCGACGGACCGCCCCCGGCCCGACCGGCTCAGTCCGGGCTCGGGCCGGGGTCGCGGACCACCGCAGGGGAGTGGCGGAAGAACTGCTCGACGTCGCGCTGGTAGCGGTAGGTCGGGTGCAGCTCGCCGACCACCCGCTTGAGGCGCATGCCCTCGGCGAACGAGCGGACCGTGCCGGCGGTGGTGTAGCGGTAGGTGAAGCCGCGGTCCTTCAGGCGCGAGTTGTCGACGCCACGCCCGAACCGCAGCAGGTTCAACAGCTCGGTGGGCAGCTCGATGCCGAGGCGGGAGAGCGGGATGGCGGCGAGCTCGGTGCCGAACGGCGGCAGCGGCAGGATCACCCGACCGCACATGGCGGCCACCTCGCTCCACGGGAGCACCCCGTCGCCGGCGACGTTGAACACCCCGGCCGGGCGGTGCTGGATGGCGAAGAGGATGGCGCGCACCACGTCGTCCTCGTGGACGAACTGGAACAGCGGGTCGAAGCCGGCGATGGCGGGGGTGACCGGGGCGGTGAGGGCCCGGCTGATCGGGGTGACGATGTCGTCGCCGAGCACCTTCGAGCAGCGCAGCACGGCCACGTTGACGTGGGGGTTGTCGTCGGCGAAGTCGCGGAAGTAGGTCTCGGCCTCCTCCAGGGTGCGCTCGACGCGGGTGCGGGCCGGGGTCGACCGGGGGGTGTCCTCGGAGAACCACATGGGGTCGTGCGCGGTCGAGCCGTAGACCATGGTCGACGACTTCACCACCACCTCGCGCACCGTCGACTCGGGGGCCGACGCGGCGGCCACCAGGTTCATGGTGCCGATGACGTTGATCTCGTGGAGCCGGGGCGACGTGGTCTGGGTGGGGTCGACGATGAGGTGCGTGTGCACGATGGTGTCGATCTCGGCGGCCCGCACCAGGCGGGCCAGGATCGAGTAGCTCTCGTCGGCGCGGACGTACTCGGTGCGCTCGAGCTCGACGGTGGGCTCGTTCACGCCGAGGCCGAGCACCAGGTCGACCGTCGGGTCGGCCTCGAGGGCCTGGGCGACCCGGCCACCCCAGAAGGTGGCGATGCCGGTGATGAGGACCCGGCGTCCCATCAGCCGAACCAGACCGACTCGCGGGTGCGGAGCATGTCGTAGAGCTCCTCCTGGATGCGCTGGCGGATCTCCTCGGCGGCGTCCATGACCTTCGAGCGCGAGTAGCGCTCCTTGCCGGGCTCGACGTCGAAGTGCACCGGGTCGAGCACGCGCAGGCGGAACTTGGCGGGGAGGTAGGTGACGGTGCCGAGGACCGGGCCGAACAGGAGGTGGTTGGCGGTGATGGGCACGTAGGGCAGGCGCAGGCTGCGGGCGAGGGTGGGGGAGCGGGCGATGACGGGCATCGACTCCTCGGCGCCGATGACCGCCACGGGGACGACCGGGACGCCGGCCCGCATGGCGATCTCGACGAAGCCACCGCGACCGAAGCGGCGGAGCTGGTAGCGCTCCGAGACGTGCTTGGCCGGGCCCTTGTTGCCCTCGGGGAAGACCAGGACGAGCTGGCGGTCGTCGCGGAGCAGGCGGATGGCGTTGTCGGGGTGGGCGACGACGCCGCCGAGGCGGGCCCACGCGGTGCCGACGACGGGGATCTGGCGAAAGACGCTGTCGGCCAGGCCGTAGACCGGGCGGTCGAGCTCGGTCTCGATGCCGTGCATGATCACCGGGGCGTCCGACGGGATGGCGCCGGCGTGGTTGGCGACGAGGAGGGCGCCGCCGTCGGTGGGGATGCGCTCGAGGCCCTCCCACTCGGCGCGGAACCAGCGGCGGTAGATCGGGTCGTAGAGGCGCCGGGCGAGGGACCGGGCCCGCTCGGAGCGGCCCCACGCGTCGACGTCGCCGGGGCGCTCGTCGGGGTCGAGCGGGGCGGTGGGCGGCACCACCGGCGGGAGGTGGACCAGCGCCTGGCCGGGGGTGGCGTCGGCCACCGCGGGACGGGGGTGCTCGCCCGAGGGATCGTCGCCGGCGGCCATGCGCGCATGCTACGCCCGGGTCGGTGGTGGTCTCGGGTCGGGGAGGGGCTGTCTCGGTGGGCTCCCTTCTCCGACTGTCACTCCCCCTGGGGACACTCGTGGGGATGGAGGCCACCGCTCTCAGATTCGCCGACGCCGCCCGCTCGCTGGCCGACACCGCCCGCGCCCGCGGGCTCACGATCCCCGCGTTCCGCAGCCCGCCCCGGGTGGCGGGCGCCGACCGCACCATCCGCCGCCGGGCCGACGGTGGCGCCACGGTCGCGGTGCGGCTGCGGGGCCGGCCGTGGCCGGCGGTGCTGGGCGACATGGTCGAGGGGGTGGTGGTGGCCAACGGCCTGGTCGGCGCCGACGCCATGCGGGCGCGCGCCGCGCTGTGGGAGGGGGTCGACCCGAGCCTCGACCGGGCGGCGTGAGCGGTGGCTACGTTGGGCGCCACTCGGGCGAGTGGCGCAACTGGCAGACGCAGCCGGCTTAAACCCGGCGGGGCTCCGGCCCATTGGGGGTTCGAGTCCCCCCTCGCCCACGCATCAACTGCGTCGATAGCGTCCGGCGAGGTGGTCATCGACCTCTGCACGCCGCAGGCCCGAGGTGGTCGGTGACCCCGTGGGCCTTGCTCGTCCCCACCGCGCGGCTTCGCC
>DATHSN010000244.1:0-18081 GCA_035464115.1 Acidimicrobiales bacterium | reverse complement strand
GGACCCCACGCCGTGAAGGCGCTCGCCAACGCCATGGGCTACGAGGTCCACGCCAGACGGGCCGAACGGGTGGCACGGGGCGTCTACCGGGTGCGACGTGGCTGGCGGGCGCGCCCCGGTCGCCACGGCAGCGAGCCGCTGCCGCCCACGCCGCGCCCGGGCGGCGGCGCCGACGCGCTCGACATCTCCCACCTCGTGAACCCGTCGACCCACCCGGGGGGCGACGAGCCACGCGTGCCCGTCGCCGACGAGGCGGTCGACTGGTCCATCCACGACGACCCGGTGCGGGGGAGCAGCGCCCCCAGCGACTCACACCGGCGTGATGCGCACCGGCAGGTGCTTGATCCCCGCGATGAAGTTGCTACGGAGCCGAGCTTCGGGACCGGTCTGCTCGACGCTGCGCACCCGCGCCACCAGCTCCTGGAACAGCACCCGGATCTCGAGGCGGGCGAGCCAGGCCCCGAGGCACAGGTGGGGTCCGCCCCGCCCGAACGCCATGTGGTCGTTCGGGTCGCGCCGGATGTCGAACCGGAACGGGTCGGCGAACTGGTCCTCGTCGTAGTCGCCGCTGATGAAGAAGGTGACCACCTTGTCGCCGGCGTGGATCTGGCGCTCCCGCAGCTCGACGTCGCGCGTCGCGGTCCGCCGGAAGTGCATCGTCACCGATCCCCACCGCAGGATCTCCTCGGTGGCGGTCTCCCACAGCTTCTCGTCGCCGTGACGCAGCTCGTCGAGCAGGTGGGGCCGGTCGAGCAGCGCCTTCATCCCCGCGGTCATGGTGTAGCGGGTGGTGTCGTTGCCCGCCGCGACCATCAGCGAGAAGAAGTTCTTGAACTCGAGGTCCGAGAGCGGTTCGCCGTCGGTGGTGGGCTGCAGGAGCTTGGTGATGATGTCGTCGCCGGGATGGGCCCGCCGGTCGTCGGCCTGCTCCTGGGCGTAGTCGAACAGCTCGATGGCCGCCGGCGACCGGAACGGCAGCAACCGGTACTCCTCGGTGTCGGACTGGTCGACGACGTGCTGGGTGAACTCGGGGTCGGAGTTGGCGATCATCTGGTCGCCCAGCTCCACCAGGTGGGCGCCGTCGGTGTCGGGGATGCCGAGCAGCCGCCCGAGCATCCGCATCGGCAGCTGACGGGCCACCTGGTCGACGAAGTCGAACTCACGGGCCTCGACGGCGTCGTCGCACACCGCGGCGGCGAGCTCGCGGATCGACTCCTCGTACTCGAGCACGGCCTTGCGGGTGAAGCCCCGGTTGACCAGTCGGCGCAGCCGGGTGTGCTCGGGCGGATCGGTCTCCATGATCGTGCGCCGCGCCGCGGTCTCCTCCTCGTCCATCTCCTCGAGGCGGATGCCCTTGGTGGAGGTGAACGTGTCGGGATCGCGCGACACGTCGATGATGTCGCGGTACTTCGTGACCGCCCAGAAGCCACTGCCGTCGGCCTCGTCGAACCACGCCACGGGGTCCTCTCGGCGCAGCCGCAGGAACGTCGCGTGCGGCACCCCCTGCACGAACGTGTCGTGCGAGGTGATGTCGGCGTGGTCGTCGCCGAGATCGATCTCCGGCTCGGTGGTGGTCACCGGCATCCCCCTGGTCGGTCGTCCCCCGGACGGGGCCCGATGGTAGTTTGGGTCCAAACGACATGTCGAGCGATCCCGGGAGGACCGTGGTGGGGGAGATCATCGGAGCCGGCCTCGTGGCCCACGTGCCCACGATCGTGCTCCCCGAAGCCGTGCGCCTCGAGCTCAACGAGGGCCACGAGATCAGCCTGGTCCCGGGGCTGCACCGGCTCAAGGCCGAGGTCCTCGACCGGCTGCGTCCCGACACGATCATCGTGTTCGACTCGCACTGGTTCACCACCGTCGAGTTCGTCGTGACCGGCCACGAGCGCCGCACCGGCCGGTTCACCTCCGACGAGCTGCCCCGGGGCATGAGCGGCGTGCCCTACGACGTCCCCGGCGACCCCGAGCTGGCCCGGCTCATGGCCGACGAGGTGAACGCCGCCGGCTCGTGGATGACCGCCATCGACGACCCGCACCTGCCCATCCACTACGCCACGGTGAACCTGCTCGGCTTCCTGCAGGGCGACGAGCGGTGGATCACGGTGAGCCTCCCCCAGACCGGCGAGACCGACGACTTCCTCCTCGCCGGCGAGGCCATCGGGCGGGCCATCGCCCGGTCCGACCGCCGGGTGGTGCTGCTCGCCAGCGGCGCCATGAGCCACCGGTTCTGGCCCTTGAAGCAGCTGCGCGCCCACGAGGCGTCCGACCCCGTCCACATCCGCACGCCCGAGGCCCGCGAGGCCGACCTCGAGCGCCTGGCCTGGTTCGAGGCGGGCGACCACGCCCGCGTGCTCGACACGATGCCCGAGTTCCTCCGCCACAAGCCCGAGGGCAACTTCGGGCACTACCTGCAGATGGTGGCGGCGCTGGGCGGGCGCGACTGCCGCGCCCCCGGCACCCGCTACAGCGACTACGAGAACTCGATCGGCACCGGCCAGGTCCACGTCTGGTTCGAGCGCCCCGCCGGCGGCTGGACCGCCGCCGACGCGGCCTGACCGCTACCGGGTCGAGTCCTCGAGGATCTGCAGCGTCTTGAGATCGCTGTGGAACTCGAGGGCGTAGTCGCCACCCTCACGGCCGATGCCCGAGATGCCGCACCCGCCGAACGGGGCGGTGAGGTCGCGCACCAGGAACGTGTTGACCCACACCGTGCCGGCGCGGATGGCCCGCCCCACCCGCCGGGCCCGCTCCGTCGAGGTCGTGTACACCAGCGCCGACAGCCCGTAGGGCGTCGAGTTCGCCAGGCGCACCGCCTCGGCCTCGTCACCGAACGTCTGGAACGTGAGGACGGGCCCGAACACCTCGCGCTGGACGATCTCGGCGTCGTTCGACGCCGGCTCGATCAGGGTCGGCTCGAACCACAGCCCGCCATCGACCCGACGCCCACCCCGCACGATGCGGTCGCCGGCGGCGCGGGACCGCTCCACGAACGCCTCGACCCGGGCCACGTGGTCGGGGTGGATCATGGGGGCGATCGTGGTCGCCGGATCCCGGCTGTCGCCCAGGACGTGGCGGTCGACGTGGGCGTGGAACCGCTCGAGGAACTCGTCGCGCACCGACGCCTCGACCAGCAGGCGGGTGCCGGCCAGGCACACCTGACCCGAGTCGTCGTACTGCCCGGCGGCCTTGGTGGCGGCCGCCTCGAGGTCGGCGTCGGCGAACACCACCAGCGGGCCCTTGCCGCCCAGCTCCGCGGTGAACGGCACGATGTTGTCGGCCGCCGCCCGCCCGATGTGACGGGCCGTCTCGGGCGAGCCGGTGAAGGTGATCCGACGCACCCGGGGGTCGGCCACCAGCGGTGCGCCCACCTCCTCGCCGATGCCCTGCACCACGTTGAACACCCCCGGCGGGAAGCCGGCCTCGACCGTGAGGTCGGCGAGGATCGACGCCGACAGCGGTGACCACTCCGCCGGCTTCAGGATCACCGAGTTGCCGGCGGCCAGCGCTGGCGCCACCTTCCACGTCGAGAGCATGAACGGGGCGTTCCACGGGGTGATCACCACGGTGGGGCCCGCCGGCATGCGCTGCACCACGTTGGCCGTGCCGTTGGACGACCAGGTTCGCTCCTCGTGGGCCTCGGCCAGGTCGGCGTAGGCCCGGAAGTTGCGGGCACCCCGCGACACCAGCCGCAGCCGCAGCGACTCGAGCAGCATCGCCATGTCGACGCACTCGACCGCGGCGATCTCGTCGTTGTGGGCGTCGATGAGGTCGGCGAGCCGGCGCATCACCGCGCCCCGCTCGACCGCCGACATGGCGCCCCACACCGCGAACCCCTCGACCGCGGCCGCGACGGCGGCGTCGGCGGTGGCGGCGTCGCCGCGCGCCACG
Organism: Acidimicrobiales bacterium; assembly: GCA_035464115.1. Classification (GTDB taxonomy): domain Bacteria; phylum Actinomycetota; class Acidimicrobiia; order Acidimicrobiales; family SKKL01; genus DATHSN01. The sequence continues at coordinate 14,193 of DATHSN010000244.1, read as the reverse complement.
TCGGCCAGCCTCCAGTCCCAGTCGAGGGGCGAGCGGTCCTCGAACGTGGTCGGCGAGCCGATCCGCTCGCCGCCGATGTGGTGCTCGACGCTGACGTCGACCCCTTCGATGCGCACCCGGCCGGCCATCAGGCCTCGCCCTCGACGGCCCCGTCCTCCACGGTGCTCTCGTAGTGCTGGGCCCCGGGCCCCTGCGGCGCCCGGATGCCCCGGAACTCCCAGTCGCCCCCCATGGCGGTGGACAGGACCTCCTCGGACCGGCTCGGCTGCGCGCCCACGTCGTCGCGGATCGGCGTCGGCCCCGACACGATCCGGTTGGTGAGCGCCCCGAGGCCCTCGACCTCGACGGTGACCACGTCGCCGGGTTGCACCGGGCGCGAGCTGGCGGGCGTGCCCGACAAGAGGATGTCGCCGGGCACGAGCGTGATGGTGCGGGCGATGTCGGCGACGAGGTAGTGCATGTCCCATTCCATCTCGTCGGTGTTGCCGTCCTGGCGGACCTCGCCGTTGACGAGCGTGCGGATCTGCTTGCCGTGGAAGTCCCAGTCGGTGACCAGCCCCGGCCCGATCGGGCAGAGCGTGTCGCTGCCCTTGACCCGCAGCATCGAGCCGGCGTCGGTGTCGCGGAAGTCGTGCAGCCCGTAGTCGTTGGCGACCGTGTACCCGGCGATGTAGGCCCCGGCGTCAGCCGGCGACACGTTGCGGCAGTGGCGCCCGATGACGATGGCGATCTCGCCCTCGTAGTTGAGCCACTCGCACCGCTCCGGGCGCACCACGTCGGCGCCGTGGGCGTTGAGCGCCGTGATCGGCTTGTGGAAGTAGGTCGGGGCCGGCGGCAGCTTGGTCATGAACTCGTCGACGCGGCTCGCGTAGTTGAGGTGGACGCAGATGATCTTGGTGGGCTCGACCGGCGGCAGGTGGACCGCCTCGTCGATCTCGACCGAGCGACCGTCGCGCGCCAGCAGTCGGTCGCCGTCGCGGAGGACGGTGGTGGGGTAGCCGTCGAGCAGGACGCGGCGGTACTCGGCCATGGTTCCTCCGGAGCGGGCGGATCGTTCGGTGCCGAACGATAGTCTCGGGCCTGGACACCGACACGGGGGAGGACGACCGATGCGGGCGCTGGTGCTGGCCCACGACGCGCAGTCGGTGGCGGGGATGATCGGCGATCGCCTCGCCGAGCGGGGCATCGAGGTCGACACGTTCGTGGTGTGCCCCGACCACGAGCGACCGCACGAGCACGCCCCGCTGCCCGACCTGGCGCCCTACGACCTGGTGGTCCCGATGGGCTCGATCTGGTCGGTCGACGACGTCGACACCATCGGTGCGTGGATCGGTGACGAGCTCGAGCTGCTGCGGCGGGCGACCGACGACGGCCGCCCCGTGCTCGGCATCTGCTTCGGCGGCCAGGCTCTCGCCACCGCCCTCGGCGGCTCGGTCGGTCGAGCTCCCCGCCCCGAGATCGGCTGGTACGAGATCGACAGCGCCATCCCCGCGGTCGTCCCGCCCGGCCCGTGGATGCAGTGGCACCACGACCGCTTCGAGCTGCCGCCCGGGGCCGAGCTGCTCGCGTCCTCCGACGTCGGCCCCCAGCTGTTCCGCGTCGGTCGCAACGTCGGCACCCAGTTCCACCCCGAGGTCGACCCGCCCCACCTCGAGCGCTGGTTGTCGATGGCCGACCCGGAGTACCTCGCCGACCTCGACGTCGACCGGATCCGGGCCGACACCGCCGCCCACGAGGCGGATGCCCGTCGGCGCTGCCACGCGCTCGTCGACTGGTTCCTCGACGACGTCAGCGGGCTCGGGGCGCGGCTCCCACCGCGGGGCTGAGGTCGGTCACCAGGCGGGCCTTGTCCATGGCCTCGCCCCACTCGCCGTCGGGCGTCGAGTCCCAGACGATCCCGCCGCCGACGCCGTACTCCACGGCCCCCGCCACCCGGTCGACCCAGGCGGTGCGGATCGCCACGGCCAGCTCGAACCCGCCGCCGGGCCGCACGACCCCGACCGCCCCCGTGTAGATCCCCCGGGGCTCGGGCTCGAGCGCGGCGATGATCCGCGTGGCGGCCACCTTCGGTGCCCCGGTGATCGACGCCGCCGGGAAGGTCGCCTCCAGCAGCTGGGCGAGCGTGGCCGACGACCGAGCGGTCACCACCGACACCATCTGGTGCACGGTCGGGTGGCTCTCCACCACGAACAGCTCCGGGACCTGCACCGAGCCGATCTCGGCGACGCGACCCAGATCGTTGCGGGCCATGTCGACGATCATCACGTTCTCGGCCCGGTCCTTGGCCGCCGCCCGCAGCTCGTCGACCTCGGCCTCGACGAGGTCGACGTCGCCCGACCGGGACCGTGTGCCCTTCATCGGGCGCATCTCGACGGCGTCGCCGTCGCGGCGCAGGAACAGCTCGGGCGACGCGCAGCACACCGCCGTGGCCCCCAGGTCGACGAACACCCCCGACTCGGTGGGCTGGGCCGCGGTCAACGCCGCGAACAGGCCGGCGGGGTCGCCGGCGAACCGGGTCCGGAGCCGCAGCGTGAGGTTGACCTGGTAGGCGTCGCCGTCGCGCAGGTGGCGGCGGACCTGGCCCACCGCCGCGGTGTGGTCCTCGGCCGACCACGACGGTGTCCAGCCGCCGATGTCGAAGCGTCCCCCGGGCGGGGCATCGACCAGGCGCACGTCGTCGAACACGCCGAAGCAGGCGAGCGGCACGTCGGCGCGCCGACGGGCCCGCGCCGCGGGATCGAACGCGGGCGCGGCGTCGTAGGCGACCATCGCCACCACCCAGCTCCCGTCGCGGGCTGCGGCGTCGGCCGCCTCGACGCACCCACGCACCTCGTCGAGCGCCTCGGCCCGCAGCACCGCGCGCGGCGCGTCGAACGCCGCCCACCGGCGGCGATCGCCGACCGGGATCCGGGCGAGAGCGGCGCGCACCTCCCCATGGTGCGCCCTCGGCGCCCGTGGTGGCGACTCCGGCGGTGCCGCCCCGACGGCGCCGCCGGGTGGGTCAGACCGGTCGGGGGCGGTGCTCGAGGGTGGTGCCGCCGTTCCAGGAGTTGGCGACGCCGCGGTAGTAGCCGCCGATGACCTCGTGGGGCGCGATCCGCCCGAGCTCCTCGAACGCCACGTCGTGCAGCGCGATCTCGGCGTCGCCGGCGAACACCGGGCCGAGCTCGACGTCGTAGCCCCGCATGGTGACGAGCTCGTCGAGCGCGTCGGTGCCGTCGACCTCGATGGCGGGCATCTGGCGGCTGTGCAGCATCGGGTGCCCGTTGACGAACCCCGCCGACTCCGCGGTGCCGGTGATCGTGAACCGGGCGTCGATGAGGCGGTGCCCGTAGGCGCTGCAGGTGGCCCCGAACGTGCCCCCGGGCTCGAGCCGGGGCCCGGCCCGCCCGAGCGTGACCGGGCGGGTCATCCAGATCTCGCCCATCTTCTTGGGGTAGCCCTGCAGGTGGCCGCGGGCCATGGCGAAGTCCTTGTCGACCCAGATGTAGACGCACCGGCTGTAGGTCTCGCCGCGGTACGTGCAGCGCACCACGACGAAGACCTCCTTGTACTGGCTGCGCACCGGGTCGAGCAGCTCGGAGAAGTCGTCGCCGCAGCTCTGCCAGTCGGCCCAGATGACCGCGACCGCGCCGGGGTCGTCGGCGGCCGGCTCGAGGGGGTGGGGGAGCAGCTCGGCGACCGCCGCGGGGTCGGTGCGGTACTCGATGGTGAGCATCTCGCCCGAGTAGTGCCAGGGCGGGTTCGGGATGATCGACGCCCGGCCGGTGGCCGACCGCGGGTACATGAGGCCGCGCAGCTCGTTCATGACGCGGACGTTACCGCGGCCCACCCGGTCGTTTGCTCCCGAACGATCGTCACCGGTAGCGTGACGCCAGTCTCACGACCGACCTGGGGGGTTTCGGATGAAGCGGTCACCCTGGCTGGCGCTGTTGCTGGCCCTCGCGCTGGTCGCCGCCGCGTGCGGCGACGACGATGCGGCCGACGACGCCGACACCGGCGACGACACCGAGCAGGACGCCGGTGGCGACGACGGTGCCGACGACGGCGATGACGGCGGCGATGACGGCGGCGCCGCCGCCGGTCCCGGCGCCCTCGATCTCGACGCCATCCTCAGCGTCGACCTGGCCGACTGCGAGGAGCCGACCGGCGATCCGCTGATCATCGGCTACGCCGCCGACAAGTCCGAGGTCGGCGGGTTCGTCGACATCCCCGGCAGCCAGGCCGCGTCGCTGTTCATCGACATGGTGAACTGCGCCGGCGGGGTGAACGGCACGCCCGTCGAGTACATCGAGCAGGACATCCAGGGCGATCCCGAGGTCACCCAGCGGGCGGCCCGTGACCTGATCGACGCCGGCGCCCACGTGATCCTCGGCCCGCCGTTCGCCGACTTCGGCCAGCCGCTGCTGCAGGTCACCGGCGGCGACGTGCCCGTGCTCTTCGTGGCCTCCACCGAGCCGATCCTGCCCGATCCGGCGGCGCTGTCGTTCCTCGTCACCTTCGACGACACCCGCCAGGCCGAGGTCGCCGCCCAGTGGGCGCTCGACCAGGGCTTCACCCGGGCGGTCACGTTCTCGGCCCCGGGCCCGTACTTCGGGTACAACCCCGAGGTCTTCACCGACGCCTTCGAGGCCGCCGGCGGGGAGGTGATCGCCGACTACAGCTACGTGCCGTTCGACGACACCGACTTCTCCTCGCAGGCCAACCAGCTCGCCGGCGTCGCCGAGGGTGACGAGGTGCTCTACAGCGCCATGATCGCCGACCAGATGTCGATCCTGCGGGGTCAGCTCGAGGCCGCCGGCGTCGAGCTGCAGTTCCTCGGCGCCGACGCCTCGGAGGCCACCGGCATCATCGCCGTCGACAACAACGAGGGCGTGGCCTACACGACCCACGCCTTCGTCGCCCCGGGCAGCCGCCTCGAGACGTTCGTGCAGCGCTTCGAGGAGGAGACCGGTTCGCCGATCGAGAACTCCTCGTTCGGCGGCCTGGCGGTCGACGCGGTGATCGTGGCCATCGAGGGCTTCGTCCAGTCGGGCTCCACCGACCCCGCCGAGATCGGGGCGGCCATCGCCGAGATCTCCGGGCTCGAGACCCTCACCGGGACGATCGGCTACGCCGGCACCGGAGGCGTCCCCGACAAGCCGGTGTTCGTGCACCAGATCGTCGACGGCGAGGTCACCCTCTCCGCGACGTTCGAGTAGTCGTCGGCGGGGCCGGAGATGCTGGAGGTCGACGGCCTCACCACCCGCTACGGGTCCATCGCCGCCCTGCGCGACGTGTCGCTCTCGGTGGGGGCCGGTGAGGTCGTCGGCCTCATCGGCCCCAACGGGGCGGGCAAGACGACCCTTCTCGGCTCGGTGTCGGGGCTGCTCGCCCCGGCGTCGGGCCGGGTGCGGTTCGAGGGACGCGACACCACCGGGTGGTCGCCCGACAAGATGCTGCGCGCCGGGCTGGCCCTCGTCCCCGAGCACCGGCGCATCTTCGGCGACCTCACGGTGGTCGAGAACCTCCGCGTCGGGGGGATCACGGTCGCCTCTGGTGAGCGCCAGCACCTGCTCGACGAGATGGCCGAGCTGTTCCCGGTGCTGCGGGCCAAGTGGTCGACGTCGGCCGGCTACCTGTCGGGGGGCGAGGCCCAACAGCTCGCCATCGCCCGGGCGCTGATGTCCCAGCCGCGCATCGTGCTGATGGACGAGCCGTCGCTCGGCCTCGCGCCGACGCTCGTCGACGTCGTGTTCGGGCTCATCGCCCGCCTCCGCGAGGAGGGACGCACCCTGCTGGTCGTCGAGCAGAACGCCCGACGCATGCTCGACGTCGCCGACCGGGCCTACGTCATGCGGTCGGGCGTCATCGCCCACAGCGGCCCCGCCGCCGAGCTGCGCGACAACCCCGATCTGTTCGACACGTTCGTCGGCGGTCCGGGCCAGTGACCGAGCTGCTGCAGAACCTCGTCGACGGCCTCGGGCGGGGCAGCATCTACGCCCTCATCGCCCTCGGCATCGCGGTGATCTTCGGCGTGATGCACCTGGTGAACTTCGCCCACGGCGAGCTCATCACCGTGAGCGCCTACGTGGCGTACTGGATGCTCACCTCGGAGATCGCCGAGTGGTGGCTCGTCGTCCCGGCCGTGTTCCTCACCGCCATCATCACCTCGGTGGTCATCGAGTTCGTCGCGTTCCGCTGGGTCCGCGGCGCACCCGACTTCACCATGCTGCTCACGTCGTTCGGCGTGCACTTCGTCGTGCAGGCGCTGTTCGTGATGTTCGTGTCGGCGAACCTGCGCCAGTTCCCCCGGCCGGGCTGGATCTTCGACACCTGGAAGATCTTCGGCGTCAGCTTCGAGGTGGTCGACGTGCTCACCATCGTGGTCACCGCGGTCACGCTGGTGGCGACGGTGCTGCTGCTCAAGCGCACCATGTTCGGCATCGCCCTGCGGGCCGCCGCCGAGGACTTCGACGCCGCCCGGCTCATGGGCGTGCGCAGCGACCGGGTGATCCGCGGCGCCTTCGCGCTGGCTGGCGCGCTGGCCGGTGTGGCCGCCGTGTTCTGGTTGATGCGCACCGGTCAGGCCGAGCCCTCAGCTGGCATCACGCCGATGCTCAAGGGCGTGCTCGCCGCCATCATCGGCGGGCTCGGGAGCCTCGGCGGCGCCGTGCTCGGCGGGCTCGCCCTCGGTCTCGCCGAGGTGCTGCTGCGCACCTGGCTGCCCGAGAGCGTCGTCGGGCTCACCGACGGGTTCGTCTTCGTGCTCATCGCGCTGCTGTTCATCTTCCGCCCGCAGGGCTTCATCGCGGTGCGCAAGGCGGAGCGGGTCTGATGCGTCGCGACCCCGTGCGCGACCTGCTCGCCCCCACCGGTGGGGCGCTGGTCCTCTTCGCCGTGCTCGTGGGCGGCGGACTGCTCTACACGATGGGGGGCGGTTCCTCGCGCGAGGAGCTGTTCACCCAGATGCTGATCAACGCCATCATCGTGCTCGGGCTGCAGATCTACATCGGCAACACGGGTGTGCTGTCGTTCGGCCACGTCGCCTTCGGTGGCATCGCCGGCTACGCGTTCGCGGTCCTCGCCATCTCCCCGGACCGCAAGGCCCGGGTGATCCCCGACGCCCCGTTCGGGCTCGCCGACGTCCACCTCGACCCCTGGCTCGCGGTGCTGGCGGCCGTCGCCGTCACGGTCGTGGTCGCGGTCATCGTCGGGCTGGGCCTGGCTCGCTCGGGAGCCAGCTCCGGGGCGGTGTCGGCCACGGTCATCACCCTCGCCCTGCTGTTCGTCGTCCACGAGGTGGCCATCAACTGGACGAACCTCACCGGCGGCGATCGCGCCGGCCTGTCGTTCAGCGTCGGACAGGGCCTGTCGGGACGGGGGTGGATCTACCTCGCGCTCCTCGGCGCCATCGTCCTCGCCCGGGTCTTCCGCCAGACCCGCACCGGTCGCCTCGCCCAGGCCGCCCGCGAGGACGACCTGGCGGCGCGGGCCATGGGCGTCGACCCGGCCGTGCAGCAGATGATCGCCCTGGTCCTGTCGGTGGCGGTGGTGGCCGTCGGCGCGTCGCTGCGGGTGTACCAGCTGGGCACGATCACGCCGAAGTTCTTCTTCTTCGACTTCACGCTGCTCACCCTGGTGATGCTCATCGTCGGGGGTCGCAAGAGCATCACCGGGGCGCTCACCGGCGTGGTGATCATCACCGTGGGCAACGAGCTCACCCGCTACCTGGCCGGACCCAGCGTCGACATCGCCGGGCTCGGGTGGCTCCTGCGCGACGGCCTGTCGTCGATCTTCCTCGGCGGGGCGATGCTCGGCTTCATGATCCTGCGCCCCTCCGGGTTGCTCGACGACCTCGAGGTCGACCAGTGGGCGCTGCGCCGGTGGCGCCGTCGCCACGAGACCCGACCCGACCCCGCGCCACCGGTGGAGCCGCCGGCCCCCGCCCACCTCCGAGCCGAGTCGGTCACCGTGGTGTTCGGCGGCTTCCGGGCCCTCGAGCGCGCCCACCTCGACGCCCCCAACGACCAGATCACCGGCCTGATCGGCCCCAACGGCGCCGGCAAGACCACCCTGCTCAACGTGGTCACCGGCATGGTGCCCCCCACCAGCGGCCACGTCACCCTCGGCGATCAGGAGCTCGGTGGTCGTCCCGCCCACCAGATCGCTCGCGCCGGCGTGGTCCGCACGTTCCAGAACCTGCGCCTGTTCCCCTCGCTCACGGTCCGCGAGAACGTCGAGGTGGCGGCGCTGGTGGCGGCGCGGCACCGCGCCGGGCGCACCCGGCCCGACGTCGACGTGCTCGTCGCCCAGGCCGGCCTGTGGGAGCACCGCGACCGGCGGGCCCGCGAGCTCGACTACGGCAACGCCCGCCGCCTCGAGCTGGCGCGGGCCGCCGCCCTCGCCCCCGAGTTCCTCCTGCTCGACGAGCCCACGTCGGGCATGAGCGACGACGAGTCGCTGGCCATGGTCGACCGGGTGCGCGAGACCGCCGCCGCGGTCGGCGCCGGGGTGGTGGTCATCGACCACGACCTCGGGTTCATCACCGGGATCTGCGACCGGATCTACTGCCTCGACCAGGGCTCGGTCATCGCGGTGGGCACCCCCGCCGAGATCCAGGCCGACCCGCTCGTGCAGTCGGCCTACCTGGGGTCGGCCGCCGTCAGCTGAACCCCGCCTCGGCGGCCGCCCCGGGGTGCCGCTCGATGTCGTCGAGGAGCAGCGCGAGGTGGTCGGCGGTGGTGCGGGGGTTGGTGATGCAGACCCGCAGCACCGCCTCGCCCCGCCAGGTGGTGGGCACCACGAGGGCGATGCCCTCCTTGGCCCGGGTGGCCGACCACACCCAGCAGTCGTCGGCGGTCCAGCCCCGACGACGGAACAGCACCACCGACAGCTCGGGCTCGATGACCAGCTCGAGCGCCGGTCGCCGGGCGACCTCGGCGGCGAACCAACGGGCCGTGGCCAGGCTGGCCTCCACCGCCGCGCGGTAGGCGTCGGTGCCGTAGGTCGCCAGCGCGAACCACAGCGGCAGCCCGCGGGCCCGCCGCGACAGGTGGAAGGCGAGGTCAGCGGGATTGGACTCACCGCGGTCGATGCCGTCGAGGTAGGCGCCGTGCTGGGCGTGCGCCGCCACCGCCGACGCGGGGTCGCGGTAGACGAGGGCGGCGCAGTCGTAGGGGACGAACAGCCACTTGTGGGGGTCGACACCGAAGCTGTCGGCCCGCTCGATGCCGGCCAGCGCGGGCCGCGCCGACGGGGCGCAGAGCGCGGCGCCGCCGTAGGCCCCGTCGACGTGGAGCCACAGATCGCGCTCGGCGCACACCTGGGCCAGCCCGGCGAGGTCGTCGACCGCCCCGGCGTTGGTGGTGCCCGCGCTCGCCACCACCGCGAACACGCCGTCGCCCGCGGCCGGATCGGCGTCGAGGGCCTGGCGCAGCGCGTCGGCGGTCATGCGGTCGGCGTCGTCGACGGCGACGCGCACCACGTCGACGTCCATGACCCGCGCCGCGGCGTCGACCGACGCGTGGGCGGCGTCGCTCACCGCGACCCGCCAGCGTGCGGGGCGGTCGCGGCCCTGGGCGGCGACGTGGCGGGCGGTGACCAGCGCCGACAGGTTCGCCGCCGAACCACCCGAGACGAACACGCCCGCCGCCTGGGGCGGGAACCCGGCCAGGTCGGCCAGCCAGCGCAGCGCCTGGTTCTCGGCCGCGATCGCCCCGGCGCCGCTCTCCCAGTGCCCGGCGAACACCGAGCAGGCGCTCACCACCAGGTCGAACAGCGTGGCCGCCACCGACGGCGCGCCAGGCACGTAGGACAGCATCATCGGATCGTCGAGGGGGCGACACGCGGGGAGCAGCACCTCGCGGAACAGCCGCAGCGCCTCGACCCCACCGATGCCGGTCTCGCTGACGACGCCCGTGAGCTCGCGCTCGAGATCGGCCGCGGAGCGGGCCCCCCAGCGTGGGTCCTTGCTCAGGTGGAGCCGCTCGATGGCGAACCCGATGACGGTGTGGGCCAACAGCTCCTGGCCCGGCGTCCACTCGTGCATCGCCGCCGGATCGCGGCCGAGGTCGGGTTCGGACGAGGCGTCACCGGTCGCGGCCACCCCGGGATCGTACGCCCGACGCTACGAGCAGGGTCGGTCCCGGCGGCTGCCCGCGGGACGCGGGCCGGCGCAGGAGCGCGGCGCCGGCTCGGACGGGGGTGCCGGCCCGCGCAGGTCGATGACGCCGATGGCGCGCTGCGGCACCGGGGGACGGTCGACGAGCACGACGAGGTCGTCGAGGCGGCACAGCGACAGGACCCGCCGCACCGCGGGCGACGCGAGCATCTCCACGCGGATGTCGCGATCGCCGGCGCGCCGGCGCAGCTCCACCAAGACGCGGACACCGGCGGCGTCGAAGAACGTGATCCCCCGGAAGTCGAGCACGACCGTGCGCGGGCGGGCGTCGAGCGCGGGCCACAGCCGGGTGGCCAGTCCCGGCGCGCTGTAGGCGCACACCTCGCCGTTCACGGTGACGAGGACGTGGTCGGCGCCGTCGTGCACCACGTCGAGGACCAGCCTCTTGACCGGGGCGACCGGGTGTCTCGGGGTCTCGAGCGTGGTGACCATGACGCTCCTTCGGAGCATTCGTGGACGGCGCTCGCTGCGAGCACGGGCGAGTGGGTCCGCAGCGGAGCCCGTCACCACGGACGGTAGCCGTCGGATGTCCCGGGGCACCAGGGTCGGAAGGCCCTGGTCGCAGCACCCTCGACGGGATCGACGCGCTACTCGGAGAGGTCGAGCTCGTCGTCGACCACCTGCCGGGCGACGTCGTGCAGCCGGAGGTGGTGCGACCGGGCGTGGCGGCGGAGGATCCCGAAGGCCTGCTCCATGTCGAGGTGGCGGCGCTCGGCGATGATCCCCTTGGCCTGCTCGATGAGCACCCGGCTCTCGAGCGCGGTCTGCAGCTGGGAGGCGGTGAGCTCCGCCGACGCGACCGTGCGGTGCTGGAGGATGGCGATGGTGGCCGTGTCGGCCAGCGCCTGGGCCACCACGGCATCGTCGGGCGTCAGCGCTCCCGGGGCGGCCAGGAACAGGTTCAGCACGCCGATGGTGTCGTCGCGCAGTCGCAACGGGATGGCGTGGGTGGCGCGGTAGCCCGAGGCGATGGCCTGGGGGGCGAAGCGCGGCCAGCGGGCCACCTCGTCGGCCAGGTCGGTCACGACGATGGGCTGGCTGAGCTCGTAGGACTCGAGACAGGCGCCCTCGTGGTTCTGGATCTGGAACAGCTCGAGCAACCGGAGCCGCTCCTCGGAGGCGCCGAGGACGCGCAGCTCGCCCTCGTGGACCAACAACAGCCCGGCTGCGTCGACCGCGAGCAACCGGGTGCACGACTCGCTCAGGTCGCGCAGCAGCTCGAGGAGGTCGAAGGTGTCGACCAGCGAGTCGGCCAACCGCACGAGGGTCCGCACCAGATCCGGCTCCCGTGCCAGCGCATCGCTCGCTTGCTGCATCGACGCCGCCCTTCCCGCCTCGCACCCCGGGCCCGAACTCCGGTCGATCCCTGTCGTGATGCTACCAGTGGTGGGTGACCGGGCCGGACCGGGGCGCCCCGCCGGTGCTCAGACCGCGCCGACGGCCTCCAGCCAGGCCAGGGCCATGAGCCCGTGCCCGGCCGGCGACGGGTGCACGCCGTCGGGCGCCCAGTGCGCCGGGGGCGCGACCTCGCAGGCCTCGGCGAAGACCTGGTCGTAGGGCACGAGGCGGGCGTCGAGCTCGGCGGCGAGGGCCCGGACCACCTCGATCTTGGGGTCGAGGTCGCGGCGCCAGGTGACCACCTCGTCGCTCACCGGCACCACGAACGGCTCGCCCAGCACCAGCGCCGCGCCGGTGGCGTCGAGGGTGGTGGTGAGGAGCCGGCGGTAGCGCTGCTCGAACTCCTCGACCGGGGTCGGGTCGGCGGCGTCGAAGGCGCGCCACGTGTCGTTCACCCCGACCAGGACCGACACGACGTCGGGGGCGAGGGCGAGGCAGTCCTCCGACCAGCGGACCTCGAGCTCGCGCGTGCGGTCGCCCGAGACGCCCCGGTTGACGAACCGCACCGCCCGCTCCGGGAACCGGGCGCCGTGCAGCGACGCCACGATCCGCACGTAGCCGGCGCCGAGGTCGTCGTCCTGGGCGGGGCGGCCCCACACCGTGCGGCCGGCGTCGGTGATGCTGTCGCCGAGCAGCACCACCGTGGCCCCGGCGGTCAGCAGGTCGTGGTCGGCGGACGTGGCTGTTCGGTCGGCGGAGCGCGGGGAGGGGTCGGCGTCGGGCACCGTGCCATGGTGCCCGCCCCGGCGTCGCGTCGCATCCGGCAGGCTGTGGGTCGCCTCGCCCGGACCGGCCGGGTGGCGCTCCACGCAGGAGGCGCGACGTGTCCGACGACGACCTGGTGCTGGGGGTCGACTCGTCCACCCAGAGCACCAAGGCGGTCCTGCACCGCATCGGCGACGGCGCCGTCGTGGCCGCCGCCGCCGCCCCGCACCCGCGCACCTCGCCGCCCGTCAGCGAGCAGGACCCCGCCGCGTGGTGGGGTGCGCTCGAGGCGGCCTGCGCCGCGCTCCCCGCCGCCCTGCGGGCGCGGGTGGGCGCGGTGGCGGTGGCCGCCCAGCAGCACGGTGCGGTGCTCGTCGACGCCCGCGGCGCGGTCGTGCGGCCGGCCAAGCTGTGGAACGACACCGAGTCGGCGCCCGAGGCCGCCGCGCTGGTGGCCCGGCTGGGAGCCGAGGGGTGGGCCGCCGCCGCGGGCTCGGTCCCGCTGGCGGCGTTCACCATCACCAAGCTGGCGTGGGTGGCGCACCACGAGCCGGAGGCGATGGCCGCCACCGCCACCGTCCTGCTGCCCCACGACTGGTTGACCTGGCGGCTCACCGGCTCGGCCACCACCGACCGGGGCGACGCGTCCGGCACCGGGTACTGGAGCCCGAGCGAGGAGCGCTGGCGCCCCGACCTGTTGGCGCTGGTCGCCGACCGCGAGTGGGAGTCGGCGTTGCCCCGGGTGCTCGGTCCCGACGAGACGGCGGGCGCGCTGCGGGCCGACGCGGCCGCCGCCCTCGGCCTGCCGGCCGGCATCCCCGTCGGCCCCGGCACCGGCGACAACATGGCCGCCGCGCTCAGCCTCGGCATCGGCCCCGGCGACCTGGCCGTGTCGATCGGCACGTCGGGCACCGTGTTCTCGGTGTCGACGACGCCGGTGCGCGATCCGAGCGGGCTGGTGGCGGGGTTCGCCGACGCCACCGGTCGGTACCTGCCGCTGGCCTGCACCCTGAACGCCGCGTTGGTCACCGACGCCGTCGCCCGGCTCCTCGGGGTCGACCACGTCGGCCTGGAGGCGCTGTGGGCCGAGGCCCCCGCCGGTGCCGAGGGCGTGGTGCTGGTGCCCTGGCTCGACGGCGAGCGCACCCCCGACCGACCCGGTGCCACCGGGCTGCTCACCGGGTTCCGCTCCGACGTCCGACGCGACCAGCTGGCCCGGGCCGCGTTCGAGGGCGTGGTCTGCGGTCTGCTGGCGGCCGCCGACGCCATCGGGGCGACGGGGGTGGCCACCGGCTCCGGCGTGGTCGCGCTGGTGGGAGGTGGCGCCAAGTCGGCGGCCTACCGCGCGACGTTGGCCGATCTGTCCGGCCGCCCCGTCGTGGTCCTCGACCGCGACGAGCACGTCGCCGCCGGCGCGGCGATCCAGGCGGCGGCGGTGCTCACCGGACGAGCGCCGGTCGAGGTCGCCGCCGCGTGGCGTCCCGCGGAACGGGCGCGGGTCGAGCCCGACCCGACCGTCGACGTCGACGCCATCCGCGCCCGCTACGCCGCCGCCACCCAGCGGGCCTGACCGGACCGACGGCCCGTGGCAACGGGCCGACATGGTGGACTGGCACCGCCGACGAGAGGAGAGACGGATGCGGGTGGCGTTCATCGGGCTGGGGAACATGGGGTTCCCGATGGCCGGGCACCTGGTGGCGGCCGGGCACCAGGTCACCGTCTTCAACCGCACCACCTCGACGGCCGAGGCCTGGGTGGCCCGCCACGGCGGGGCCCGCGCCGCGACGCCCGCCGAGGCGGCCCGCGGCGCCGACGTGGTGTGCACGTGCGTCGGGGGCGACGACGACGTCCGCGCCGTGCTCTACGGCGACACCGGCGCCCTCGCCACCCTCGAACCGGGGGCGGTGGTGGTCGACCACACCACCGCC